>NZ_JAVDVA010000041.1:0-53424 GCF_031456635.1 Streptomyces sp. 3330
ACGGCCGCGTACGAACCGGCGAAGCCGATCCCGGCGATGACCACGGCGCCGGTCACGACCACGCCGATGAGAACGCGGTGCGTCCGGGTCAGCTGAGGAATGTCGCCGTCAGCCACGCACCGCTCCCCTGCCGCATCTGAGTTCCTGAACAACCATCAGGCTTTCACGTGACTCGGGCCCCCGCGACACCCTTGGCGCCTCCGATCGCGGATTCAAAGGAGGCGCCTGCGGCCGCTCAGCCCGTCCGCTCAACGGTGAACTGCGCCATCGCCTCCGCGAACTTCACTGGATCGCGATCTTGGCCAACCTTGGCAAGGTGGCGCAGCAACTCGAAGAACGCCGGCTCCTCCATCTTCCGCTCAAGGTGCAGCGCGATGAACCACGGATCGTCGTAGGGCAGCGAGCGGGGCTGGCTGCCCTCCTTGTCCACCACCTTCTTGGCCGGTGCCGCTGGAGCGCTGCGCGGTTCCGGTACGCCCTGATCAGACTCCGGCCCGGATTCGGGCTCCTCGTGTGTCTGCTCCGCTTCCGCCGGCGTGGCCGGCACGACCGAGAGGCTGTCGGTTGGACGGTCGCTGATTACGCCGTGATCGTCGCCGCCGTCGCTGCCTGGGCTGTCTTCGGACCTCTCGTCTGCCTCTGCCGTCTGCACGGCCTCCTTACGGACCGGCTGCGAGGCGGCTGCCCGCAGCTGCTGCTCCTTGCGGGCCCGTTCCGCCTTCAGCTCCGCCAGAGCCGCCTCCTGCTGATCGGCCGGCTTGTTACCGACGGCGCGCAGCAGGTCGATGGGCTCCTGCCCGATCCGGGACTGCAGTTCGGGGGTGAGGTTGAGCAGGGCAACGCGCTGCGACACCCAGCCCTGCGAGCGGTGCAGGCGCTTGGCGAGAGCGCGCTGACTGCCATGAATGGCCAAGAGCCTCTGCAGGGCGCGCGCTTCATCGAGCTCTTCGAGGTCCTGGCGGTGGATGTTGGCGACAAGGGCGGACTCCAGGAGCTCCTCGCTGGTGCCGCCTTGCTCGTCACTGACCATGACCTTGAGGGTGGCGAGTCCGGCTTCGCGGGCGGCAGCGAGCCGGCTGCTGCCGTCGATGACCACGTGGGTGACGTCGTGCTCGAGATCGCCTGCCCGGTCGGGGTTGGCCTTGATGTAGGCGTCCCGGTTCATGACCGTGATGGCTTGCTTCTGGCCATGGGTCTTGAGGCTGCCCGCGAGGTCGGTGAGGTCACCGAGGCTGGAACGGGGGTTGTCGGGGTTCGGGCTGATGCGGTGGACGGGGAGTTCCGTCGGAGGCGCGACTCCGTCGGTCGGGACCCCTGTGGCGGCGGCGACGGCTTGCCGGCGTGCGCTGACGCTGCGGGCTGCCCCGCCGAACCTGCCGCTGCCCAGCTGGTCGGCCTTGCTCACAGCACCTCCCTGGCGAGTGCGCGCATGCCGACGGCCTGCTGCGACTTGGGCGCGTAAGACAGCAGGGGCTTCTTCACGCGGACTGCTTCCTTCTGTTCCTTGAGGTCTCCGATGAGGCCGACTACCCGCGGATCCTTTATGTCGACCCAGCCCTGCAAGGACGACGTCGCGATGTAGCCGCGGCGGGAGTCGTAGAGGTTGACGACGATGCCGAGGTAGTCGATGTCGATCTGGAGGTCGTTACGCAGGTCTTCGATCTGGGTGGTGAGGAGCTCGTAGGCGTCGGCGGAGCTGTCCTCGGCTTGGACGACGATGAGCGCCCCGGACTGTCCTGGATTTTCAGTGTCACGGCGGCGGCCGTAGTAGGCAGCGGCGTCCATGCTGAGGCCGAGACTCGGCGGGCAGTCGACGATGATTACGTCGTAATCACCCTCGAGCGGAGCGAGAGCCCGCTCGAGAGCAGCTTCGCGGGCGCGCACGGCGGACAGGCGCACGTCGAGGAGGAAGGCGTCGTTGCATGCGGGCAGCAGGTGAAGGCGACCGTCGAAGCTTTCGTCGTCGACGGCGACGATCAGGTCGCGCAGGTCGCCCTTGGGGTCGCCGGCCATGTGATTGGTGAGGCTGTCGCCGTTGAGCGGCAGCGGGCTGGCGCCGAGCTGGTTGGTGAGGTGGCACTGCGGGTCGAAGTCGACGAGCAGAACGCGCTGTCCGGGCCCGGGCAGGTTCTCGATGTCGAGGGCGCTGTCGTCCAGAACGGCTTCGCCGGCCTCCGTCTCGCTGGCGCGGAGGGCCTTGGTGAGGGCCTTGGCTACCCGCACGGGATGCAGGGAGTCCGCGTCTTCGGCGAGTGCCTCGCCCAGCCCGGCTGTGATGGCGGTCTTGCCGACTCCGCCTTTCTGGTTGCAGACCACGATGCGGCGGGTGATGGCGGGACGCCGGACGCCGGGGGCGGGGTTGGTGTCGAGCCAGAGCTGAACGGCCTGAGCCAGACCCTGGATGAGGGAGACGCCCCTCTCTCCGGCGCTCTCACGGAACTCGTTCCACTGCGCGGCCGGAATCCAGGTGGAGAAGGAGTCCGCGCCTGCGGTGTCGACGGTCGGGGGCGTCGAGGCCAGGGCGCACCAGTCTTTGATGCCCTGTTCGACGGCGCTTTGGATTTCGATACCGAGCTGCGCGGCTCTGATCTTGAGTTTCTGCCGGAGCTGTCCCGGTAGTTTGGAGACGACCTTCTCGCGGTCGCTGGAGGTGGCTGCGGTGCTCATGGTGACACCATACTAACGTCGTAGATCATCTGCCTCAGCGACACGTTACCTAGACCAAGTTGATGCGCAGGCAGCTGCCCAGTGAGTGATTACGACGTAATCACTCCCCCGTCACCACTCCCCCGCCCACAAATGATTACGACGTAATCACCCAGCAGCTCCTCCCACCCCCGCCGCGGCCCCCCGCCGCCAACCCACGCGGCTCGCGCCTGCCCCTCTCTCGCTCCACAGCCCTCAAGGGCGGCGGCAGGCAGCGCTCACGGACCGCAGCACCCTGCGGTCATCAGGAACGGTGCCAGGGCTGGACGCGATGTGAACGAGGCACGGAACCCCGCGCAGGCAACTGCGCAACTCAGAAGAGAGCGGACCGATGAGGCGACTCACGCATGAACAGATGCTCTGGGACGCCTCCCCACGGGCGGACCGTCGACCTGCGCCCCCACTCCCCCGAGCACTCCCCCACCCAGCGGCAGGTTCGGGCCAGCGTCAATCTCCCGGCTCCTGCTGGGCGCACGGGAACCACCGCCCGGATACGTCCCGTCCCCTCCTCTGCGCGGCGCCACCGTGACCGGGATACCGGACTTGTCCGCATGCGAGGTCCCCTGCAGCCTGTTCCCGCAGGACTGCTCCTCTCAACACGCGCCCAGGCTCGAGGCAGCTTCAGGCTCGTCGACCTCAACAGCTACCGCTTCCCCGGCCTCGAACTCCACGGTGCTCGAGCCGACGGAGCTCTTCAGCTCCTCCGCTGCCGAAGCACCCGAACCCCGCTCCTCAGCCGCACCAGCGTGACCGGTACCGCCGACCTGTCCGCCCTCCACGCCTCCGGGACACCTGCCGTGCTGGCCCACAGCCTCACCGTGGACCAGGACCTGATTTCTCCGCGACGCCGACATCAGCGGAGAGGCCCTCATGTAGAGCGCCCGCATCGGCGGAACCTCCGTGATCGAAGGGAGCCGGATCGCCAACTCCCCCGGCGTCACCCTCAACGGCGACGGAATCACCATCGGCAACGAGCTCTTCGGCGGCACCCTAGACGCACCGGCCACCGGACAATTCACCTCGTACGGTCAACTCAGGCTGCAAGACGCCAGGATCTTCCGCTGCTGCGCCCTCAGCGGAAGCCGCCTGCACGACCCCCACGGCTGCGCCCTGCACGCGGACCGCCTCCACGTCGACGGGCCACTCGCCCTCGACGCAGGCTTCACCGCCGAAGCACCGCCCAGCTCGCCGGCGCACTCGTCCAAGGCCCGCTCCTCCTCCAGGACGCCAACCTCTGCGCCACCGGTCGGCCGGCCCTCGACATCTCGCTGGCACGGATCGCCGGAGACCTGCACGCCCGCTCCAGCCTGACGATCCGCGGCCACGCTCTGCTGGAAGAAGCACACATCGACGGCTCCGCCGACCTCACGCAGGCCACGCTGCACCACCCCAGAGACGAAATCCTCTCCGCACGACGCCTGCACGTCAGCGGCCGCCTCTTCAGGGGAACTCTCACCTCCACCGGTCACATCGTCCTTTCCAACGCCCGGATCGGTGGCCAGCCTCGATCTGCCCGGCGCCCAGCGCACACACCCCGGCGCCGAAACCCTGACCGCCTGGGGCACACCGTCGGCGGCACTGTCGACTGCTGCGATGCTTCGTCTCCCAATGCCGCATGTCCTTCACCAACAGCACCATCGCCAGCACGCTCTGCCTTGCCGGAACAACCATCGCCGACGGCCTATCCCTGCGAAGCCTGCCAGCCGGCTCGGTACGCACCGACAGCACATCCCAGCTCCGCGGCCCCATCGATCTCCGGCACGCCCATCTCGACGTCCTCACAGACGCCCCAGCCCGGTAGCCCGGCATCACAAGCCTGGACGGCCTCACCTACACCCACTTGGAGACAGCACCCTTCGGCGACCGCCTGGCCTGGCTCACCCCCCCCGCCATGACTCGTCCCAGCTCTTCGAACAGCTCGCCGCCTTCCACTCAGGCCAGGAGCGCCACGCCGACGCACACGAAGTCCTCCTCGCCAGATGCCGACGACACCGCTCCAGCCAGCCGGCAGGCCTGCGCACGTGGGGCTACCTCCAGGACTGGACCGTCGGCTACGGCTACCGCCCGCTCAGGGCAGCAGCGTGGCTGATCATCCTGCGCACCACTGCCACCCTGGCCTTCGGCATACGCAACCCTCCGGCGCCAAAGCCCGCAGAAGCCCCGCCCTTCAACCCGGTGCTCTACACCCTCGATCTGCTGCTGCCCGCCGTGGACTTCGGACAGCAGAACGCCTTTCACCCCACCGGCTGGCAGCAGTGGCTCGCCGCCTCACTCACCGCCGCAGAATGGTTCCTCGCCACCACCATCGCCGCGGGCCTCACCCGCAGACTCTCCCGCCGGTAGCGCGGGCTGGGCGAGCAGAAGCGTAGGTCCGGCTGCTGGGGTGATTACGGCGTAATCACCCCAGCAGTCCCGCCACCGTCAGCCGCCCGAGACCAGTGCTGCAGCGGCTGCCAGCGCCGCAAGCGCACCCTCACCCATCTCAGCCGTCCGCGCTGCGCGGTCGGCCTTCCTCAGCTCACGCACCACGGCCTCCACGTAGATGCCGAGGCTGACGAACTGAGTGGGCGTCTCGCAGTGGGGGAGTACTGCCTCGATCTGGTCCAGCCAGAACGTCACGTCATCGTCGTCATCCCAAACCGCCCGGTGCTCGAGGAGTCCATGCGCGACGGGAGCCATCAAGGCATGCCGACGGGAAGCTTCGTCTTCCGCACGGCGTTGTGCCGCCGCCTGAGCTGACGCCTGACGCTCGGCGAGCTGAACCGCCTCAGGAGTGCGGCGGACGGGCAGGTCCGGGTCTGCGGGATTGGCCAGGACAGCAGCGCGCAGCCTCAGTGCCTTGTTGTAGGCAGCGCTGGGCGCGTTGACCGCAAGCGCGGAAGCAAGCTGTGCCCACTGCGCTCCTGCGGCCCGCGCGTCGTCAATGGCCCGGGACTGATGGACGTCCGCTTGCTGGCGAAGGTACTCCCACAGCCGGGTGCGGTCGATAGCCGATGCACGCCGTGCAGCCACGCTCTTCAGAGCCCCGGCACGAGCCTCGAGATAGAGGAGGGCACCGAACAGTTCGCCATCCGCTGGCATGCGGTCGACGTCCTCGTCCTCGGCCTCCTCATGCAACTTACGCAACTGCCCGACGACCGCCGCGGTATCGATACGACGGACCCTGACAGGGGGTCTGAGCAGCGGTTTTGTCGGATCCTTCGATCTACGTGCTGTTCGAGCCATACGCTAAAGTGTGCCTCACACAGGGGGATTCACATTCTGTGAAACGGCATCTGACGGCCCTTCTCCCCGTGCATGACCGAGCACCCCACGAGGCAGATGAGCCCGTCGGCATCGCACATGATTACTCGCCCACGCCCGACTCACATTCGGCATCGCCCATCACGCGTTCGACTGCCGGTCGATGAGCCAACGCGTCGAGGCTGCGTTGCCGCTGTCCACGCATCCAGCCAAGGGTCTGGCGTACCCGCTGGCTGTCGCCGTCGCATCGAAGTTGGTCGTACGGCCGTGGACACAAATGCCTCGGTGATCTTGGGCGTCCGCGCTGGCGTCTTCGACCGCCCCGACGCCGCCCAGATCACCGCGCGCCTAGGCACCGGCCTCACCGACGCGATCACGCGTGTCATCGGCGATGACCTCCGCGCCGGCACCATGGTCGAACTCGTGGCGTCGCCGCCAGAGCGTACCTTCGTCGGCGGCAATCTCACCGTGTGACCTTCCATCTGGGCCACTTCACCTCGGGACTGTCGTAGGTGCTGTGCTCTTGCGGATCTCGTCGATCACCGGGCGGACAACCGCATGCTCGATGAACGGCACCGCGTGATCTACCCCAGCCGGTACAGCCATCCAGCCCCCCAGCGCACCCAACCGCGCGACTAGTTCGCTGGACAGAAACCCGAACGACGCGGTTCGGGACGATCAGAACCACGTCGGGAGAGACCGCCAGATTGCTTGGGTGATTACGGCGTAATCAGAGTCGTCCTGACCGTCACCCAAGCACAGCTCCGCATAGCGCTCTGCCCTGTCTCATCCAAGCGAGTCGTCTTCGCCGCACGGAGCCGTCCGACTTTACGTCCCACCGAAATAGGGCGCGTGCCCCCGAGTGTGCCTGCGGCAGCATGGCTGCACCGAACGGGGTGGAGCACGCGGAGTCGGGCGCTGAGGTGTCGCACGTGGACGCGGTTGCCTTTCCGCACACGCACATGACCTATCGAGGTTCGGTGAGGCGGGACAACACGCGAGGCGGGCGCCACCAAGTGATTACGCCGTAATCGCGAAGGACGCTGCGAGCCATCGCCGACAGCGTGGCTCCGTAATGCCTGCGGGCTGCGGACGGCCAACGAGCCTGGACGTAGCCCGAGATCCTCGGCTTCCGATGGTGTGGGAGGCCCCGGGGTTCTGGTGTCGGTGGCTCCGCGTACGGTCTGCGCATCCATGATCGGGTGCATCCTCTAGCCGCGAGGTGATTACGGCGTAATCACCTCGGGCCCCAGGACACGAGTGCGCACGGCGCAAAGTGAATCCCCTGGCCGAGCCCATCGTTACCCCGCACTCCCGTGACTGCTGCTGTGTTTCTCACTCGCCGCACGGAAGGCTCTGAGATCATTCAGCTGTCTCGAGTTTCCAGGCCTCTGCGACGCCGCCCTGCGGACTCCAGCCGTAGCGCTCAAGCTGACCAGCCTCTGCGTCCCGCCCAAGCTCTTGCAGACTCACCACGGCAAGGTGCGCGGCGAGTTCACTGCCCACCGCTACGGCACGCTGGCACCAGGAGAACGCTTCCTCCCAAGCGCCGCGGTCTGCAAGGCGCTGGGCGGCTCACATCAGAGCGCTGGCTTCCCCTTCGCCTGCGGCCTGTTCGGCCAAGGCGAGGGCTTCGGGCAGATGCCCGTCGGTCGCTGCGCGCCGTGCCTTGGCCATCAAGCTGTCGGTGTCCTTCTTCTCTCTGCGCGCCGCCCACGCAGAAACCTCTCCGAGAGGCCCGGTAGGCCCATTGGCCCGTGCAGGGTGTGAGGAATTCCCGTCACCGCGCTCAAGCCATACAGCGGCCTGCCATCCACCAGCGAAGAGGGCCTCACTGCCTTTATGGTGCGCGCGCTCATGCCGGGTAAGGGCGTTCTGACTACGCCAGGCCCTTCTCGCTCGGCTCGCTTCCCCCAGGCGAAGGCTTCATCGACGCGGCCGGCGTCCTGAAGGTACTCGGCCGCCTCGGCGAGCGCGTCCTCGTTGCCGGCAGCGGCAGCCTGGTCGAACCAGGGGAGAGCCTGCGTCAAGCGGCCGCCGTCGGCCAATGCCTCGGCTGCTGCCACCAGGCTGCTGTCGTCACCTGCTCGTGCCGCGGTCTCGAACCAGGCCATCGCTTCATCGAGGTGGCCTTCCTGGGCCATGGTCTCGGCGGTGTGCCGCATGGCCTGTGGCCTGGCCCGGGCGGGCGCGCGCATCAGCCACGGCGACGTCTCGTCCAGCTGGCCTGCTCGGATCAGCCTCTGGACAGCTGTGCGTGCCGCTTCGTCATCCCCTGACTTCTGAGCGCGCTCATACCAAGGCAGTGCTTGGTCCAGCCGACGCGAGAGCCCGGGCCGCCTCGCCGTGGCTGTGTTCCACGGCTGCCTGCCAGAAGAGGTCTGGGACGGGTTGCGCTTGTCGGACGGTGCGGAAGTAGTCGACAAGGAAGTCGGCCAGCAGGTAGGTCGGTTCCGGCGGCTGCGCTGCGGGCAGGGCACCGCCGCGGGGCCGCTTGTTGCGGTGCAGGAGACCGCGGGCGCCCGTCATGGGCCTGATGAGGCGTTTCACTGCCTGCTCGAGCCAATCGTCTTCCAGCAGGTCCCACTCCGTGTGTCGGTGAGGTATCCCTCGGCGGCTGCAGCGAGGAAGGAGAGAGGCAAGCGCGGGGGGTGGCCGAGACCGCGCGCGTCGATGGCGGCGTCGAGGAGCGCCTTCTGTCCAGGCAGAGCGGTGGTGTAGGAGGCAACGAGGTCGAATCCAGCAGCCAGGTATTGGGTGACCATGCCGTCCTTGGCCAAGTGCGCAGCTGCAGCCAGACGTGGGTCGTGCGACCTCCTGCTCACCTCGACTTCGCGGGGTGTGAAGGCGGTGGGTACATGCAGGATCCGCCCGGCCAGCAGATATCGTGCCTGTCCGCGGCAGGTCAGGGCTCTTGGGTTGGTGTGCCGTGGCGGTCAAATCTCCGTGTTCGGAGCTGGCCCGTGGGGGAGTGGTCAGCAGTTCGTCGAAGTATCCGGGTCCCGGCCACATGGTGCCGAGAACCAGAATGGGACCGCGGGTTGTGTCGGTCAGGAGAGTCCGCAGGCTGGCGGCGATCTGTTCACCATGGTCGGGGTGCAGCAGGTAGTGGTGGGCCTCGTTGAGCCAGATGACCGTTTTGGGTCCGACGCTGCCGAGGTGGGCGAGGGCGGCCTGTGGGCGCCCCGGATCGATGGGGTGCCACAGTCGCCAGTCGTCGGGCAGGGCTTTCACGGCTTCGTAGCAGGCTCGGGTCTTGCCCGAGGAGGAGGGGCCGACCAGCATCACCAGGTGACTGGATCCGCCTGCTGCCTCGGTGATGCGGCGCTGCAGCCCGAGGTCGTGATGGCGGCTGATGTAACTCGTCAGCCCTGTGACGTTGCGCCAGGTGATCTCGTGGTGGACCTCAAGGTCATAGGCGTTGATCTCTCTGACGGGCCTTCCGAGGGGCTCGGCGAGTTGGATCTGCCGCCATAGGGCGGCGACTTCGTGTCCAGCCTGCTGGCCGTCGGCACCGGCCATGCGGGCCAGCATGGTCACCACCGCGACCGCGTCGGCCTGTTTTGCAGGGACGGCAGGCTCGCCGATGACGCGCTGAATCGTGTCGCGGGAAGGACTGGCCGTCAGGTCGTCGTCTGCGGCGATGGCCGTCGCCAGCGCGTCGAGAGTGGGGGCGACGGCGTCTACGTAGGTCTCGTAGATCATTGTTTTCAGCGCGCGCAGTGGCCCTGGAGGCAGCTTCGGGCGGGCGATCAGCCTCGACCCGCGCGAGGCTCTGCCCTCGCTGGGCACCTCTCCGTCGCGTCTCATCGCATCATCGTGCCCGCGAGGGACCCTCCACGTCCTTGAACCGCGCTGTTGAGCACAGGAGTTGCCCTGGCGTCGCAGTTCGTAGATCGGCACCCCAAGCCACGGAGAGTGGATAGCGAGCTGGCCAGCCTGCCTCAGTCCACCTCAACCGCTTTGGAGACCACCATGCCGTGCCATCGCGCGCCGCGGTCCAACCGTCGCCGTGACACCGACCTGCGAGACGTCTTGATCGGCTCAGTCGTCTCAGGCGTCGTCCGCTTCTTGCTTGAGCAACTGCGAGGCCTCGTGTGAGTGAGGTATGCAGCCGGGACCGTTCTCTTCGGGCAACGACGACTGTGACGCCGTTCCAACCGAAGCTTCGTCGACCTGGGCGACGCCCTCGGCAGCGGCGGAGGTTCGACCGGGTCGCTGAGAGCGGCCGTGGCCTGACCTTCATTGGGCAAAGCCATCTCGCCGCGACTGGCGCCGCACAGCTGCCGCCGATGCGAACGGGAGAGCCGAGCATAGATCACCTGACCGACGCCGGCCACAAACCGGGCTTGCGTTGCAATCACCATATAAGCGACTCCCAGAAAGGGGTCTCCAGCGGCCGACCTCCGAGGCGGCAATGCGATCCACCTTGAGCCTTGCGGTCGGCCGTTAGAAGGCCGTACAGACCTTTTCGGGCCATCTACGGCAGCCCGAAGTGCTGTGACCGCGAAGGTTCGAGCGCCGGGACCGGGCTGGTGGTGGTGACCGCCGTCGTGCTCTTGTGCAGGATCGATACCTGCGGGGCGTGGCCGTACCGGGCCAGGCAGGCGGCGACGACCGGGCGCGGGTGGAGTCCAAGTGGGGGGCAGCTTCTCGCGGCCCGGCCGCCCGTCACCGATGCGCTGGCCGGGCAGAGACCATTCGATGACGTTGCTGATGGGCTTGGTGACGGGGCCGACGAGGAGGTGCTGCACTGCCGGTGGGGGCAGCAGTACTCGTACTGCACTCCCCACCTCCGACCTTGCGGCGGCGTGGGTTGCGCCAGACCTGGCAGGCTTGGACGGGCCCGCACTCGGGGCACAGGGCCGCCCGGCGGACCTCGAGGTCGTGCAGGTCGCACCCCGAGTGCTTCCAGGCGTCAATGGGTTGCGCCTCTTGCTGTGATCACGTGTGAATTCGAGTCGTGTCGGAGGTCTGGCACGCTGGAGGGTGCCCGCCCCTCGTGACGGAGAAGTGCTGAGGGGCGAGCTCCGCTTCTTACGGTCGTGCCTGCGACCGACCAACGCGGCGACCGCCTCGGAAAACCCGCTATCGCGGGCCGTCCAGCGCACTTGCGGCCGGGACGCTGTGGCAGTCGGCCGTGGTGTCGTCGTGTACCGACCGGCCGTGCGTCGGCGCGAATTGCGCGAGCATTTCGAGCAGCATCTCTTCGCCGTCGAGCGTGATGTCGGTGTAGCGGCCGCAGGTGCACGGCACGATCAGCGTGAGGACGTCGGTGGCGCCGTCGTGCTCGGTGATGCGCAGGGTGTGATGCAGCCACAGGCCGCCGTCCAGCGACGCCGCCGCCGACGGCTTGAAGTGTTGGCCTCCCCGCTCCGTGGCCGGCGATGCCTGCCAGTCTGCGGCCTCCACGGCCTGCGCGAGGGTGTGCGGGTATGCGGCGTAGACGTGGTGGGCGGCGGCGGTCTCCGCGTCGTTGCGCTGCTTGGTCTCGTTGGGACCGTACGCGTCGACGGCCATCTCCAGCAGGAACGCGAGCGGGGAGCCGGGCAGGTACGGGCGGGCCGTGATGGTGTCGGGCATGGGTCAGACCTCCAGGTTCGCTGGTAGTACTCGAAGGGGGCGGGGTCCGGTTCACGTGGCCAGCCGGTGCCCTGCCGGACGCCGGGGGCAGGTAGCTGCTTGGGGTCCACAGGAGGCCCGTCGTGGCACTCCAGGCGGCTTCTCCGAACTACTGGTGAAGCGGCCCTGCCCTGCATGGGTGGCATGCCGTTTACAAAGGCTCCGGCGGTGTGGAGACCGCGGTAGCACGAGCAGCGATCTCGTGGAACATAGGAATTCCCACGTCGACAGACTCCTGCTTCCGGGAGACCTCGGCGTCGAATTGGGCTAACTTGATCTTTAACCTGTGCGGCGGGGTCGTGGGGTGGTCGACTGCTTGGCCCGGGACGTGGTGGTGCCGGTCTTGCGGGGGGTGTGGACGTCGTGGCGTGGGGTGGGCCGGGTGTTCTTTCGGCCGGGTGGCCGTCCCGGTCCGGGGCGGGTGAGTTTCGGTGCTCCGGCCGGGCAGACGGCCGTCGGGCGGATGTGCCGGAAGTCGCGGCGGACACGTGCCGGGGTCAGCCTGTCCGAGGAGACGGGCCTCTCCCACGGACGACGCCGGTCTGCTGCCAGTGGCCGGGCCAGTCGCAGTTGGGTATAGGCCGCCAGGATCAGCCAGGTCCAGCGGTCGGCCGCCTCGGGGGTGCGAATCTTCGGGCAGGTCCACCCGAGGGTCTGTTTGAACAGGCGGAAGGTGTGCTCGATGTCGAAGCGACGCAAGTATGCCTGCCAGAGCCGGCCCGTATCGGCTTCGCCGGCGTCGGTGCCCGACCACCACAGCCAGACCGGCTTCGGGGTCGCTCCGCTGGGCAGGTGATCGATCTCCAGGCGGATCACGGTCCCCTCGACGATCGGGAGGGTGCCGTCGGCCGCAGCCCAGGAAGAACGGTGGGTGAGCTTGGGGTGGAGCCGGTCCCACGAGCGTGCTCGGGCGGTTCCGTAGAGGCGGGTGTCGGTGACGGTTTCGGTGTCCGGGGTGCCCCAGGTGTCGGGCGGCCCGAAGACGAACTCGCCGCCGTGCCGCGGCGGACGGCCCATGGTGTGAGGCTGCCGAGGCGGGACGGCCCGCCGTAGTACTCGGTCCGAACGCATCCGGGCCAGGACCTGCACCGGTAGGTCCCGCAGGAGGTGGGCCAGGCGGGGCGCGTCGTATCCGGCGTCCGCGATGACCAGGACGTCCAGGTCACCGGTCCGCCACTGGCCTGCGGTGATCAGCCGCTCGACCAAATCGCGCAATTGCCGGGCGGTGACGGTGGCGGTGTCGTCCCCAGGCGCCAGGCGCAGAGCGTCCAGCGGGGCGGTCCACGAGCTGCGGCCCGGCTCCAGCGCGCAGACGATCGAGTACGGCCAGCCCGGCACGGGGATGTGCTGGTCCTTGCCCCGGCCGTAGGTGTGACACAGGATCCGATCCGGTGAGGTATGGGCGTCCGGCCGCAGCCAGCAGGTGACATCGACGGCCAGGACCAGCCGCCCGTCGACTGCCCGCGGCAGCGGCACGGAGGCCAGAGCCTGGCGTATCCGGTCCGCGTCGACCCGGCCCTGGGCGAGAGCTGCGTAGAGTCCTCCGTGCCCGCGGCGGTGTTCGCCCACCAGCGACAGCTCGGCCAGCGATCTCACCGGTCCGTCACCGCACAACACCGCGTCGGCAAGCTCGAACAGGGCGTCCGAACGGGCGGCCAGGCAGGAGTAGAACTCGCCCCGGAAGCGTGACAGTTCGGTCAGCGGCTCTCGCCGGGCATCGTGATGCTGCAGACTCATCCTTACGGCCTTCGCACTGGACGTGTGTGTTCCTTGGTCGGAGCACATGTTCAGACGAAGGCCGCTTCCGTGTACGGCGGATACCGGACCGGGTGATCAAGTACGACGCACCGTTCGAGGAGCGGCTTCTACCGGCGCTGCCGGGATCCGGGCCCGCAACGAGTAGACCAGTTGCCGGCCGGTGACAGCCGCTCTCCACTGGCCCGCACGACGACAAGCCTGTCGCCTTCGAAAGCGATTTGATCACCGGCAGCCAGGAAGAACGGGCTCTCCAGCTCGAAGGCGTACCCGTCGTCGGTTTCGAGGTCCTTGACCAGCGTCAACCGCGAGGTCGGCGTGGCTCCGTCAGCTACCAGGCGCATGCTGAGATGGTCCCACGCGGCCTGAGATCACCTCGACCCAATTCAGCGGCTGACCGACGGCCCAGATGTTAAAGAGCAAGCTAAAGCGTGTTGCAGAAAGCCGGAGTGAGCTCGACCGGAGTTGCAGGTCGTCGGAGCGCGGTTCTGCCGGCAGAGGCCACAGTCGGGTAGTTGGGCGTCGTGCGAACGCAGAGCTGCGGAGACTTGTTGAGCCCTGAAAGAATCTATGGAACGAGTGGGCTAAAAGCGACACACAGAAGGGCGCCTCTGGGGCGCTTTCGTAAGAGGGCTGGTGTGATTGGACCTTGGAGCTCTCGAGAGGCCGCCGAGGAGCCGTACAGCCGTTTTCTTCGGCTTGCGACGAGCCCCACCTCCTCCATATGGGCGAAACCAGGCGTGTGACGGCACTCAAAACGCGTCGCGAACCGATTGTCACCCAGCACGAGAAGCACCGCGCAGTGGGCGCTGGCGGCGGCCTGGGCCTGCGACGGAGAAGGATACGGCCACGGGGCTAGTGGTCCTGAGGGGTGAGCAATCTCCAACAGGCGGGCCACGAGCCGAAGAACTTGGAGACGGAGCGTTCAGGATTCCAAGCGCCCAGCGAGTTGAGCCAGGAGCGGATCGGCGGCAAGGCGTTGGCGCGCCCGGTAGAGATGGACCCGCGCCGTGCTAGGGCTGATATGCATCTACTGCGCGATGCGGGCTGGGGGGCGAGTGCCCATAGCCAGGCGGCCTGCCTCATGCGGCGGGGGAGTCGGGCGAGCGCCTCGACCAAGCTGCTGTTGCGGTGGCTGCCGATGGTGATGTCTTCGGGAGCTTCGCTTGTTCCTTACTGCCTAGAAGCTCGCCGGTCGATATCTCAAGCCGGAAGCGCGCTGAGGCGAAGTGGTCGGCCACAGGATTGCGGGCAACGGTGATCAGTCAGGCGCCGAAGTTCCGTCCTTGCCAAGCGAAGGTGTGCAGGTGCGCGAACGCACGGACGAAGACTTCGCTGCACAGGTCCTCGGCCGTCGCTTTGCCTCCGACCCGGTAGAAGACATACCGGTACATCGTTTCGATGTAGACAGAGTAGAGCTGCGTCGAGGCTGCACTGTCGCCAGCCACAACGCTCGACGCCTTGCGAGAAAGACTGACCACGAGTCTGGCGACTGCGTCCCGCGCGAGCTCATGTACGTGAGGTCAATGAGCACCAATCCCGGGATTGGTGCTCATTGACCTCACGTACATGAGCTCTGCTCCCTGGGACTGTTCAGGTTGCGCGACGCAGAGGGACGACAACGTCCTCGCCGGTGCACTTCTCGCTGAGCCGGTAATAGCTGATGTGTGCCAGCCGCTCGGATTCTTCTAGCCACCCGGCTTCCACGACCTGGCGCCGGGTGCGGGAGAACACCGTCGGAGACATGCCCACGAGCCGGGCGAGGTTGGCGCCGGTCTCAACGACGGCGCCGGCCCGCTCGGTGGGGTGCATCGCGTAGAGCATGACGACCAAGCGTTGGTTGGCGGTCATGCCAGCGGTGCGGTGGAGGACATCCAGAAGCTTTCGCT
Source organism: Streptomyces sp. 3330 (assembly GCF_031456635.1). Classification (NCBI taxonomy): domain Bacteria; kingdom Bacillati; phylum Actinomycetota; class Actinomycetes; order Kitasatosporales; family Streptomycetaceae; genus Streptomyces; species Streptomyces sp. 3330. Next base: position 15,216 of record NZ_JAVDVA010000041.1, read on the forward strand.
TTTCGTCGTTGTTCGAGAAGGCGCCGAAACCCCCTCGTCCTGGAAGCCGCCGATCATCGTGACACCGAGGCCCCCTACCGCCTGATCATGATGCGGGAGGAAGCCGACGACAGCGAAGGGGCACAGCGCCTCCTCCGGCAGCCGTGGACCACGGCAGCAGGGACGAGATTTTCGAAACACTGTGGCCGCACGGGCTGGACCCGGACGGCACACCGACACCCCCCATGGCAACCGTCGGAATACGCTCCGCCCGAACACCTTGTATCGCCCAGCGCGTCGTAGCGGCCGTCGCAGCGGCACCGGACAGCACAGGCCGAGCGTTGCAGGCGTCAGAGATCCAGGAGGGCCGGGGCATCGATCAACTCCGGCCCTTCTGGCGCGGGGTGTCCTTCTTATCCCTGGTGGCCCAGGCGCACTTACAGCGGCTAACACGATGACGCGGATGGCTTCTTGTGGGCACACCTGCAGGACGAGTTGAGGGTTCGGCTGGAAGTGCGACGACGCCAGTCGGGGACCACTATCCCTCTTCTACGCTCCGCGCCCCGCCATGCCACGGAACTCGTCCATGAGGGAAAAGAACAACTCCATCGGTTGAGTTCCGGCTGCCTCGGCTGCTCGTTCGATCTCGACAGCCCAGCCCAGAGCGCTGGGAACTGCATGCTCAGTCACTTCCACAGCCACTGGGAGAAGGGGCCGCCGTTTCAGAAGTCGAAACGCTCATCGATGTCATGGATCTCGGAGGCGACTGCGTAGCCGATGAGCATGGAGTCCCGATGCTGAAGTGAGCTACGGCGCACCCACATTCCTGGGCGGAGCCTCACCTCGTCGAGGAACTCGTGGACATTGTTGAGCTCTCTCGGCCTCCGCGGCCCTGGCCTGCCGATCACCGGTGCAGTCACACCTGCAGCGTACTGAGATCAGGTAGCACAGGGACTGAATCGGCCGGTGGGTGATGAGGCGGCAGGCGGGCTTGAGAAATGCTTTGTGGATGTCGGCCCTGCGTTCCCAGCGGATCCGAAGACGTCGGAACCCCGTGGAGCCAGGCGAAGGACCGCTCGACCACGCACCGGTAGGTGCCAAGTCCGGTGCCGTGCAGGGTGCCACGGCGGGCGATCGCGGGCACGATGCCGCGGGCCCGGACCTGGTCGCGGTAGATGTCGCGGTCGTAGCCGCGGTCGGCGAAGAGCGAGTAAGGCTTGCGGCGGGGCCGGCCGACCCGGCCGGGGACCGGCGGGATCGAGTCGAGCAGCGGAAGCAGCTGGGTAACGTTGTTGCGGTTGCCGCCGGTCAGCAGGACTGCGAGCGGTGTGACGTGCCCGTCAGTGATCAAGTGGTGCTTCGAGCCTGCCCGCCCCCGGTCGACCGGCGACGGGCCTGTTTGGCTCCCCCTAGGCGTTCTCGGCGTGCTGCTCCACCCCGGGCATGGCGTTCGGCGACAGTTTCACGTCCGTCCAACGATTCCCGGGCGGAAAGGATCACCAACAGTGCCGGCGGTTTCTGCTGGAGTCAGCGGGCTCGGACGACTTCGATGACCGTGTCTGGGCAGTCGTCGAGGAGTTCGGTGAGCACGGCCTGTTCTGCAGGGTCTACGGCAAGCCCCCAGCGGATTTTCACGGTGATCCAGTCGGCGGTGTACGTGCAGCGGTAGTCCTGGGCGGGCGGCTGCCAGGTGGCGGGGTCCTGGTCGGCTTTCGACCGGTTGCTGGTGGCGGAGACGGCGATGAGGGCGCGGGGGTCGTCGAGGTCGTTGGCGTAGGCCTGGCGTTCGGCTGGCGTCCATGCGGAGGCGCCGGAGTCCCATGATTCGGCGAGCGGGACGAGGTGGTCGATGTCGAGGGCGCGGGCCTGGGTGAAGGCGGTGTCGTCGTAGGGCGAGTACCAGGTGCCGCCGCTCAGCGTGCAGTTGGCTCCCTGTTCGGGGGCGGTGAGGGCTTCTTCCAGGAGGACTTCGTTGCGGGTGCTGCAGCCGTCGCGGTCGGCGTCGATCCAGTGCCGGAACTTGGTGCGTTCGTAGCCGGTGCGGTTCTCGTCCTGCACGGTGAGCGCGGCCAGGGCGTCGCGGACCGGGAGGGTGAGGGTGTCACCAGGGGCATGCCGGTGTGATGCCGGAGCGCGGGAGACAGCGTGGGCGGCGGGGGAGAGCAGGGCGGCGAGCGCGGACAGCGCGGCGGCCATGACGCTGGCGGTGCGGGGGTGGCGCACGGAGACGGGTCCTTTCGAAGATCACAAACGGTTGGTGATCTTCGTAGTGGCCGGGTCGGCGTCGTGACGGCTGTTCGGCTCGGGGTTCACCCGCGCGGTGGGCAAGTCACACGATCGCATGAGATCGACAGCGAACACCTCGAGCACTTTCGGGTGGTGCGGCACGCTCGTGTCGGCCGTAAGGCCGGCCGTATGGCTGCTGTCGATGACACGTATGGGGTGGCGAGGTGCAGGGAGACAGGACGCTCGAGGCGCTCAGGGCAGTCCGGGCGGCAGCGAAAGAGGCCGAGCACGGCTGGGTACTGGACACCGTGGCCCCGTCGCCGCAGCGCAGTGCGCGTGCTTTGGCGGGGGAGGGGCTGGTGGAGACGGCCGACCGGGAGACGCGTGCGGAGCTGTCGGCGTGGGAGGGCCGTCCGGTGCGCTGGGCGGTCCGCTTGTCGGCGGCCGGGCACGACCTGCTCGCCTACGCCGGGGTCCGGCCGGCTCCGACGCCCCTGGGGCCGGGGCCGGGGGAGCAGTTGGTGGAGCTGGCGCCGTCCCAGATGACAGCGCTGCGGGTGTTCGTCGGCCTGGCCGGCGAGCTGAAGTCACCGCCGGCGCCAGGCCTTGCCGAGCAAGTCCGTACGGCCGTGTACGACCGGGGCGCAAGGCGGTGGCAGCTGCATCTGACGCAGGAGCAGATGGAGTCGGCGGCATACGGATTCTGGCTTCACCGCCTGACCGGGTCCGCTGCGGAGGCCAACCGCTTCGGCCGCGATTACAAAGTCCAGTTCAACGCCCACCCGGGCCGCAGAGCAACGGGTGGGCTGCCATCTTGTGACAGTGCAGGTGCCGTGACGGCGGAGAGGGTGTCGGAGGCGAGCGCTAGGGTGCGTGGCCGTGGACGCTACTGATCTTGAATACGGGCCCGGACGCGGTCCGGGTGCATCCCGCCCGAGCTGGTCTCGCGGCTACTCGAACGCGGCTACGCCGACGTGGTGGAGCTGTACGCCGGACGCGGGCAGTGGTTCTGCGCGCTGGCGTGGGCGCAGTTGCTGGGGGAGCAGGGCCGGCAAGCCGACGCGTTGGAGGTGCTCACCCGTATCTGGCGACCGGCTGGTGGACGGCTGTCGCAGCCGCGGCCGAGCTGCTGGAGAGCTGGGGCCGCGTCGACGAGGCGATCGAGATGACCCGGGTCCGCATGGAGGCCGGACATCCGATGGCGATGGAGTTCAACGCTCGCCTGCTCGCGCGGCACGGCTGTGCCGAGGAGGCGTTCACTCTGCTGCGCCGGCACATCGGTGAACTGCCCCTCGGCATCTTGGTCGACGTTTCGGGAGCCGCCGGCCGCGACGAGGAAGCCGCCGTGCTGGTCGCCGCCCGGACCGAGCACCGGTGTTCCGACTTCCCGTGGTGCTGCAAAGGCGGCGATCGCGACACGGCATTCGGGTACCTGGCCGTGATCCGCGAGCGCCAGGGCCGCACCGACGAGGCGATCGCCCTGCTGCGCGCCCACAGCATCAGCCTGCTCAGCAACCGTGAGCAGCTGGCCGCGGCCCTGGCGCGGGACGAGCGGCTCGACGAGCTTCGGGCCATGGCGGCGACTGACGACTCTGGGAGCGCAGTTCGGCAGCTCGCGCGGTTGCTGGAGGAGCGCGGCGACGTGGAAGGGGCGATCGCGGCATACCGGCAGGCCGGCGAGGCGGTGGGCGGCACATGTTCGGCGTTCGAGCTTGCGCAGCTTCTGGCCCGGCACGGCCGGGGGAGCGAAGCGATCGACGTGATGCGGGTCCAGGCAGACATCCACAACGGGTACGACTGGGTCCTCCATGCTCTGGCCGAGCTGTGCCTCGATCAGGGCCGCCCGGAGGAAGGCCTGGCACACCTCGATGCCCTCGCCGCCGCTCGCGGGGGCGAGGAGGAGTGGGACCTGTACTGGCTACGGCTGCCGCTGATCGCCGCCCGCGACGGCGTCGACGAAGCGGTCGCACAGGCCCGCTCCCATATCGAGGGCGCCACCCGGTACGCGGCACCGCACATCGCCGAGCTCCTCGCCAGCGCCGGACGTACCGAGGAAGCCGTCGCCGTCCTGGAACAGCACTCCTCCTCGAACTGCTCTGACCTGGCCGGGTATCTCATCGACCTCGGTCGCGTCGAGGACGCGATGGCCATCCTCTTGCAGCCTGCACCCAGCCGGCGCAACCGCGGGCGGCCTCTGGCACGACGAGCCCCCGTTCTGTGACTCAGCCCGCTGTCCGGCTTGCCATGCGGCACCGTTCCGCAGCCGGTGCGGCTGCCACCCTGCCCTCGGTGGATGACGTGAGTTCGGGTACGTGAGGCACGTATGTGCCGCGAAAGGCCGGGGCTTGGCGTGGCCGTTGGACTGAGCGCTTGTGGGATGGCCGGGGGCGCTGCGCGAGCTCAAGGAACTGCTGTACGAGGTGTACCTGGCAGCGGGCGCCCCCAGCCTGGATGCGATCACTGAGGACATCGTCGCCCACCAAGAACTGGAGGGGGCGCCGAGCTGGGACACGGTCCATCGCATCATCACCGACGGCGAACGTCCTGGCCAACAAGCCAACAGGCCGCCGTGGCCAAGGTGCTGGCCCGCCGCGCCGCCTGGCACGCACCAGCTCTGGCGGGGCGCCCTGTGGGGTCTACTGATGCAGATCTTGACGGCGCAGGGCGCGGGATGCCCGATCAGCGAACTCCGCGGCGATGTCCGGCTCGTCTGGCACAGCGGCCAGCGGGTCCACCCGACGGAGCCCGCGACCGATTCGGGATCCTGCCCGCCTACGTCCCCCGGGAGCACGACGCTCGCCTGAAGACGGTGGTCGACGCGGCGAAAGCCGGGTGCAGCTGGTGCTTGCCCCACCCGGCCGAACGTATGGCAAAAGGCCCGGTCAGCACACAAGTTACTGTCCTGCCTCAGCCACGGCGAGACGTTCACGGCCAGAATCAGACGACTGTCCGTCGCCATCGGCCTTCTGTCCGCTGTCCGGCGAACAACTCGACTTCACCCGATCAAGTCAATCGCCGAAGATCCTTCCATCGAGCGGACCACAATCTTTGAACTCGACCAAGCCAAGACTGTCAACCGCAGGCTTCCGCGGTCGTCCCGGTCGAACACCAGGACCATGGGTCCTCGTCGTCAACGACACCTGTCTGACAGCCCCAGCCTTCAATTCTGCGGACTGGATCTGCGGACACACCGTGGCTGACACCACCACGTAGGACTGACGCCACCAAGCTTCCACTCCTCGCCGTCGCTACTGCGGGCGGTCGGACAATCTCAGCTATCGCCGCCTAGAAGCCACTACAGGCTGACCGGGCACAGGCTGACCGGGCACAGGCTGACCGGGCACAGGCTGACCGGGCACAGGTTCTGCAACAGCAGCTATTGCCGCCGCCGCAGCAGCAACCCGTACCGCAGCCCTGTGCTGCTCGATCGAACCATACGGAGACATCAACTGGGGACGAAGGTCTGGCACCGACGCCACGGGGCCATACATCATGCGAGAGATCCCATGAACTCCAGCTTCGACCTCATCAACCCGCTGCTCCAACCGCTTGACCTCATCAGCAACCAGGTCTGCGCTCATGAGATGCCCTCCGTTCAAGGACGACATGATGCGGAACTCAAGCTGCTCGCGCGGGGTCAGCTTATTCCACGCCCCCGTATTGTCCGTCCTTTGATCGCTAAGATAATTAGAGGACTTTCCGTTTCTCGAGGAAAAAACCGAAGCTGCAATTGGCTTTATCTTGTATTCCTGTATGTACCCCCTCAGCAACCGAAGGGCTTCGGCGGTAAGTTCGGCGCGATTGGGCATAGTCGATCTCCCAGGTGTGATGGCAGGGGCCGTCGGGGCGGGCCGGGACGCGGGAGCGTGCCCGGATGAGCCGGCGCCCGGCGTCGGCGCCGCGCTGGACTTCTGTGCCCGGACTGTGGAGACGGATTGCGAGTGGGGAGGGCCGGACGGTGCGGTCCCAGCCGAAGCAGAGGGCCGGGGCCCAGGCAAGGAGGAGCTCGCCGGACCTACGGCCTGGGTGAACCGTGTTGCGGTCGTAGGCGTGTGCGGCGACAACGCCCTCGCGCCACCGACGTTGTCCCAGACATCAAATCCCTTTTTCTTCAAAGCCTGAGCTGCCGCAAGACCCAGCTCACCAGCAGGTCGAGATCCCCCGATGGAGCGCATCCTATGCAGGATCTCTCCAAATTTCATATTGTTGACAATTGTGCTTTGGGTTGGCAGTACAGGGCTTCCCTTAAGATCTGTTTCGAACTGATAATCACGCACGATGGCCGCGACCGCGATATCCTGCTCATCGCGTCTGAACTCGCCTTCCGTCCTCGTGTCGCGCGACAGAGCGTATTGCGTGCCATATCTCACAACGGAAAAACTTCGCCGGGTAAGGGAATTCGCCCGCTCCTCGTCAAGTGTTCTCCTGACGTGACCTTGATCGTCGACCCGGGCGGCGAGCAGGACCTGTGAAAGACCGCTATCGCGGTTTCGGCCTGGTATAAGGGGTCTATTTTGAGAATCTCTTTCGAATTCGAACTCCATTATGAGTTTCGGATAATCTGTCATTGTTGCTCCTTTGCTTTTGGTGATGAGGTTAAAAGGGAGCCGCCCTGGGGAAACCTGCGGCTACGGGACTGGCAGGTTCATCCGGAGACTCGCTAGTGCTACGGGATGCAGCTGGGGTCAAGTTCAATTCGACTGCCCTCTCCTGCGCCAGGGCTTCGACGTAGTCGGGTGATGTCTTATTTGTAATCAAATGAGGCCGGGGGGCGCGGTTGGCGGTTCGTGACAGGTCATGAGGTGAGGCCCGACCGCAGCCGCGCCAGGCCGCGGTGCGAGGCACCGGGCGTACGCAGCGCCGGGCATGATCAGCGCTGGCGCCAGGAACGCAGCCTCTCAGCGATGCCGGACGAGTCTGGACGCGGGTGATGGCGGTGTGCAGGCCCTGCCGGTTTGCGGCCGCGTGCTCAAGTCGGCACCGGTCGCGGTACCGCGGTGCGGGGACGGGCAGGCTCCGGCGTTCACAGATCCGGATGATGGGGTGGGCGCGGGCTGTGGTCGGGTCGCGGGTGCGGCTGGGCAGGGCGGGCGAGGTGTACGGCAGGTTGCCTGCGGGATTCGGCGGTGACCTGCACGGTCACGCCGTGGCGGCGGTGCTGGTGGGAGAAGTCGGCCCGGATGTCGCCGACGCCGTCGCACGCGGCAGGGGTTCCGTCGGGCAGGACGTGCTCAAGATCGGTCTCCCGCAGGAGCCGCGGCAGGCCGGGGACCCGGCGGGCGAGGCGGCCGGCCGCGGCGGTGACGTTCGCGTGGGCGGTGCCGACGGATATCCCGAAGCCGGCGGCGATCTGCGTGAGCGGGTCGTGCCGGCGCTGGCAGACCAGCACGCAGAGAGCACGCTGGTGCGGCCGGAGCGTGCAGCCACGGTCACCCTCCAGGGCGACGATGAGCATCGTGCCACCCGATCAGGACGTGAGGCAGGCCGAGTGAGGCAGGAGGCTCCTGCGCTGATGAGTTGAGACGTCGAAACACCTCCTCCACGGCACAGGAGCTTCATGCGCTGCGGAACACCAGCCAGCCATCCGATCAGTGGCCACACTGACAGTGCTCAGTAAGCGAGATCATGGCCTGGATCGACGGTGACCCTGGACTGCCGAATGATCGAGCTGTGCGGTAGTAGTGGATGACGCTCCAGCTCGGCCCGGATTCGAGGGCACCGGGTGGGCCGTAGCTGCGCCAGCAACCGCCGCGATGGCCGACTGCGGAGCTCGTGGGTCACGAAGCCTTAAATTGGCGTTGTCGTCGAATGTCAACGCCGATTTCGTCACGTCGCGAACTGTTTGGAGCATTCGTCCGTCGGCGCCCAGCAGGTTGACCCTCTGGAGATTCTGCCTATCCACTAGGGGGATATTAGTGACATTTATGTTGTCCTGGGCGGCTTCGGCGAGGTACATCAGGGAGAATGGGGGAACCTGCTTGAAGGCTGAGATGATTGCCTTTACTTCGTCTTCATCCACCGTGGCGCCATTTCCGAGCGTGACAGTCGTGCCCATTTACATCCTTTTCAGGTTCTTGTAAATTTGATAACGCGCAGAGCTGGAGGGGTGAACCTCCATCAATGACACTACGGCAGCGTTCGCGGGAAGGTTCAAAGGCACTGCCATGCGGTTTCGGCCTGGCGTTCTGCGAGTACCGCCCCTTTTGGCGCCGGGACCGGCGGTGGGTCAGTGAGAGCGCCAGCCGCATGCTGATGCGCATGGACGATGGTGGAGTCCACCGCGATGTCCCAGTCGATCTCACCCGCGGCATCGGCCGTGGCCTGGACCTGCTGCAGCAGACGCTCCCACGTGTCGTCCGCCGACCATAGCCGCTGCCGTTCATAGACCGTCTTCCACGGCCCGAACGGTTCCGGCGGATCACGCCACTGCACCCCGGTCCGCACCCGGCGCAGAATGCCGTCGATCACCTGCCGGTGATTCCGCCAACGGCCATAATGCTCGTTGCTGACCGGCAGGGACGGACGCAGCCGTTCCCACTCTGCGTCGCATAGGTCGCCCCGCCCCATGTCCGCATCAACGACCCGAACACGATGCTGTCACGCAATCCGACCCGGCGAGCTCTAGTCGCCCGAGAAGCCGAAGATGCCCAGGTGGGTGGGCCTGTCATCGGAGTAGAGGACGACGTCATTGCCGGTCCACCGAAGCCGGCACTGGCCGAGCAGGCTCCGCCGGTGCTCCTCGTGGCTCGCAGCCTCATTGGCAGCGGTGATGAGCTCCTTGTACTGCTCGACCGTGGGGTGGTCGGTAGCGAAGTGGTGAACCACCCGGCTGAGTGCCAGAGGGCGCAGCGTGCCGTAGTCAGAGGCATGAGACCGGACCGGCGGGTCATCTGTGGCAACGATCCTGTCGATGTCGAGGATCGTATGGGTGCCCTCTGTCCCCATGAACTCCTCATCCTCGTACAGGCCCTCGAGGCTGCGGTAACTCACACCGTCGCTGTACTCCTCCTGAATACGGCGGGCAAGGCCACCGTATTCTCGCTGACCGACTCTGGAGGTGGCGGCAATTCATGTGTTCGTCGGTCAGGCGCTGGTGGGCCGCAAACGCGCGGTTCAGGAAGTGCGGGCGGGGCGTCGCACCTGCAGGGCCCAGTCCAAGACATCGTCCGCAACAGTCTCCCAGCCTATGTGGAGGCAAGTGCCGTGGTCGCGGCCTGCATACTCCTTGTAGTCAGTGAGCGCCTTGGAGCGTCGATAGCGGCGGTGGGTCTCACGGACGACCGCTGCCGGCACGATGTGGTCGGCTGTCCCACCCACCAACAAAAGGGGTGCACGCTCACAGTTGTCGAATCGGACGGCGGTGGCCGCACGGTCGGCGGGGGTGAAGTTGGCGAATCCGGCTTGGAACAGGGGCCTGCCCACGCCGGGCACAGCCCAGCGGGCGCGCTCGGCGACGGCCTGCTCCGGGGTGACGGTGTTGGCGAAGGCATAGTGGAATTGGCGGTCGGTCAGCTCGACGGTGCGGCGGAGGTTGGCGGGATTGCCAAGGACCGGCCAGCTGGCGCGCAGGGTGGACAGCGGAAGACGCAGGACACCCCTGGCCGGAGCGGGGTGCACGGCAACGCCTGCGGCCGCAAGACCGCGATCGAGGAGAACCTGTGTGACCAGACCGCCGAAAGAGTGGCCGATGATGATGGGCTCCTCTCCCAACGTGCGCACGAAGCGCTCGTAATGGTCGGCGATCTCCCGAACGCCCAGGCCAACAGGAACCCGGTCACGGTCGAGCGGCTCGTGCAGTTCCGAGATGCCGGGCCATGCCGGGGCATGGACGGTGTGGCCCTGGGCGCTGTATCGGTCGATCCAGGGCTGCCAGCTGTGCGGGGTGAGCCACAGGCCGTGGATCAGGACGATGGGTTTGGTGGACATGGTCACCACTGCTCTCCCTAAGAGACAGACAGTTCTGTCTCTTAGTAGATGAGCACCTGAACGACGCGCCTGTCAAGACAGACCTGTCTGTTACTTTTGAAGGCATGAACGCCGTGCACGGCATCGCCGCTTCAACGTCCCGGCCGCGGGAGCGGCTGCTTGAAACCGCCTCGCGGCTCTTCTATGCCGAGGGCATCCAGGCTGTCGGGGTAGATCGGCTGATCGCCGAGGGGGGAGTGACCAAGGCAACGTTCTACCGTCACTTCCCCAGCAAGGACGATCTGGTGCTGGCCTACCTCCGCGGCCGCGATGGTGCCATCCGTGCCCAGTTCGCCGCCGGCACCGCGATCGCCGGGTCCCCCGAGCAGATGCTCGACCTGCTCATCGCCGGGATCTCCGACGATGCCTGCGGCGAAGGCTTCAGGGGCTGTCCGTTCATCAACGCCGCCGCCGAATACCCCGACCCAGACCACAACGTCCGCCGGGCGATCGGCGAACACCGGACCTGGTTCCGCCAGGCCCTCACCTCCCTGGCAGCCGCCTGCGGGCATCCTGACCCGCGCGGGGCCGCTGCGACGCTGGTCCTCCTGCGCGACGGTGCCATGGTCGGTGGTTACCTCGATGGGCCAGGCGTCTCGGATGCACTCGCGCGTGCCGCACGCGCAGTCCTGGGGGAGTGCGGGTCCGCTCACTAGTCCTTGAGTCGTCGAAGCCATCCCAAGGTGTCAAGTGTCGGTAGGCAGGTGCACGTCAATGTAGGAAGTTCCGTCGGCGTTCGGTCAGCGACTGAAGACCAAGCTACCCAAAGCCCGTTGAGTCGCTGCTGTCTGTGGGCGAGAACATGCAGGTCAGAGCGATATCCAGGAGCATTCAGCGACTCAAGCGACTCACGTTCGGAGTATATGAACCACCTCGAGACTATTCCTGTGCGTCATACATAGAACCCTTCAGTCGCTTCAGTCGCTGTTCTGTGCCGTGACGGCTCGTCATCTGCGGTTTTCTCAAGCTCAAGCAACAGCGACTGCAGCTATTCAGTCGCTGCCCCGGACTTTTGGCCGCTCCTTGCATCCCTACGATCCCACTAACGCCACGGCAGCAGCGTTCCTTCGCATGTGCTCCACGACCTCGTACCCAACCTTCGCTAGGCCGTGTCCATCGTTGAGTCGCTTGGGTCGCTGATAGGCGGTGCGAATGCCTGTTGAGCTGGGCTTTTACGACAGCGACTCACGGCACCCCGCTCTTGAGTCTCCAGGCGCTGCCACTTTGACCACCGCAAGCTGGTGCGCGCGCCGCGGCTGGCCCGTGCATCCGCTTACTGCCGGCCGCAAGACCCCGGCAGCGAACTGCACCCGCTGCCGAACAGATCCCCACCCTGCCGCGCAGTGCCCCTGCCTTCCGGCAGGACGTTGGTGCCACGGCTTCCACTCTGCCACTCTTGACCAGCGACGAATTACACAGTGGTGGAGTGCCCACCCCGAGTTGGCTGTCGGAGTCGCCTGCGGTCCAGCCGGACTGGTCGTCATCGACATCGATGCCCACCCCGCGCAACCTCCCTCCCGGGAACGGATCCTGCCGGGAATCCCGATCGGCGACCATGTCGATCTGACCGGCCTGGCCAACGGCTTCCACACCCTGGCAGTCCTGGCCGCTCTGCGCGGCGAGCGCTGCCCCGCGGAAGACAACACCACCCTGCGCGTCCGCACCCCCTCCGGCGGCCTGCACGTCTGGTACCGCGCCGTGGACAGGCCACGCTGGCGCTGCTCGGCAGGCTCGAGCCAGGGAGCCGCACTCGCCTGGCAGGTCGACGTCCGTGCCCACGGCGGCTACATCGTCGCTCCAGGCACCACCACCCGCGACGGCACGTGCATCCCGGTTGACCATATCCGTGAGCCGGCCGCTCTCCCCACCTGGCTTGCCCAAGAACTCGAGCGCACCGGCCACCTGCCCGCTCCCAGCATTCCCGCGCCCAGACCGGTCCCACCACGCGCGCACCAAGCCGTGCTCGCCGCAGGCGGAGGGCACGACAGCACCTTCCGCCTGATCGCCAGAGTCCTTGCCCCCGTTGAGACCTGCGGCCAAGTCACCGAAGGCGCAGGGTTCTCCGACACCCTCAACCGCGCCGCCTACACTCTCGGCGGCCTCGTCGCCGCCGGCCGGCTTTTACCGAGGAAGAAGCTCAGCACGCCCTCACTCAGGCCGCTGCGACAGCCCGACCAGGCCAGGAGCGCCGCGCCGCCCAGATCATCAGCAGCGGCCTGGCGGCCGGCCGCCGACAGCCCCTCCACACGCGAAGGGGCCCCGATGACGTCACACGGCAACGAGGCTGAGGCCCTCTTCGACTTCGATCCCGAAGCCGTCGCTGGCCAGATCCGCAAACAGGCACGCCCTGCCCCGGCCACTACCGTGGCTCTGCCCGCCCAAGCCGCCACTTCCCGCGCAGCCGCCGGAGAGGCGACCTCGGCCGGACTGTTGCCCGACACGCTCACCGACCGCGGCAACGCCAAACTGTTCGTCAAGCTGTACGCCAACGACTACCGTCACGTCCCCGGAATCGGCTGGTACCGGTGGGACACCACCCGCTGGCAGATCGACGAGGACGACACCGTCTTGTGGGCAGCCGGCGACCTTGCCGAAGCCATCGCCGTGTACGACCCGCGCGGCCTGTTCACCAGTCAAGCCCTGCAGTCACACCGCCGCCGCGCCTTGTCCACCACCGGCATCAACGCCATGCTCACCCAGGCCAAGTCCGCCCCCGGCATGGTCCTCAACGCAGCGCTCCTGGACGCAGATCCCTACGCCCTGTGCACCCCCGACGGCATCGTCGACCTGCGCACAGGCCTGATCAATGTCCCCGACCCCAACAAACACTTCCACTCCCGCTCCACCACGGTAGGGCCCCAGCCCCTTCCCACTCCTCGATGGCAGCGCTTTCTGACCGACACTTTCGGCGCCGATGCCGAAGACCGGCAGATGATCGCCTACCTCCAGCTGCTACTTGGGTACTCCGTCACCGGCGACGTCGGAGGCCAGGTCCTGCCCTTCCTCTTCGGCTCCGGAAAGAACGGCAAATCCGTTCTCCTCGACGTCCTCATGAAGCTCCTCGGCGACTACGCCGACGCAGCTCCCCCCGGCTTCCTGATGGCTCGCCCCTACGAAGGCCACCCCACCGACCTGGCAGAACTCCACGGCCGGCGAGTCATCGTCTGCTCCGAGGTCAAACACGGCGACAAGTTCTACGATGCCCGTGTGAAGCTGCTCACCGGCGGTGACCGCATCAAGGCACGCCGCATGCGACAAGACTTCTTCAGCTTCGAACCCACCCACAAACTCTGGCTGCTCGGCAATCACCGCCCCGAAGTCGGCACGGGAGGATTCGCCTTCTGGCGCCGCATGCGGCTCATCCCCTTCGAGCGGATCGTCCCCGACCACCGTAAGATCGACAATCTGGCGGACATCCTCGTCACCGAAGAGGGACCAGGCATCCTGGGCTGGCTCATCGACGGCGCCCGCCGCTACCTCGCCGGAGACCGCGACCTCACAGGGCCCGAGCGCGTCCGGATCGCTACCACCGCGTATGCAGAGACCGAAGACCACACCGGCCGCTTCTACGAAGAATGCTGCACACTTGGCCTCGAGCTTCGCGCCGAGCAGACAGCGCTCTACGCCGTCTACCGGACCTGGTGCCAGAATGAAGGTGCACCCGTCATGTCCTCGCGGGCATTCGCCGCCCGCACCCGCGAAGTCGTCGGCCTGGCCTCGCCCAAGCAGATGATCCTGTCCAACCAGCGCAAGCACTACCCCGGCATCGGACTGCTCGCCGAGCAGGAGAGGGACCCCAGCACATGAGCTCCCTGATCGAAGAAGCCGAAATCAGCCACGAAGCCGAGCTGGTCTGGCTCGAGAACGTCGATGGCCTTGATTACGTCCGCCAGAGCCTGGACCGGCTACCCACTCGCAAGGGACGCCCGGCATACCACCGCGACGGGCGCATGGTCGGCTACGCCCTGCTGGCACCCACGGCGAAACCGTCTCGAGCTTCCGGTACCTTCCGCCGCCGCGTCTTCTGGCTGCTGCCTCACGACCGTGACACCAAGCCCGACGGTCTGTATGCGCGGGAGCGCACCCGCTGAAGCCGTGGGCCCGCTCACCCTCGAACCTCGTGTCAAGGGCTATAAGACCGAACGTTCCGAAGGTGGCCCACCCTCCACAGCCATGCAGGAACTCGGCATAACCCTGCCGCTTTGACCAGGAGAACAAGCTGGAAGAGGCTGGGCGGCGGCGGTTGAAGCGGAGGCCTACCATCCTGCTGCTTGACGTGGAGCATTGACGAAGTCACTAGACGACGTAGGACAGTCCGAAGATCAGCCCGTGCCGTCGGCGATGCCGGGTCGCTGCTTCAGCCGGTTGATGTGCGACTCGACCGTATTGCGCTGCTTGTGGGTCTCTCGGTCGATGGCCAGAGGCGGGCCTGCGGCATCCATTGCCCCGTCGCAGCCGATAGCCCCGCTGGTCTGCCGGGCCCGGTATCGCCGCCCGGATGCCGCGCCTGCGCACATGTCCGCGGATCGCGGGCGGAACAGGCCTTGCCGGCAGGGACCATGTCAGCCCGATGCGGGGGCGCCCGCGCGGTCGGGGAATGCGCGAGCGGGCCATGACGCCGGAGGTTCGGGCCAAGCGGGACGAACTCGCTGTCGCCGAAAGGGTCCTTGAGCGGGTGAGCGAGCAACTCGCCGACGAGCGCGCCTCGGCCGCGCCGATGCCCGGGCAGGTGGGCGGACGGGCCGTGATGCCGATCCCGCACCGCGAGCCGGGCGTGGGGGAGACCACTGTCCGCAGTTGGCGCGACGAGCTGATCAACCGCTCGCAGCACTGGCCCCGCGCATGGACCGTGCCCTGAAAAAGGTCGCCAGGCAGGGCGGGGAGGTGGTCCTGATCGACGGCACCCTCATCCCCACCCAGCGCCGCACTAGAAGGGCCAATCGGCGGAACCACTCCGGCAAACACCACCATCACGGCCTTCAGTTCCTCGTTCTCACCGATGAGAAAGGCCACCTGATCTGGATATCAGCCGCCCGTCCCGGCCGCATGCCGTGGGGCCGGGACGGGCGTTTGGGTCAGTGGTCGTGCCGGGCAGCTGTGATGTCGTGGGTCTGGCACGGACAGGAGTCCAGGACCTGCGGAGGTTGGCGCTGGCGCTGGCGCTGCTCAAGAGGCGGCAGGAGGGGAGTACCTGCTTTCGGGGCAACAACCCGGATTGCTCAGAGCCGGAGGAGCTGTGCCCGCCCAGCCGGAGCCTCGGACCCGCGCCAACCGGTTCGAAAGGTCAGTGGGGCGGAGCCGCTCGAGCTCCTCTGCACGCGGCATCCCGTCAGCCTTGCTCACCCCACCCTGGTGGAAATACTTCTGAGTCCTGCCGGTGCCGCTGGAGCGCTGCTCCACCCTTCAGAACTACCGCCCGGACTTCGGTCTCTTCGGTCCCACAGGTTGTATGCCCAGGTCAGGGAGGTAAATCAGTGAACCACGGGACTGACGGGACCGAGAACCCAAGTTGCCTGCTGCGTGGACGGCAGGATTCTTCCGCGCGCGCGACTGCGGAGACGACATCGGCAAGTGATAACTGCAACATTGAGTCCCGTCAGTCCCGCCCTTGGCAGCCCATACGGGCTGACCTGCGCTTTTGTATACGGGACTGAGGACTCGTCCTGGGCAGCGCAAGATCACCGACTGCTCAGAGACTCCCCCGTCAATCGAACCAGCTCGGGGTAGGCCCCACACCGATCGGCGACCTCTCGCACGCTCGCCCCCGTGAGCAGTCGGCCAGTCCGTTGCCTACCCGGCGGGCGAGCGCAGGCTGGTGGCCGACGACACCCCAGAGCAGCGTGGTCGAGACGTCAGACATCTCAATCAACGGCTCGGAGCCCTCATGCGTTGCGCTTCCTCAACCGTCACGTCGTCGGTGGCCAGGGCGAAGAATCGGTCAGACCCCGCCGCTTGCACTCGCATCACACTCTTCCACGGCGGCGCGCAATCAGCGGTCCATCGGCTGAGTAACCGCATTCCGCATGGTCGTCGGGTCGTCAAGGACAGATGTCTGTCTGCCCTGGTACTGACACTCAAAGAAGCGGTCCGTAAGGCATCGACGCAAGCGTTAGTGCCGCCGAAGGAACACTGTTACCGAGCGACCCTATTTCCGCCGACCGCCCTTCTGCGGGCAAGCGCTGGAAGTACGGCCTGGGCCCACTGCGTCTTCGGCACGAAGTTGGCCGACGACGCTATCCCGCAGGTCTGCACGACTGAGGGCTACCGCCGTGGAGCCGACCGGCTGACCTCCGCCATCTGTCAGATCCTGCTGCTCAACCGTAAGTCCCTCCGTCAGGACTTGTCCGGCGAGGTTCTGTCCGCCATCCGCACGCCTCTGACCATGCTCGGACAGTGGGGCAACGATCTCCACGGCATCCACCGAGTGGTCGCCGTCCATGGGTAAGCGGACCCGCCGCCGCGACCCCGCCGCGAGTTCTCTCAACAGACCGACGGCCTCCGCCTTCAGGACCAGATCGGCAAGCTGCTGACGCCCGAGTCGTAGCCCCGCTTCTTGAAGGTGCTACGGGCGTCCTGTATCGACCTCATGGGAGTGGATTCGCGTCGGTTCGATCCCGCTCACGCGCTGCGGCCTGATCAGGTTCAGCGTCCGCTGGATACGGTCCGGCCCGGCATGGCCGGCCTTCTCCGCCAGCGTCCAGCCGTTCTTCCGCAGCAACGCAGCGATCGGGCCCCGCACATAGGCAAGTGCTGACTCCCGAGGTTCCGACCGGCCGAACCGGTGCATGAACCGCCCATGCCCCGAATCCAGTTCACTCGCCCACACCCGTACGTCAACAAGGTCTCCACCCATAACCACACCAACGACCGACCTGGCCAGCAGCCACGGTAGACACCGTTGCGGTATCAATGCCGGATTCCGCTTTGGCTGGACATACGTCCTGGTGGCGGGGTAGTTGCGGGTGCTCGAGGGCGGGTCCTGGGCGTTGGGCTCTGGGCACGGCCGGAGTGTGACGACGACGAGCGGGCCGTCGTTTGCCAGCTGGGGCGGGCGCGGAAGGCGCCTTGGGATGTGGCGACGCGGGCCCGGATGATCGAGTGGAGCTGGACTGCTGCCAGAGAACGGTCCGATCGATGCCGGAGCTGCGCCGCTCCCAACGATCCGGCTTGCAGGGACTCGACGATCTGGGCGGGCAGGGCCGCAAGCGGCGGATCACCGAGGAGGAACGATCTCGGATCATCTCCCTAGTCAAGACCGTGCCGTCGTGGCGGCTGCGGTCGAAGCCCGTCGGGGAACCGTGGGCCTTCGACGAGTCGGGACCCGCCGAGTGGACGCCGTCGGCCGGTCGCAGGCCACTGTAGACTCAATAGCACCGTCGACCGGTCCCTGCGGCGCCGAAACGTGTACCTCGTGTGAGGAATCCAGCACCAGGTACGACGCCAGCGTTCAACCAAATATTTGAAGCCGTTGCGCAGCTGGCGAAGCTCGGACGGTTTCAGCCGCATCTGTTGGCGGCTGTCGGCCCACCAGATCTCGAAGTCGGCAGCGGGCAGCGGTGCGTCCCGCCGGCCAGTCCTCGCTCCCCTCCGGCGGAATCCAGGATTCGCAGCCCGCGGCCGTGCGGCTGAAGGTATGAATAGCCGTGTGTGCACTGGCGTGGCCCGGGGCTCTTGGGGGGATACCGGGCCACGCCATCTACTGGTCTCGACCATGGGCGCCGAGGCCAGCGGGATGCCGCATGAGCTGCCTCCTGTCTGACGGGGGATCGTATAGTCGGCCGCTCACGCTGCACCCACTCATAGCTACGTGGGGCTGCCCTGGATGGTTCTAGTTTTTTGAGATCCGTGGACGATTCGTCATAGGGTCGGCAATCGCCACCGGCGGAGGCGGCCGTCGCTGTGCAGACGTACCGCTGTCGACCTTCGCGCCGCCCGTCGCAGGGACTCCCGCGTCGGGGGTGCTGTCGGCATGCAGACGGACAGTGGGCTTGCAGGTTGCGTAGCGGGAGATCATCTCTGTGTCCTGGCCGGCCGATCCTTTCCCGCAGCGCCCAGGGTATCGCCACCTCTCGCCGCGATTGCCTGACCGCTGTCCCCCTGATCGGCAGCCTGTTGTGGGGTTTCTCGGGTCTGCCAGGGCACGGAGTCTCTCTCAAGGGTGCCGAGGTCACGTCAGTCGCGACATCGTGGGCTTGACCTGCACTCCCGGAAGTTCAGGTGGATCTTGAACGCTTTGCCGGGCAAGCGGCGTCTTTCAGAAAGGAGATGAAACAAGACAAGAGGTAGGTACCTGTGCCCACTGACCGCAGCCAAAGCCAACCCGCGGATGCGTCTCGCGAAGATCTTGAATGGTGGACGACCGCTTTTGAGCAACCACCACGTGCCGCTCCGATCCCACCGTCTCTCAGTCTCGACGCCACAGCAGTGGCTGCGCGACCGACTCCTATCAGGAGCCTTGACGACCTGCCTGCCACGCCGGGCAGCTATGAGAGTGGGCTCCGAAACCGGCTGAGTGACATGCAGAACGCTTCGCTTGCGGCTGCGGCACGTATGAGAGTTCCAGGGACAAGGCCAGGCTCTCGCTGGAGTACAGAGTCGATGGAGGTAGCCCATGTACCCAACGTCCTACGGAAGTCGAGACCGCAGGGCCAGTCGATGTGAACATTTGATCGAATTCTGCCAATGGGGCCTGTACCGTGACCGTGTCGGTACCAGCTCTGCCTGGCAGGCGCAGGACGGGCGGTCGTTCTTCGTCCACTAGGGATCGGGATCGGGTCCTCGCCGGCTGAGTCTGGGGACATGAGCGAGTTGTGCCTCGGAGCGTTGGGGAAGGCATTCGAAGTCCGGGACGTTTCGTCGGCGTTCGTGATCCGGCCCAGGGTGCGTTCGGCTTACCGTCTCCGTGGCAGGACGACGAGATCCTTGGCTACGCGTGGTTAGCGGACCTTCTGACAGACATGTGCAGAGAGTCGCCGGACCAGGCGGTGAGCTGGCCGGCGTAGGCGGAGTCGGCCTGGACCTAGGTGATTTCGGCCGCATGAGGCGACGCCGAGGGGCACGTGTTGCTCTGCAGCCCGGCCCGGCCGGGCAGTTGCGCCGACATCACCCAGACCGACAGTCCGGACAGGCCCGGTTCCTGGCCGACGGCCCGTTCATGGAGATGGAGATCTTTACGGACGCCTGCTACCGGGGCTTGCGCTCTCGGAGCGGCGGCCGCGTGATGACACCACCACATCGCAAGTTCAATCTCACACCTGGTACGGGGAACGGCGCAAGTTCCAGGCCGCAGTGCACCTCTCACGGCGCATCGACATCGTCCAGGCAGTCGCCGGACCGCTCTCACACCACCGGACCGTCACCCGGCCCAGCAGCTCTCGGGTGTGAACCGGGTGGCGGATCCGCGTCCTTCGACGCGACACGGCCAACCGCGCACGAGGTCTTTCGCTGGACGACCGAGGTGATCGGCGGACGGCTGCGCAGGCGGCGCCCGCGTGATGCCCTGTTTTCCTGAACCGTGAACTATCTCTCCGTAGTTTGAGTGGGGGCCGCTGTGGTTGGTTGCGCAACGGTGTGGACGGCCGGCCCTGCAAAGCGCCTTGGACTTTCAGCATGATCTAGCGCGGAACCCTGGGCGTTCACGCCCAGGAGGAAGCGCTTCTCAAGATAGGGGTGACCTGCCCTGGTGTACGGGTCCGCACTGTGGGCCTCAGTCGGGACGCTTCTGGTTCTCGATGTACTCCTTGATGATCGCCAGCGGTGCGCCTCCGCAGGACGCGGCGAAGTAGGACGGGGACCAGAAGTGGTCGCCCCACAGGTACTTGCGGATGTGACCGGGGAACTCCTGGCGGAGCCTGCGGGCTGAGACGCCCTTGAGGGAGCCGACGAGCCGGGAGATGGCGACCTTGGGCGGGTAGTGCACGAGCAGGTGAACGTGATCGCGCTCGCCGTTGAACTCCACCAGCTCGGTTTCGAAGTCGGCACACACGGCCCGCATGATCTCTTCGCAGCGCGTGAGGATCTCGTCGGTGAACGGGCCGCGCCGGTACTTGGGTGTAAAGACCAAGTGGGCATGGAGGGCATAGACGACCGTTCGGCCCCTGTAGATGTTGGGGTCTGGTTCCCAGCGTGGTGACATAGACCAACCGTAGTACGATGTCCGTCATGAAGATCGTGACGCAGGTGAAGCTGATGCCGCAGGCCGACCAGGCCGCCGCGCTGTCGGCGACCCTGCGCACGGTCAACGACCTGGCGTGCTGGGTCTCCGAGGTGGCCATCGCCCATGGTGTGCCGCGTGAATACGAGCTGCGCAAACACACCTACCCGCGCCTCAAGGCTGAAGGGCTCGGGGCGCAGGCGGCGCAACACGTGATCAAGAAGGTGCGCGATGCGTACACGACGCTGCACGCCAACATCCGCGCAGGGAACCTTGGCAAGCCGACGTCGAAGCGCCGGATCAAGGCTGAGTCGAAGCCGATCACGTTCCGTCCCCAGGCCGCGCAGCCGTATGACGACCGGTGTTTGAGCTGGCAGTACGACGCACAGACCGTGTCCATCTGGACAATCGCCGGGCGCCTGAAGAACGTGCCGTTCGTGTGCTCTGCCGACGCGCTCAAGGCACTGCGCGAGTACCGCAAGGGCGAGGCAGACTTGATCGAGCGTGACGGGGTTTTCTATCTGATCGCCACTTGCGAGGTCGCCGAGGCCGAGACGTACGCGCCGGACGACTTCATCGGTGTGGACCTCGGCATCGTCAACATCGCCACTACGTCCGTCGGCTATCAGGCGGCCGGGCGCCAACTCAACCGCTACCGCCAGCATCAGCTTGCCCTGCGGGCAAAGCTCCAGAAGAAGCGCACCAAGTCCGCCAAGCGGCGGCTGAAGGAGCGCTCCCGCCGCGAAGCGCGGCACGTCAAGAACACCAACCACATCATCGCCAAGACGATCGTGACCGAGGCTGAACGCACCTCGGCCGGGATCTCCCTGGAAGAACTCAAGGGAATCCGGCAGAGGGTACGGCTCCGCAAGCCCCAACGGGTCGCGCTCCACTCCTGGGCATTCGCCCAGCTCGCAGACTTCATCATCTACAAGGCCAAGCGGGCCGGCGTGCCCCTGGTCTTCATCGATCCCGCGTACACGTCCCAAACATGTGCCGAGTGCGGCCACGTCGACCAGCGCAACCGTCTTGACCAGAGACGTTTCCTCTGCCGGGGGTGCGGGGTCGTTGCCCACGCTGACCGGAATGCTTCCCACAACATCGCCACCCGTGGCAAGAGCGTGTGGAATGCGGGGCGTGAGTCACGCGTCCCTGCCACCCCATAAGGGTGTTTGGACGGAGGAGCCAACCCAGCAGCCAGTCGGACGCTACCTCCAAGCCCGGTCCTTTAGGGCCGGGTCAAGTTGACGGCTGTTGAATGCCAGCTGGGCAGGGTGCGCTGCCGCTGCTTGGCCAGGATTCTCAGCCGGTCGCGTAGCACCGGCTCTCGCATCCACTCGCCGAGCGCGTCACCCCAGGCCGTGGTGTCGCTCTGCGGAATGAGACGTCCAGGGCGCTTCGGCTCGCTCTCGCCGGGGAAGGCGGCGTGGCCCACCGCTTTCGGAATCCCACCGACACCTGACGCGTAGACGGGCAGTCCATGCGCGAGTGCCTCGGTGATGCACATGCCGTACGGCTCGTTGTCGGACGCCAGCACCAGCAGACCGGTCCATGTGTACTCGGCGTCCAGTTCGGTGCTGGTCAGTGGGCCGAGCAGGGACATCCGGTCGACGAGTCCGGTCTCGGCAATCGAGGCCCGCAGCCGAGCGGCGTATGCGGGGTCCGGCTCCGCACCGGCCACCTTCAGGTGCCACGGCAGATCACGCGGAAGGGTGGCGAGCGCGCTCACGAGCGTGGTGTGTCCCTTGCGCTCGGTGGTACTGGCCACGCAGAGCAGATGTCGGCCACCGCTGAGGGTGCCGCCCGACGCGAGGGGAGAGGGATGAACGCCAGGCACGGCGACATGCACGCGAGCACCCGGCAAGCCATGGCGCTCGGTGAGTTGTAAGGCCGTTCAGTGGCTGGTCGCGACAGCCGCAGACGCGTATCCCAGTGCCTCGCGCTCGGCGCGATCGAGGGCTGGGCTACCTGTGGGTCCAGCCCGGTCTCGTCGGCGAGCGGCAGATGGACCAGGACCACTAGGCGCTGCCGCTCACAGTGGGTGGCCATGATGTCCGGGACCCCGCAGGCGATCAACCCGTCCAACAGCACCACCGAGTGATCGGGTATCGCCTCCAGGATGGAGGACAGCTCGCGCAGGCTGTCGGGAGCCGCGCGGGGCCAGGAGCCGGCCACGGGCCGCACCTGCACGTTCCAGCCAAGCCCATCGCTCAACTCCCGGGCCAGCTCACGGTCGTACCGGTTGCCGCCCGACGGGCTGCGTTCGTCGTTCAACCCGGCTGGTACGACGAAGTACACAGCAGTCACCCTTGCTTACTCCTTCACCTTTGTTGTTACAGAGCGTATGGGTACCGTTGCCATCATGGTGATCTTGGTCAAACTTCGGTGAGATCGCCCAAAGTCCAATGAGACGGGACACGCGATGTTGCCCCGTTCCTGAACTGCAAGACACGTGGGCTGGAGAGGGCGTAGCGCAAGCGGCCATCCCTGGGCAGGGACTTGGAAACTCGGACGAACCTGCCAGGTACCTCCTCAATCGCTGTTGCTCTTTCCGATATTTACGGCGCGGAAGGTGATCGGGTGTGCTCGGGGCCGTCGGAGACTGCGCTCACGAAGGCCACTCTGGAGCTGCCCGAGGCATGCCCAGCGCCGGTGAGGCAGGCTGTAGGAGCCCGTTGAGACTGGGCAAAGCGGATTTCCAGGAGCGGATTTCGCCGGGCACCGCAGCACCGCGCCCTTGAGTTCGTCCGCGAGCCGCGGCCGCGTCTAGGGGGTGTCTGACATATGGGTGTGGTGAGCGGGCGTGCCAGGCGTCGCGACGCCGCGGGCATTTCCGGCGCAATCGCCATTCCTGGCCGTAGGCGGCGATGTCTGGTCCGCGGAGTGGGAAGAAGTACTCGTGCGGGTCGGCCACCGGTTCGTCGGGTGAATCCGCGGCTGAGGGGTGCGCGCCCACGTGCACGGCCTGATCGGTCCGGTGGGCCGGATGAACAGCCGGCAGCCAAGGAGTGGCCCGGCAACCGCGACCGGCCCGGCCGCACCTGGCGACCGGGCGGAAGCCCGGTCGAAGTGGACTGCCACACCTTCATCACCAGAGACCAACCGGTGGTCATCCCTTTCGGGATCTACGACGTCGCCCGCAACTTCCACAGCCTGACGTGACGTCAGCCGAGTACCCTCAGGAAAACGGCTCTGACCAGCAGCGATAGCGAACTGCGACGGGAGTACCAGGCCCGGCGCGGCGGTATCCGCATGCTTTTTGGCGACTTGACGGCATCACCAAAAAGCACGAGGCCGACACCCTGCGTGACAGTACCGTATACATCTATGCGCGGTCGCCGAGATAACGTTCGAGTAACGGACTGCGAGATTTAGAACTCCAGAAGAGAGCAGAGCCGTGTCCGGGGTGTCAAAACGTTCTGGGTACTACCAGGGCGGCATCTTCTTCGGAGGTTCAGTGTCTCGCACTCGTAGCACCCTTTTCGCAGCGGTCGTCGTGGCCGGTGCTCTAACGCTTACCGCTTGTGGTGGTGACGAAAGCAGCAACGGAGCCTCGGATGCTGCCGCTGCATCCGAGGAAGTCAGCTTCAAGAGCGGTACTGCTGAACAGAATAAGGCCGATCTGAGTACCGGCGACTTTGCAGCCAACGCAGCCCCCGCGAAGCAGGCCAAGGAATCCGGGCCAGTGATCCGCAACTGGGTTCAGCTTTCGGCAGGTGCGGCCGGGGACCTGGACCCCGTTGTGACAAACGCTGCGGGGTTTGTCCTGTACCGGTTCGACAAGGATGCGCCCTCCCAGTCCAACTGCTTCGATCAGTGTGAAAAGACATGGCCGCCGTATGTCGTGAAGCCTGGCGGCAAGGTTTTCATTGACGGAATCAACAAGGCTGATGTGGGCTTCATCAAGCGGGACAAGGGGTTCCAGGTGACCATCGGAAAGGCTCCGGTGTACCTGTTCAGCAAGGATCTCGCCCCGGGCGACACCAACGGCCAGGGTGTTGGCGGTACCTGGTTCGGTGTCACGCCCGACGGCCAGAAGGCGGGCACGGACGCCGACGCACCTGAGCCCGATGTCGAGGAGCCCGCGGCCGGGTCAGGCGATAGTGACAGCGACTCGACCGCATCCGAGCTGGTCAAGCGTTCGGTTGAAGGCTTCTACAAGTACGCCGAGGACGCCACGGACAGCGAAAGTGCGGTGGGGACCGTCAAGGGCACTGGTTGCCAGAATGTTCCCTCGCTGGGCGGAGCAATCTCCACTATCGGTCCCGAGGATGCGGCATCGGGTGGAAAGCCCATCAAGCTGTGGTCCGGACGCGACTGCACCGGCGAATCCCTTCTGCTCCGGAACGGAAACGCTGCAGACCTTGCAGACATGAACTTCGACAACAAGACCCGCTCCATCTTCATCGGAGAGTTCAAGGACGCCAGTTAGTAGGACCCCCTGCCTTTGAGCGACAGAAAAATTGCGCCGGTATGGCGACCGAACTGCCACTCCTGCCAGATTTCACGATCTTCTGGCAGGAGTGGCTTTGCGTTCCCAATCATCCGCTCAGGATCTACGTGCTCTCCGTGCATCAAGCGGCCTGCGGACACTCCAGGCCTGCCTGTGCCGCCGTTAGCGCCCGGAATACCTGAAAGATTCCGGCCAGGTATCGGCAGAAGGGCAGACGGCTGAGCACACGAGGGCTCACAGACCCTTCCGTACCCGGAAACACACTCCTGAACGGAGGCGAAGGCGTTCCGCACATGTCGGCCCGTTCGCCGGCACGTAACGCCCGCTCCATACCCGAGGAGGTTCATGAGCGCCGAACCTGTCCACTTCGACGCCGCAGCCGTCGCCGCGCAGATTCGTCAGCAGGCGTTTGGCTTTGCACCGTCCAAGCCGGTTCCTGGCCCAAGTCTGCCCGTACAGCAGACCAGCCTTCGCTGCCCACCGCGCGCCGCTGAGCCGTTGACACGCTTCCTTCCGGATTCACTCACCGACCGCGGCAATGCGAAGCTGTTCGCCCGCCTCTACAACGATCAGTTCCGATATGTGATCGGCATGGGCTGGCACTCGTGGGACGCCTATCGTTGGAAACTCACAGGTGGCGACGAAGCCGCCCGATGGGCAGCCGGAGAGCTTGCCGAGCAGATCCCCGAGCGCGATCCCGAAGGCCGCTTCACCGACCGCCAGCTCGCATCACACCGCCGACACTCCGAATCATCCTCCGGAATAAAGGCACTTCTGTACCAAGCGCAGGCATCCCCTGCATTGCGCCTGGCCCCCGACATTCTCGACGGTGATATCTACGCTCTGTGCACCCCCTCCGGTGTCGTCGACCTGCGCACTGGGGAGCTGCGCAAGCCCGACCCTCTCACCGACATGCACTCCCGCGCCACCACCGTCGCACCGCAGAAGATTCCCATCCCTCGGTGGAACAGCTTCCTGCGTGACACCTTCGGAGACGACCACAGAGGACTGGAGACCATCCGGTTTTTGCACCTGCTGCTCGGCTACTCCATCACCGGTGACGTCGGCGCCCAAGTGATGCCGTTCCTCTATGGCTCCGGTGCCAACGGCAAGTCCGTTCTGCTCGAAGTCACCATGCAGATTCTGGGAGACTACGCGAACGCCGCCCCTCCCGGATTCCTCATGGAAAAGGGAAAGTTCACTGAGCACTCCACCGAACTCACCGAACTCCACGGCAGACGCATCGTGGTGTGCAGTGAGCTGAAGCCGAACGACAAGTTCAACGAAGGCCGCGTGAAGCTTCTCACCGGCGGTGACACCATTACTGCCCGGCGCATGAGGCAGAACTTCTTTACCTTCACACCCACGCACAAGCTCTGGCTGTTGGGCAACCATCGCCCCGAAGTGGGAACCGGTGGATACGCCTTCTGGCGTCGTATGCGCATCATCCCCTTCGAACGACGTGTGCCCGACGAACGCAAGGTCGACAACCTGGCAGCCGAACTCGTGACCGACGAAGGTCCCGGGATTCTGCAATGGCTCATCGAGGGAGCAATACAATACCTGTCCACCCGGGACCCGCTCACCGGTCCGCCTTCCGTCCGTATCGCCACCGCCGCATACGAGACCACGGAGGATCACATAGGTCGCTTCATCACAGAACGCTGCGTCAGGAACGAGGCCGGCCGCACCGACCCGGATCTGCGGGTCGAACAGAAGTTGCTCTACGAAGCCTATGGCCACTGGTGCTCCGACGAAGGCATCCGCGCCTCCACACCGCGTGCCTTCGCCAGCCGAATCCGCCAGGAACTCGGGCTGTCCTCACCCTCGGACATGATCAAAAGCAATGCGACCAAGTTCTATCCCGGCTTGGGCCTGCTTCCCGACGGAGCCGTCCCGGACGGGGGGAGGAGGAGCGTATGACGACATGCTCCCAGGAAAAGCTGATCGAGCGACCGTACGATGGATCATGCTTCGCCCCCCACCGGTCGAGGTGCGGCAAGCCAGCCAACGCAATGACCGGTCCCGGCGAGGCCGGCGGCATACAGGAGACCCGATGAGCGCGATGCCGCAGAAAGGCGATCTCGCCCAGGAGACCGAGATCGTCTGGCTCGAAGACCCCATGCGCCTCGACTACGTCCGGCAGGCTCTCGACAAGGTCAACACACGCAGGGGAAAGCCCCGTTACGAGCGTGACGGCCGGCTGATCGGCTACAGCAACCTCGAACCCGAGGCGCCTCGGCGTATCGACAGTGGCCTGTTTGCCCGGCGCATCTTCTATCTGCTGCCCCACGACCGGCCCAACCGCCCTGGTGACCCTGATTGCCCGTACAACGTGGGATCCCCCCTTGAAGCAGTCGACCCCAGGACTGTGGGGGCAGGGCAGGTCGGACGGAAGACCGCTCGTTCACAAGGCACTCCGGATTCGGTGCCCGCGGGATCTTGAGCACGGTGCGTGTCGCCTGGTGAGGGCCGAAGCACCATGTGATGCCTTACCGGCGGTAGCCGATGTCGGCTGGGGTCGGCGGGCGTTCGTTCCCAACCGCCTCGCGCCCTGCCACCTCGGCGGCCGGCAGCTCCCACCATACCCAGCACTCCGATGACAGCGTCGTTAGACAGACCCCGCCGTTAGACTCTGGAAGCCGTCCGCGCGGCCAACCCGGTCAGTGGCCCTCATTGTCGCCTTGGCTGCAAGTTCACTGAGGAGGAGGCCGGTGGAAAAGCGGTTGCGGTTCTCGGTTCTGGGGCCGGTCAGGGCGTGGCGTGGTGAAGCCGAGGTCGAACTCGGGCCGCCTCAGCAGCGGGCGGTACTGGCCGTGCTGCTGCTGGCGGACGGTGCGCAGGTGTCGGCGGTGCGGTTAATCAATGCGGTGTGGGGGACCGCGGCACCGGCCTCGGCGTCCACGATTGTGCGAGGTTATGTCCACCGGTTGAGGAAGTCACTCGAGTCCGGCGGGAACGCCTCGTCGCCCGTAATCCGCTCCGCCGGTGACGGCTATCAGCTTCGTGTGACGCCGGATGAGCTGGATCTGGGCATCTTCCAGGAACGGCTGGTTCAGGCTGAGCGGGCACGCAGCGCCGGGGACACCAAGGGCGTGCTGACGCACCTGCGTGATGCCCTTGGCCTGTGGCAGGGGGCAGCACTGGCTGGCATCCGGGGTGCGTACGCGCAGAGCCAGCGGCAGCGGCTGGGGGAGCTGCGCCGGTCCGCGCAGGTGGCCCGCTTTACGGCCGAACTCGACCTGGGCGCCCACGCGCACGTAACTGGAGAGCTGGCCGGGCTGGTTGCCGAGGACCCGCTGGATGAGCGGCTCAGAGAACTGCTGATGCTTGCCCTGTACCGGTCAGGGCGGCAGGCGGCGGCTCTTGCCGTCTACCGCGAGGCACAGATGCTGCTCGCGGATGAGCTGGGGGTCGATCCCGGTCCGGAACTGCAGACGATGTACCAGCGGGTCCTGCGAGCCGACGCCGGGCTGCTGGCTCCGTCCGCCCCCGCTGAGCCCGCCCCCGCTGAGCCCGCCCCCGCCGAGCCCGCCCCGGCTCCTGCGCAGGCTCCAGCTGTCCCAGCCCAACTCCCCGCCGATCTGGCGGCCTTCGTCGGCAGGGAAGCGGAACTGGCCGAGGTAGCCCGACTGCCTGCAGCCGGTGCCGTCGTGATCAGCGCCATCGCGGGCATGGCGGGCGTCGGCAAGACCACCTTCGCGGTGCACTGGGCGCGGCAGGTCGCCGACCGCTTCCCCGATGGTCAGCTGTACCTGAATCTGCGAGGCTTCGACCCGATCGGGCTTCCGGTCCTGCCCCAGCACGCCCTGCGGACACTGCTGGAGTCGCTCGGCACGGAGACCAAAGGGATGACGCAGGACATCCACACGCTCGCGGTCCGGTATCGCACCCAGCTCGCCGGCAAGCGCGTACTTCTGCTGCTGGACAACGCCCGCGATGCCGCCCAGGTGCGGCCGCTGCTGCCCGGTGCGCCCGGCTGTCTGGTCATCGTCACCAGCCGCAACCGGCTTGCCGGTCTGGTCGCTGTCGATGGCGCCTACGCCTTGAACCTCGACGTGCTCTCCCCGTCGGAGGCCCGCGAACTGCTCGCCCGCCGCCTCGGGCAGCAGCGCGTGACAGCCGAACCGGAAGCGGTCCACGAGATCATCGCCCAGTGTGCCCGGCTGCCGCTGGCTCTGGCCATCACTGCGGCCCGCGCCGCAACCCGGCCGGCTATCTCCCTGACATCGATCGCGGACGAACTGCGCAACAGCGCCGACAGCCTGGACGCATTCAACGGCGGCGACACCGCGGCCGACGTGCGTGCCGTCTTCTCCTGGTCCTACCACACCCTTACCCCCGACGCCGCCCGCCTCTTCCGGCTGCTCGCGCTGCACCCGGGCCCCGACATCACGCTGCCCGCCGCCACCAGCCTGGCGGGCCTCACCGTCCCCCGCACCCGGCAGCTGCTCGGAGAACTCACCCAGGCCCACCTCGTGGACGAGGCCGTCCCCGGCCGCTACGTCTCGCACGACCTGCTGCGCGCCTACGCCACCGAGCTGATCGAGACCGTCGAAGCACCCCAGCAAGTGCAAGCTGCCCGACTGAGGATGTTCGACCACTACCTCCACACCGCCCACGAGGCCGCCGCACTGACGACCTCACGTGCACTGATCTCCCTGGCGTCCGCAGCCGAGGGGGTGCAGCCCGAAAAGCTCACCGGAGACACAGGCAAGGCGACGGCCTGGTTCGCCGCCGAGCAGGCGGTGTTGCTGGCAGTCCGTGAAGAGGCCGCCAACCGCCGATACGACACCCACACGTGGCAACTCGCCTGGGCCATCGGCCATTACCTGCACCTCCGAGGCCTATGGCGCGAGCAAGAAGCTGTACACCGTGCCGCCATGGATGCGGCGTGTCGGCTGGGCGACCGGACCGCCCAGGCCCATGTGCACAACGGTCTCACCCTTGCCACGGGGAACCTGGGCCGCTTCGACGACGCACGCATTCATGCCGAGCGGGCCGTCGAACTGTTCACACAATCAGGCGACATGAGAGCCTACGCAGACAGCTATTACAACCTGGCCTGGGTACGGGTTCGCCAGGGCCATCCGGAAGCCGCGCTCGGCGCCGTTCAGCAGTCCCTCATGCTTTTCCGGGCCTGTGACAGCGGCTCTGGCGACGACCGCCGCGGCCAGCGGGCCATAGCTACCGCGCTCAACGCGGTCGGCTGGTGCCACACCCTCCTCGGGCAGCACCAACAAGCCCTCGACTACTGCCGGCAGGCACTGGCACTGCAACAAGAACTCGGCCACGACGCCGGCACGGCGGATACCTGGGACAGCATCGGCCACGCTCTCCACCATCTGGGACAGTACGACGAAGCCGTAGCCGCCTACGGCAACGCCCTCGCCCTCTACCGGCAGCTCGATGCTCCCAGACTCAGAGCCATCACTCTCATGCACCTAGGGGACACCCACCTCAGCGCCGCCCACCCCGAGGCGGCCCGCGCCGCGTGGAGCGAGGCACTGGACGCCATGAACGAGCTCGGCGACGCCGACGCCGAGCAACTTGCCGGGCCCCTCCGCGACCGATGGCGCCGGCTCGACGAGCCGAATGAGCCTCCAGACACGGGCGCGGATCTCACCGGTTCGTAGCCTGCCTTCGCACCCGTACCGCGAGTGGCGCTGAAGCGCCGGTCGGATCAGCCTTACGCTGCCCCCGCTCGCACAGTCTTCCAGGACATGGACACGAGCTGTTTCGGGAGGCACCGGCCGAAGAGGACCTGGGCGGCCGTCGGTCCGTCCCGGAGGAAATCGCTGGGGACCGCGCTGTGTGATGCCGCATCAGGAGACTGCGGCCGGACTCGGGCCTGGACGCGCAGACCGGCGGCCGGGTGATCACACCACCACACCGCAAGGTAAAGAGGAACGCCCCGGACTGGTAGGAAGAGGTTCACAAACGCTAGCGCAGGGCGCACGCCTCGGGCCGCATCCGGGCCGGACACCGCATCGCTCACCTGAAGAGGTGGCGGGCCCCGGCCCGCCACCCCAGGCGCCGCGAGCACATGAGCAACACTGTCCAGGGCGTCGTCGGCCTGCCGTCCCGTCAACAACGGCGGCCCTGACATCAGTACGACCTGTGTGAACGCCGGTCCCCGCCGCGACTTTCGAGGCCCACCGCCTACCTTGCACGAACTCGTCAGGAAGATGTCGTTCGGTTGAGGCGTTGGAGGTGGTCCCGTCAAGCTCAGTGTAGGAGTGGCCACGGTTCTGGGGTTGTGTCGACGTCTGACTGTCCCCGCCGGCCCTCGAACGCGGCCCGGTGAACTCTTTTTATCGTCAGCGCGAAGTAGCTATTAACCCGTGATGGACCGGATGAAGAATCATCTGGTCCACCAGAGAATTCCTCCGGTATCGTTTAGGGGCAAGTTATGGCTGCTACTGTAGATAGTGTGGCTGCAGAGGCTGTGAAGTTCGCGAGAATGGCGATTCATCCTGAATCGCCGAGCCTGGAGCAAGATCTGCTGTGTTACCGCAATATCGCCCGGGCGTCGGTTTTGAATTTGATATACAACGGAGACCCTCGAGCGTACGCCGCACACCTGCCTCTCGGAGGCAGTCTGGGCTGGTCAGCGCGGTGGTTGTCCTTGCTGCGAACACCAGGGACAAGGACGCGGACATCATCCTGACCGACCGGGTCGCCAAGGACACCGACGCAGCCGTCCGCCTGCCCCTGGCTGACTGGAGCCTCCTGTGGTGTCGGTCACATCCGCAGGGCCACGGCAGGACCACGCGCCCTGACGGTCGCACGGGGTGACCGCCACCTCGCGGCACAGCAAGCTCAGGAATGGGACCCGAAAGCCTTCACTGTGCATTCCGAGTTGATCCCCGCCGGCACGCCGACCGCGAAGGAGGCGATGACGCCCAGGCTGAGCGTGTCGAGAGGGATGACGACTGGCCAGTCCCGCAGCACGGCGTAACCCGCGGTGCACAGCGCCCCGACGACGGCGCCTCCGGACGCGCCCAGCAGCGACAACACCTCCGACTCGGTGAGGAACTGCCCCCGGATTGTCCGCGGCCGGCGCCCAGGCTCCGCCGCAGGCCGACCTCACGGCGCCCCTCGAGGACCGAAATGTACATGGTGTGGCCACACCCATCCCGCCCCCTGCGAGCGCGATGCCGGCCAGCGACAGGAACAGCGTCGAAGAGGCGCTTTGGATGGCGCGTTTGGCCGCGAGCGCGTCGGCGGGATCGGTGAGGCGCACGGACTGGTGGGTGTCGGCGACTGCGCCGGTGGCCGTGACGGGCCCGATGCGGGCGGCCATCTCGGCGGCCTGCGGCGGCAACTTGATCTGTTCCTGACCCTGGGGGACCAGGGGCTGGGCCTTGAGCCGGTCGATGCCCAGCGCGGTCACCTGGTGCAGTAGTGCCTGCTGGCTGGGGGCCGGTACGCCAGTGACGAGGATCATCGTGGCGATGCCTACGGAAATGCCGAGTGCCGAGAGCACAGCACGCATCTGCGCATACGTAGTCCCAGCACACCTTCCGGCGACCCGGCCGGTGAGGTACGGGGGCGGAGATGCGGTGCGCCAACGGTCCGCCGACCGCGTCCGAATCACGATGGCTGCCAGTCCGAGCAAGTCCAGGTGGTTGCGGGGATCTCGCTCGCATGCACGCGCGCCTCACCCGCGGCCGTCAGGTACGCGAAACCTTCCCGCTGGCCGCCTACGAGCGGCGGGAGTACGAGCTGCGGGATAGGGAGCCAACGAAGCTCCTGCGCTGATGAGTTGAGACGTGGAACGCCTCTCTCGACAGTTCAGGAGCCCTCTGCGTTGTGGATGTAAGCCTCGTCCCCCGATCGACGCGCCGGAGGACATGGGCGAGGGCCGAGCCGTCCCCCGAGTCCGGGTAGAGCACGGGTGCCGCCCTGAAAACGCTTCACGGTCTACGGCACTTCGCCACGACCATTCACCCGCCCAGTCCTCGGCATGCCCCGTTCAACGAGTCACTCGGGGACGAGCCAGGCCAACCATGCACGGGGTCGCTATCCGTTGACGACTGAACAGGCGAACGTTGCTTGATGCGGCACTGCACCGAGTGCATCGCCGCGCCCTACTAAAACGGCACGGCTGGTTCATCGGCGCTTCTGCGGCGCACTTGACTGCGCGCGAGCAACACCTCCCCAATCGAAAACGGGCAGCAGAATGCCCGTGCCGCGTTCCGGTCCAGTTGGAACTGGCTTGGACGCCGCAACAGCGGAGATCTCGGGGGGTGTGTGAGAAGGGGCGGGTGACTGCTGGGCTGCCTCCTCGAAATAACTTGGGGTAAGTCGACTAAGGGTGTACCGCCCCGCTATGTTTGAATGAGGAAGGAGGAATGTACCCAGCCTGTATTTCCTGGCCTCGCTGGCTTCTGACTCATTCATCCATCCATTCTCATTACGCAAAGAAATAAACCATTGGTAAATCGGATATCCCGGCTCTGGGCATTTCCCATGCCGCTCCGGCCTGCCGTGGTAGTAATTTTTGATTGCAGCGGTTTGGTCTGCGTTCTTGTAAGGCATATTGTCGCGTCCTGTCTCACTCTGATTTTTTAGTGCTGCATTCGCTCTCTACGACGTGCGCATTGGCCTAAGGGTTCAGGGGTCACTTCATCAAGCTTTTTAACCATTTATGCGACTCTAGCGGTCAGATCCGGGCGATCGGGAAGAGATTCGCTTCCGTGGAGCCGAGTGGGCAGCCAGGCGGTAGGCGACGCTCCCGAGCACCTGTGTCGATGCACGGCACGGCATCCCATCCGCGACAGATGGGGTGCCGGATTCCTGGCTTCTGTGCCCCCCGCGACGATCGGCCGTAGTGCTGGGGTGTCGAAGGTTGCGCAGGAGGGTGGTTCGGCTCCGTGCGCTCCCTGCGGCGGTCACCTGCGGCGAAAGCTCGTCGGCAGTTCACTCCTGGATCCCGATCGATGGAAATTGAACTGCGCGGCGGTCGGAGCCGTTGCCGAGCACGAACGAGCAGATCGCTTGCCCCACCCCTCAGTCACGGGAGTGTGCCGGATCCGGTCGGGCGAGCCGCGTGGGACGGCTGTTGGGAGAGGTGAGAGCGGTGAGCGAGAGGGCGGGTGATCCCTCAAGGCCACGGGCGGCGAGGGCATGGGGACTGCCGTGAAGGCCGGTGCGCCGCGAGGTCGCCTGGTGAGCCTGCCTCGCAAGGCCGAAGACGCAGGGGCGGACGCCGTGCTGCTTGGTTGTCGCGCACGTTGGCCGGTGGCCTGTCCAGAGCACGTTCTGGCGATCCAGGCCAGGGCCCCTCGGGGGCCCGACGGCGTTGGCTTCGGTGCTTCCACCCGCATTCGCGGAATCTCTGAGAGGCATTCACTGAACCGTCGGACAGCCATCCACCACGAGATATGAAGCCTTCGATGATTTACCAGATGGGCTTCGTGTGTGAATTCCATAAACTAGAGGAAGTGACGATGATATACACCCAAACGGAAGCGCGCGCGGCGGAAATTGAACAGGCGGCCCTCAAAATGCCCTCGCGGGCCTGTTCGTCGCGTGTGAACCCGGACGGACGCGGGTGTGGAGCCCCGGATGGCAGGATCGAAGAAAGGTTCTCCTATTGGCAGCCCGAGACGAGCGGCGACGTCGCACCGCAGTATCCGAACTAAGCCGCAACTTCCGGAGTTTTCTGTGGAGTATTTCAGGCAGCCCGTCAAGCCCGAACTTTCACCCGACCGAGACGATGGTAGGGACCCGGATTTTGATCCGGATGCAGATTTCGGGGCACCGGAACGCTCACGCTTTCGCCTGCGCTTCCGTCTCCCGCGCACCGCACGGACTCCTCCCCTTCGAAGCGGTCCCCGCATACCTGGCGTCGCGCGCTCCTCGCTCCTTGCCGGTCTCGACAGGAAGGCTCGGATAATCCTTGCCGTCGGTCTTCTTTTCGCCGTCGGATCGGTGGCAGCGTTCGCCTTCTCGGGCAATGAGCGGGACGTCGCCGGGGACACCCCGGCGCCGTTGACCGTCACCACCTTCCCCGCGTTTCCGACCGCGAGCGTGATGCCGCCGGCTGCTGAGGAGCAGCCCGATGGCGGAGTGATCGTCGCACCGGAGCTGCCCGAGGACGAGGACGAGGACGCGAACGCGAACGCGAACGCCGGGTCCGACTCGGACTCCGGGTCCAACGCGAACTCCGACTCGGTCGCGGCGCCGCCGGAGGAGGAACCGGGCGGAGAGGTTCCGGAGGTGTCCGAGCAGTCGCCGAGCGCCGAGCAGCGCCAGGGCGCGGGTTCGGAGGAGGGCCGGACGGCCGGCGCGGCCACCGCTCCGGTCCGGGGATACGTGATCACCTCGACGTACGCCCAGGCAGGGAACTGGTCAACGGGTCATCACACCGGGGTCGATCTGGCGGTCCAGGTCGGCACGCCTGTCGTGAGCGTGCTGCCCGGAATGGTGCTGATGTCGGCCACCGACGCCAGCTATGGCCACTACATTCTGATCCGGCACGCCGAACACGAGTACAGCCTGTACGCGCATCTCTCCCGCCTGGACGTCCGGCAGGGGGCGACCGTGTCGGCAGCGCAGCAGATCGGGCTGTCCGGAGCCACCGGCAATGTGACCGGCCCTCATCTGCACTTCGAGGTACGGACCGAACCGGTCTTCGGCTCGGACATCGACCCGGTCGCCTATCTGGCCGACCACGGGGTGCGCCTCTGACCGCCCGGGTCCGTCCCGCAACTCCACCCCGCGCCCCGTCACCGCGTGCTTTCCCACCTTCCCGCACCCCTTGCCGGCGGAGCACGCGGCGACCGGGCTTGTCCGCCGCTGGCGCTGCCAGGAGCGGTCTCATTCCTCCATTTGTCACAGTTGGATAACGTGCGCTCCTTTTTAGAACCCCACACGCCGTGGCAGCCGTGTCGGGTGTGCCAGCCGATCTGAAAAGACCAGAACGTCAATGCCACCATTTTTCGGGGGTTCTCCCATGTATCGCACCCGTATTGCCACCGTCGCGGCGACCTTGATGGCCGGGACTCTTCTCCTTACCGCTTGCGGTGGTGGGGACGAGCAGGCCGCGAAGAATTCGGAGACGTCGGTCGCCGCGGACGAGGTCAACTTCAAGGACGGTACGGCCAAGCAGAACAAGGCTGATCTGAGCACCGGCGACTTCGCCGCCAACGCGGCCCCTGCCAAGAAGCAGTCGAGTCCGGTCATTCGCAACTGGGTTCAGCTGTCGGCCGCCTCGGCTGGAGATCTGGATCCCGTGGTGACGAACGCTGCCGGTTTCGTTCTCTACCGGTTCGACAAGGACACGCCAGGCAAGTCCAACTGCTTCGACGCGTGCGAACAGACCTGGCCGCCGTATCTCGTGAAGCCGGGCGGCAAGGTCTTCATCGACGGCATCAAGAAGTCGGACGTCGGCTTTATCAGGCGAAGCAAGGGCTTTCAGCTCACCCTCGGCAAGGCGCCGCTGTACCTGTTCAGCAAGGATCTGCAGCCCGGTGACACCAACGGCCAGGGCGTCGGCGGCACCTGGTTCGGTGTGACCCCTGACGGCAAGCGGTCCGGCGAGGACGGTGGCGAAGTGGCCGAGCCCGAGATCGAGGAGTCCGGCAACGGCGGCGCCACGGGCGGAAACGGCTCCGCCGGAGGCGAGACAAAGGGCACCAAGTTGGTCGCACGCTCCCAGGACGGACTCTACAAGTTCGCCGACGACCCCAACGACTCCGAGAGCGCGGTCGGCACCGTCTCCGGCCGGGGTTGCAAGAACACCTCTCTGGGCGGCGCCATCTCCTCGATCAGCCCGGACGACGACCAGTCGGTCGGCAAGCCGATCAAGTTGTGGGACGGCCCCGACTGCACCGGGAAGTCTCTCCTCCTGGAGAGTGGTGTCTCCGCGAACCTCGCCGCGCAGAACTTCGACAACAAGACCCGCTCGGTCTTCATCGGGGAGTTCGCCACCGGCACTCAGTGACCACTCGGCGACCCCCGTTCTCTGCCGGCACCGCCCGCGCATCAGGCCACCTCTGCCGCGACGCTCTCCCTTTCGGCAGAGGTGGCCGCGCGCGGATGAGCCGGCAGAGAGACGGCGATTCACCGGTTCATGACGGACGGCTTCACAGCACAGGAAGGGGCGGCGGCACGCGATGGGTAATGAGATGAAGGGCCGCAGCGGCCGGAGGGGAAAACCGTTCGGAATGCTCCTGTGGGTGACGGCCTCACTGCTGTTCACGGTCACAGGCTGCCAGAGTCCGCCATCCCAAGACCAGCAAACAGTGCGCCAGTTCACCGAGCCCAAGACCTGGTCGTCGTCGGACATGGCCGAGGCCGTCCCCTACGACATGGCGATGCAGGACGGCACACAAATCGACTCGCGCGTCTCCGACCCCGAGCCGAAGCCCGTCGTGGCACAGCCCGAACAGGCACCCTATGTCGAGAATGCGGCCGTCCTGGGAAAGGTTTTTTTCGACACCCCCGAAGGCCGCCGGGTCTGCTCCGGTACCGCCGTCACAGATCCCGCAGACCCCGGTGCCTCAAGCTTGGTATGGACTGCGGGCCACTGCGTGCACACCGGCCGGACCGGTTCCTTCTACCGCAACATCGTTTTCGTGCCGTCCTACAACAACGAGGCGCTGCCCGGCGTGAGCAGCGCGGACACCGACACGCGCCAGATCTCCCCGCTGGGCGTCTGGTGGGCCGACAGGGCGGCCGTCTCCCCCGGCTGGGCGCGGGAGGGCGAGGAGGTCGGTGGCGCGGGCGCGGCCCATGACTTCGCCGTCCTGCACGTCCGCCGCTCGGGCGATCCCACCGCGTCATTGGAGGCGGCCATCGGGTATGCGATCCCGGTGGCGTTCGACGCGCCAGCCATCACCGCGATCCCCACCCTCAAGATCTGGGGGTACCCGGCGGAGGCACCGTTCGACGGCAATCTGCTGTTCTCCTGCCAGGACCGGCCCGGCAGGCTGTCCATCGACACGAAAGACCCCACTCTCTACCGGATCGGCTGCACGATGAACGGTGGAGCTTCCGGAGGCGGCTGGTTCATGGCCCGACAGGACGGCACATTGGTACTCGTCAGCAACACCTCGGTTGGACCAAGCGAAGCGCAGTGGCTCGCCGGGCCCCGACTCGGTTCCGAGGCACGGGAGCTATTCACCGCCGTAGGGGCTGACACGGGCACGGGCTGAGCACGCTTCCCGGATATAGGGGCCGTTGCCGTGCTTCGCGAATCCCGCATCGTCTGTTCCAGGAGTGGTAGCAAGGGGGGGCGTGGTGGGGGTTCGAAACATGTACGGATGACGTCTGTGCGCCGCCGGTGCACCCCCTTGGCCAGCAGGATCCGACGTACCTGGGGGCGGCTGTCGGCGACCAAGAATTTCCCCACGAACCGAGGTTTCGTGTCGGCGTAATTCCCCACCCCTGCGGTCACGAGTCCCCATGGGGATGGTGACCGT
>NZ_JAVDVA010000042.1:0-50121 GCF_031456635.1 Streptomyces sp. 3330
ACGGCCGCGTACGAACCGGCGAAGCCGATCCCGGCGATGACCACGGCGCCGGTCACGACCACGCCGATGAGAACGCGGTGCGTCCGGGTCAGCTGTATTGGCGCGGACACCCGTACTCCCCTCCCCTTGCGTGTTCTTGCGCGCAACAGGGTGGCACATGTGTGCGGCGCACGTGTTGCCGGTCCGTCAGCTCTTCGCGGAAGCGGACGCCTTCGGTGCCGCCGCGGCCGCCTTGGACGCCGTCGCCTTCGGGGTCCCCGACGAGGACGCGGAGGGCGTCGCCTTCGAGGCCGAGGAGGCCGACCCGGACGGGGAGGGGCTGGTGGACGAGGCGTCCGAACCGCCGCCGCCACCCTCGCCGTTGGCCGAGCGCACCGCGCCCACCGCCTCCTTGGCCGCCTTCTCCGCGGACTTCGTCAGGGTCTCCGCGCTCGGCGTCTTGTCGCCCGCCAGACCGGCGCCGTTGTAGTCGAGCGTGAGCACGACGTTCTCGACGCGCACCACGACCGTCTGCTGCTTGAAGGCGCCTTCCGACTTCTTCAGGTCGTAGCGCACCGAGGTCGCCTCGTCACCCGTCGAGGCCACCGGCGCGGACTTGACGTTCTTCGCGCCCGACACCGCCTGGGCGTCCTTGACCTGCTTCGCGTAGTACGTCTTCGCCTGCGACTCGCCGTCGCCGGTCGTCGCGTCCGACTCGAAGCGCAGCAGGGAAACGTTCAGCCAGCGGAACTGCGAGCCCTTCACACCGTTGTTGGCCAGGCTGGACCAGGAGCAGCTGGCCCGCGCCGCGGTGTCGCTGGACGTCCCCTCCTTGCCCTTCGACGCACCCTTCGGCACCAGCTCGGTCAGCGTCTTCTTCGACACCACCGCGCACGCCTCGGGCAGCGTCTTGTACGCCGCCGCCTGCACGGTCGGCGCGGCGCTCGCCGCGGAGTCGGCGCCGGCGCCGGCGCCGGTGGAGGCACTGGTGTCCTTCGCGTCGTCGCCCGAGCCGGAGTCCGAGGAGCAGCCCGCGGCGATCAGCATCACCGGGACGGCGACCGCCGCGGCCAGGAGGCGGTTCAGTCCTCCGGCACGGTTCACTCGCTCGGCACGCTCCTCGCGCTGGTCAAACTGGCCGTCTCGCTGGGCTCGTCGCTGCATGGTTCCTTCACTCATGACGCTCGTGGTTCCTGCGGTCGGATCGGGTCCGAGGGGCCACCGTAGTCGGTGAAGAAGCTGTGCGGTTCCGCTTCGAGGGCTTTGCCGGTGGGTCCCGAACCGGGCCGAAGTGCCCTCAGCCGGCCAGTGAGTCGGCGAGCTGCGCGGCCAGTTTCCGGGCCTTGTCCTGCATTTCCTCGCTGTCCGGCACCACGCCGACGGTCGCCGGCTGCTCCTCGTACCGGATGGTCACCAGGACGTTGGACGTGCGGAACGCCACAGTCACCGTGCGCTGCTTGGCCGTCGAACCGGAGCTGCTGAGCGCGTCGTCGACGAACGCCTCGTCGCCCAGGTCCTCCAGGAGACGGGGCTGCAGTTCGGCGGGGGGAACGGTGGAGGTGGCCGAGGGCGAGGCCGACGCGGAGACGCCGGTGGAGGGGGAGACCGTCGTCG
Source organism: Streptomyces sp. 3330 (assembly GCF_031456635.1). Taxonomy (NCBI): domain Bacteria; kingdom Bacillati; phylum Actinomycetota; class Actinomycetes; order Kitasatosporales; family Streptomycetaceae; genus Streptomyces; species Streptomyces sp. 3330. The sequence goes on from NZ_JAVDVA010000042.1 coordinate 1,594, forward strand.
ACGGGGAGGTGCTCGGACCGGCGGAAGGAGAGCCGGTCGCCGCGCCGGTGGGGGAGGCGGCGGGCACGGGAAGGTCGGCCGCGGTCACCTTCTGCGCGAAGAGGGACTCGGCCTGGTTGTCGTCGCTCACCGCGTTGTCGTACGAGACGACCCTCTCGAAGTCGACGAGGAGATGGTCGGTGGCGTCCGTCGACTCCACCTTCCAACGGCAGCCCACCTTGCGGTCCGTGTCGAACGTCTGGGTCGCCTCACCCGCGTACGCCGTGTCGCGCTGTGTCTCGTCCGCGAGTTGCCCGATGCCGGGGAGGAGGGAGTCGAGCGTGGACCGGCTGACCACGCCACAGGCCTCGGGGAGGGTGGCGTACTTGCCGGGCTGCGCGGCGGCGGTGGCCGTCCCCGCCTCGCCCGGGTTGGAGTTGTCCGTCGAGCCGCCTTCGTCCGAACCGCCGGTGCAGCCGGCCAGCAGCGCCGCGAGGAGCGCGACGACGCCGGGTACGTATGCCTTCCGCTGCACGGTCGGCTCCTCTCGACAGGTCGGGTGATGTGGGCGGCCCCGTGTCCCCGCTGGTTATTCGCTTGCCGGACGGGGGCGGCCCCTGGAGACAATGTGTATCGCACGTGGAGCTGTGGATGCCGGTCCGATGTCCCTTTCGTTGACCTCGGCACCAGTTTTGCGATGTAAGGCTTTTGTACGTGACCCGGGGGAATGAGGACGATATGTCGTACGTGGAGATGCCGGGCGCGAAGGTGCCCATCCGTATGTGGGCCGACCCGGCGTCGGTCGAGGAGGGGGCGCTCCAGCAGCTGCGGAACGTGGCGACCCTGCCGTGGATCAAGGGCCTGGCCGTCATGCCGGACGTCCACTACGGCAAGGGCGCGACGGTCGGCTCGGTCATCGCGATGCAGGGCGCCGTGTGTCCCGCGGCGGTCGGCGTCGACATCGGCTGCGGGATGTCCGCGGTCCGCACCTCGCTGACGGCGAACGACCTCCCCGGCGATCTCTCCCGGCTCCGTTCGAAGATCGAGGAGGCGATCCCGGTGGGCCGCGGGATGCACGACACCGCGGTCGGGCCGGGCCGGTTCCACGGAGTCGCCACCACGGGGTGGGACGACTTCTGGCGGCGGTTCGACGGGGTCGCGGAGGCGGTGAAGTTCCGTGAGGAGCGCGCCGTGAAGCAGATGGGCACGCTGGGCGGGGGGAACCACTTCGTCGAGGTGTGCACGGACACGACCGGCTCCGTCTGGCTGATGCTGCACTCCGGCTCGCGGAACATCGGCAAGGAACTCGCCGAGTTCCACATCGGGGTGGCGCAGAAGCTCCCGCACAACCAGGGCCTGATCGACCGCGATCTCGCCGTCTTCGTCGCGGACACCCCGCAGATGGCGGCGTACCGCAACGACCTGTTCTGGGCCCAGGAGTACGCGAAGTACAACCGCACGCTCATGATGGCGCTCCTCAAGGACGTGGTCCGCAAGGAGTTCAAGAAGGCGAAGCCGGTCTTCGAGCAGGAGATCAGCGCGCACCACAACTACGTCGCCGAGGAGCGCTACGACGGGATGGACCTGCTGGTCACCCGCAAGGGCGCGATCCGGGCCGGATCCGGCGAGTACGGCATCATCCCGGGCTCGATGGGCACCGGTTCGTACATCGTGAAGGGTCTCGGCAACGAGAAGGCCTTCAACTCGGCCTCGCACGGCGCGGGTCGGCGGATGAGCCGCAACGCGGCCAAGCGCCGTTTCTCCACGCAGGACCTGGAGGAGCAGACGCGGGGCGTGGAGTGCCGTAAGGACTCCGGCGTCGTGGACGAGATCCCGGCCGCCTACAAGCCGATCGAGCAGGTCATCGATCAGCAGCGGGACCTGGTCGAGGTCGTGGCGAAGCTGAAGCAGGTCGTGTGCGTGAAGGGCTGACACCGCCGGGCTGACACCGCCGGCCGGCGGAGGAGACCCGCGGGGAGGGGCCCGGGCCGGTTCGGCCCGGGCCCCTCACGCGTCCTTCCCTCAGCCGAGCCGTTTCTCCAGCAGGGTCACCGCGTACGGGCTTCCCGTTCCGTCCTGCTTGGCGCGCTGTTCGCCGACGACGGTGTAGCCCGCGGACTCGTAGTAGGCGCGCAGCCGGGGGTTGGTGGAGAGGCAGTCGAGGCGGGCGTAGCGGCGGCCGGCCGCGGTGATGCGGGACTCGGCCCGGTCCAGCATCCTGCGGCCCGCGCCCGGCGGTGCGGTGTGCGGGGCCGTCATCAGACGGTGGATGTACCCGGCCTCGGGCGGGCGGGGGCCCCAGGCGGCCGGATCGTCCCACCACAGCTCGAACGCGCCCGCGACCGCGCCGTCCGCGTACGCCAGCCAGACCTCGCCCTCGCGCATCCGGTCGACGAAATGGGCCTCGGTCTTCTCGCCGGGCTGCCACTGCTCGATGCCCCGGGCCAGTTGCCACAGGGCCGCCGTGTCGCGCAGGCGCACCAGGAGGGGCGCGTCGCGCGGCTCCGCCCTGCGGTGGGTCAACTCCGGCCGGGCGGTGGGCGCCGGTTCCAGGAGACGGGCGCGGAGGGTCGCCGACAGGGCCTCCACGTCCATGCCGAGAGCCTGCGTCACATAGGCCTCCACCGAGCCGTGGCGGGCTCGCAGCGCCCCCAGGAACAGACGCATCACCGACGCGGGGGCCCGGCCGAAGGACGGCCACACCGGGGAGCGGCCGTCGTTCCTCGCGCGCCAGTCGGCGAGCAGGGCCGGGGTCGCCAGTTCCGTCAGGGAGAAGTCCTCGATGATCACCTCGTCCGGGACGCCCAGCAGGCCCAGGACCAGGGCGGCCAGCTGCCCGGTGCGGTCCTTGCCCGAGGCGCAGTGGAACACCAGCCCCTCGCGCGCCCCGGCCACCAGCTCCAGGGCCGCCGCGATCTCCTTCGTCCCGTCCTCCGCCACCTCCATGAAGCGGGCGGAGAGATACGGGCCCGGGTCCACGTCCGCCGTCAACGCCGCCTGGTCGTACGGGCGGTGCTCGATGCTGAGGTTGCGGTAGGTGAAGGAGTCGTCCTGCGGCACCCGGCCCCGCGCCTCGACCTCCCAGGGGTGGCGCAGGTCGATCACCGTGCGCACGCCGAGGGCGAGGAAACGGTCCCAGTCCGGGGTGCCCGGTCTCAGCTTGCCGAGCGAGTCCGCGCGGAACAGCCGGCCCGCGCGGACCCGTCGGCCGTCAGCGGTCGGGTATCCGCCCAGGTCGCGGAAGTTGTGCAGCGTCTCGAACGGTATGTGTCTGTCCACGGGGAGACCCTAGGGCGCGGCGGCCGTCACTTCGCGTGGCGTACCGCGTAGATCATCACGAACGCCACGATGTGGATGCCGAAGAGGAAGTAGGCGAGGAAGACCCACATGTGGCGCTCGTCCTTCGTCTCCTGGGCGAGGCGGCGCTGTTCCGGCGAGAGCGGTTCGGGCGCGAGCTGTTCCGTCGCGTCCGGGGTCCGGCCCGCTGTCCCCTGCTCCTCGGCCGTCACAGCTCCCGGTGGACCTTCGTGTTGGACGCCTGGGCGCGGGGGCGCAGGACGAGGAGGTCGACGTTGACGTGGCTGGGGCGGGTGACCGCCCAGGCGATCGTCTCGGCCACGTCCGAGGCGGTGAGGGGTTCGGCGACGCCCTCGTAGACCTTGGCGGCCCGCTCCGCGTCGCCGCCGAAGCGGGTGAGGGCGAACTCCTCGGTCCGCACCATGCCCGGGGCCACCTCGATGACGCGGACCGGCAGGCCGACGATCTCCAGGCGGAGGGTCTCGGCGAGGACGTGCGCGCCGTGCTTGGCGGCGACATAGCCGCCGCCGCCCTCGTAGGTCCCGTGTCCGGCGGTCGAGGACACCACGACGACCGTTCCGTCGCCGCCGGCCACCAGCTTGGGGAGCAGGGCCTGGGTGACGTTGAGGGTGCCGAGGACGTTCGTCTCGTACATCGTGCGCCAGTCGGCCGGGTCGCCGGTCGCGATCGGGTCGGCGCCGAGCGCGCCGCCCGCGTTGTTGACGAGGACGCCGATCGTCTTGAAGGCGCCCGCGAACTCGTCGACCGCCGCGCGGTCCGTGACGTCCAGCGGGTAGGCCGTCGCGGAGCCGCCCGCCTGCGTGATCTCCTCGGCCAGCGCCTCGATGCGGTCCTTGCGGCGCGCGGTCAGGACGACCCGGTAGCCGGCCTCGGCGAGGTGCCGGGCGGTGGCGGCGCCGATTCCGCTGCTCGCACCGGTGACGACGGCGATGCGGGAGGCGGCGGACGGGGCGGCGGTGGCCATGGACTGCTCCTCGTGCACGGGGGTGTTCTTCCTGCGAATCAGCTGACGTCCAGGGTATCGGGGTCAGCCGCCGTTCCTCGGGGCCCACATGATCACGGCCATCCCGGCCAGACAGACCAGGGCGCCGGTCACGTCCCAGCGGTCGGGGCGGTAGCCGTCGGCGACCGCGCCCCAGAGCAGGGACCCGGCCACGAAGACGCCGCCGTACGCGGCGAGGACGCGGCCGAAGGGGGCGTCGGGCTGGAGCGTGGCGACGAAGCCGTACACGCCGAGGGCGAGGACGCCGCCGGCCGCCCACAGCCAGCCCCGGTGTTCGCGCACGCCCTGCCAGACCAGCCACGCGCCGCCGATCTCGAAGAGCGCGGCGACGACGAACAGGGCGGCGGACCGGAGGATGAGCATGACCCGCAGCTTGGCACGGCCGGGCGCTGTCACCTGTTGGAGGGCGCCTGCCGGGCGCCGGGCGTGGGATACATCCCTTTCGTACCGGCCCTTCGTACCCGGGCGGTTTCCGATCGAGGAGTGGTGGCATGCGCACGATGCGGGTTCCGGCGGTGTGGGGTGCCGTACTGGCGGTGGGGCTGGGCGTCGCGCCCGCGCGCGCGGCGGAGGAGGCGACCGAGGCCGACCTGTCGTACCACGGCTCCGCCGTGATGCGCGGCGGCCGGGTCGACGTGGGGCTGGCTCCGCGCAACCACGGCCCGGCGGACGTGTCCGACTCGACGGTGCGGCTGCGCTGGTCGGTGCCGCTGGCGGCCGGGGCGCAGCGGCTGCCGGCCGGCTGCGCGCGGACGGGCCGTCAGGAGGTGGTGTGCCGGACGGGGGCGCTGGCCGCGGACGGATCGGGGGAGCGGATCGCGTTGCGGGTGTGGCTGCGGGGGCGGCCGACGGAGGTCACGATGGCCGTCGACACGTTGTGGGGCGGTGGGGCCGTGGACCGCAACCGGTCCAACGACCGGCAGCAGGTGCTCGTCCTGGACACCGGGGACGCGTACTTCTTCTGACGTCCGGTGCGGCGGAGCGTCGTACGATCTGCGGACGGCGCTGACGGCGGCGCCGACGAAGGGATGCGATGTCCGGGAACGTGCGCTCGCGGCTGCTGGACGAGCTGTCCGTCGTGTCGCGCCGGTACGTGGCCGCGTACGCGCTGTTCAACCAGGCTCTCGCCGACCGTCTCGGGCTGCATCCCACGGATCTGCAGTGTCTGAACCTGCTGATGCTGGAGCGGGACCCGGTGACGACGGGCCGGGTCGCCGAGCTGACGGGGCTGACCACCGGGTCGGCGACGCGGCTGGTGGACCGGTTGGAGCGGGCGGGTTACGTCGTCCGGGAACGGGACGCGGCCGACCGGCGGCGGGTCCTCGTGGTGACGGTGCCGGAGCGGATCGCCGAGTTCACGCGGATGTGGGAACGGCTGGGCGGCGACTGGATGCCGCTGTTCGAGGACCTGGCGGACGACGAACTCGCGGTGATCGTGGGGCACATGCGGCGCACGGTGGAGTTCGGCGCGGAGCAGGTCGCACGGTTGCGGGAAGGCCGGGTCTAGGGCGGGATGCAGGAGACGGACATACGGCCGTCCGCGGCGGCGGCCGGGGAGCTGCCGGGGGCCGACGACCGCAGGGGGCGCGCGCTGCCGCGCCACTGGCCGCTGCTGCTGCTGGGCGCGGCGGTGGTCCCGGGGGTGCTGCTGGTGCTCGCCGGGCGGTTGTCGAGCGAGCCGGCGATGCAGGCGTGGCGGACGGTGTGTCTGGCCGTGACCGTGCAGGCGCTGCCGTTCCTGCTGCTGGGCACGGCTCTGTCGGGGGCGATCAACGCGTTCGTGCCCGCGCGGGTCTTCGGCCGGCTGCTGCCGAAGCGGGCCGCGCTGGCCGTGCCGGTCGCGGGGATGGCGGGGGTCGTGCTGCCGGGATGCGAGTGCGCCTCGGTGCCGGTGGCGAACAGTCTGATCGGGCGCGGGGTCACCCCGGCCGCCGCGTTCGCGTTCCTGCTGTCGGCGCCCGCCGTGAACCCGGTGGTGCTGACGGCCACGGCCGTCGCCTTCCCGGGCAGTCCGGAGATGGTGTTCGCCCGGCTGCTCGCCTCGCTGGTCACCGCCGCCGTGATGGGCTGGCTGTGGCTCTGGCTGGGACGCGAGGAGTGGTTGAGGCCCACGGTCGTCCGGCACACCGGGCATGTTCCGGGGCGCAGCCGTTTCACGGAGTTCCGGCGCGGTTTCCAGCACGACTTCCTGCACGCGGGGGGTTTCCTGGTGGTGGGGGCGATGGCGGCGGCGACGTTCAACGTGGCGGTGCCGCGCACGCTGCTGGACGCCTTCGCGGGTTCGCCGTGGCTGTCGGTGCTGTTCCTGGCGGCGCTGGCGATCGTGCTGGCGGTGTGCAGCGAGGCGGACGCGTTCGTGGCGGCCTCGCTGAGCGGGTTCTCACCGGTCGCGCGGCTGGCGTTCATGGTGGTGGGGCCGATGGTCGACCTGAAGCTGATCGCCCTCCAGGCGGGCACGTTCGGGCGCGCCTTCGCGGTGCGGTTCTCGGCGGCCACGGCCGTGGTGGCCGTGGTGTGCAGCGCGGTGGTCGGAGGGGTGCTGCTGTGAAGCGGTTCGTGCAGGTGGGGCTGTTGGTGCTGGGCGGGCTGGGGTTGCTGCACAGCGCGCTGTTCACGGACGAGTACCTGCGGTACGTCAAGGAGGGGATGCGGCCGCTGCTGGTGGCCTCCGGGGTGCTGCTGGTGGTGCTGGGGGTGGCGGAGGCCTGGGCCGCCCCGCCGGAGGAGGGGCACGGTCCCGACGGGCACGGTCCCGGGGGCCGTGATCCAGAGGGGCAGGAGGAGCGCGGTCCCGAAGGGCACGGGCATGAGCACGGTGCTGTTCCGCGGGTCGCCTGGCTGCTGTTCCTGCCCGTGCTGAGCCTGCTCTTCTACGCGCCTCCCGCGCTCGGCTCCTACACGGCCTCGCGGGAGCCGGCGAAGGCCGTCGCCGTCCAGGAGGACGCCTTCGATCCGCTGCCCGCGACCTCCCCGCTGCCGATCACGCTCACCGACTTCACCCAGCGGGTGCAGCAGGACCGGTCGCGGGCCATCGAGGGGCGCGCGGTCGTGATGACGGGGTTCGTCACCCCGGCCCCGGAGAAGCAGGACGGCTGGTATCTGACCCGGATCGTCGTCAACTGCTGCGCGGCGGACGCGTCGTCCGTGAAGGTGCTGGTCCAGGGGATCGCGGCACCCCGTGCCGACACCTGGGTGAACGTCACCGGGACGTGGCGGGGGAGCGGCGCGCTGGGCACGTCGTCGGCGGCGGTCACGCTGGAGGCGCGGGGCGTGCAGAAGGTGCGCAAGCCGTCGAACGCCTACATGGACGCGCTGCCGCTGACCTCCTGAAACGCGCCGGACGGCGACGGCGCGCTCAGACGTCTACGCCGGTGTCGTCCGCGTCGTAGCGGCGGCGGGCCGCCTGGACCTCGTCGAAGTGGTTCTCCGCCCAGTCCTTCACGGCCGTCAGCAGCAGGGCGAGGTTGCTGCCGAGAGGCGTCAGCTCGTAGTCGACGCGGACCGGGACGGACGGGGTGACCGTGCGGGTCAGGATGCCGTCGCGTTCCAGGGTGCGCAGGGTCTGGGTGAGCATCTTGGGGCTCACGCCCGCGATCCTGCGGGCCAGGCCGCTGTAGCGCTGGGGGCCGGCGGCGAGGGCCGAGACCACCAGGCTGACCCACTTGTCGCTGAGGCGGTCCAGGAGCTGGTTGGTCGGGCAGTCGCGGAGGAAGGCGTCGTACTCGCTGCGGGCCTGTTCGCGCCGCTGGGCGGCGGTCGTGGTGGCCATGGTGGCTCTCCTCCCGGTGACGTAGGCACCTTCAGGTAACTACTTCCCCCTGGATAGTAACTCTTCCTAGGGTTGTGACGGCAAGAGGGAAGCGGGAGGTGCCCGCAAGTACCCGCCTGTTCAGGGGAGTTGTCATGCGTGCAGCAGTGGTGCGGACGTTCGGCGGGCCCGAGGCCGTCGAGCTCGTGGACGTGGAGCTGCCGGAGCCGGCCGCCCGGCAGGTGCGGATCAAGGTGGCGGCGGCCGCGCTGAACCCGGTGGACGCCGGGGTGCGCTCCGGCGTCTTCGGCGGCGCGGGCCGGCGGATCGGACTCGGCTGGGACGTCGCCGGGACCGTGGACGCGGTGGGCGTGGCCGCCGCGTGGAGTGTGGGGGAGGAGGTCGTGGCGCTCGCCTACGGCATGGTCGAGCCGCTCGGCACCCACGCGGAGTACGTCGTCGTCGACACGGACGCGGTGGCGCTCGCGCCGACCTCCGTGGACGCGGTGCACGCGGCGACGCTGCCGCTGAACGCGCTGACCGCCGCGCAGGCGCTGGATCTGGCGGCTCTGTCGCCGGGGGACTCGTTGCTGGTCACGGGCGGTGCGGGGGCGGTCGGCGGCTACGCCGTGCAGCTGGCCGCGCGGCGCGGGGTGAAGGTCGCCGCACTGGCCCGGGCGCGGGACGAGGAGTTCGTCCGGTCGCTGGGCGCCACGCCTGTCCCGGGCGGCGAGGGGAGCTTCGACGCGGTGCTGGACGCCGCGGTGCTCGGCTCCGAGGCGCTGGCCCGGGTGCGGGACGGGGGCGTCTACGTGGGCGTGATTCCGCAGGCTCGGCCCGCGTCGGAGCGGGGGGTGCGGACCGAGGCCGTCGAGGTGAGCGCGGACGGGGCCCGGCTGGCGGAGCTGGTGCGGGCGGTGGACGCGGGCGAGCTGACCCTCCGGGTGGCTGAGACGTTCGCGCTGGAGGACGCCGCGAAGGCGCACGCGCGGCTGGCGGAGGGCGGGGTCCGCGGCCGGCTCGTGCTGGTGCCGTGACGCGGTGCGGGGCCGTTCACGGGACGCGGTGTCCGGCGTAGGCGGCAGGAGGGACGCCGACCGTCGTGGTGAAGTCGCGGACCAGGTGGGCCTGGTCCGCGTAGCCCAGGTCAGCGGCCAGGGCCGCCCAGTCCACCGCCTCCTCGGTCTCCGCCCGCTCCAGCGCCTCGTGGATGCGGTAGCGCAGGATCACCCACTTCGGGCCGACGCCGACGTACGCGGCGAACAGGCGCTGGAGCAGGCGTACCGACAGCCCCTCACGGCTCGCGAGGTCCGCCACCCTGCGGATCGCGCGGTCGGTGCGGACGCGCTCGACGACGGCCGCCGCGAGGCCGGCCTGGGGGTCCGGGCGGGGCGGGCCGGCCGCCAGGAGGTGGGCGTCGAGGGCCGCCACCCGGGCCGCCTCGTCCGCCGGGTCCAGGACCGGGGCCGGGTCGGCGCCGGTGAGGTGGACCCGGCGGCCCGTCCAGTGGGCGACCGGGTGCTCGGGGGCGAAGGGGCGGAAGCCGCCCGGACGGAACTTGACGCCGCACACCCGGCCCCGGCCCTCCAGCTTCTGGGTGAAGAGGCCCTGCTGGACGCCGGCGATCTCGACGAAGGGCGCCTGGCCCTCGAACCGCTGGAAGACGAGGTGGACCGCCGGGTGCGGGACCACGTGGGAGACGTACGGCTCGGTCAGGTCCCAGTCGATCAGCCAGTAGTGCTCGACGTAGGGGCGCAGGGGCGGGGCCGGCGCGGGACGGCGGAAGCGCACGCGTGCGAGGAAGTCCGCGGCGTGGACGATGCCTCGGGTGTCACGGCGTGGGGTGGCCATGTCCGGATCGTAGGACGGACCACCGACAGTCGTGCCGGCCGGCGGAATAGAGAGGACGAGGGAGGTGTTCGGCAGGTATAGTTTAACGGTCAACAACTTTGGAGGTTGAGCGACCATGCAGTTCGGGATCTTCAGCGTCGGCGACGTCACGCCGGACCCCACCACGGGCCGTACGCCGACCGAGCGCGAGCGGATCAAGGCCATGGTCGCCATCGCGCAGAAGGCCGAGGAGGTCGGCCTCGACGTCTTCGCCACCGGTGAGCACCACAACCCGCCGTTCGTGCCCTCGTCCCCGACGACGATGCTCGGCTACATAGCGGCGCGGACGGAGAAGCTCGTCCTCTCCACCTCCACCACCCTCATCACCACCAACGACCCGGTGAAGATCGCCGAGGACTTCGCGATGCTCCAGCATCTGGCCGACGGGCGCGTCGACCTCATGATGGGGCGCGGGAACACCGGCCCGGTCTACCCCTGGTTCGGCCAGGACATCCGGCAGGGCATCAACCTCGCCATCGAGAACTACGCCCTGCTGCGCCGGCTGTGGCGCGAGGACGTCGTCGACTGGGAGGGCAAGTTCCGCACCGCCCTGCAGGGCTTCACGTCCACGCCCCGCCCGCTGGACGACGTGCCGCCGTTCGTCTGGCACGGCTCGATCCGCTCGCCCGAGATCGCCGAGCAGGCCGCGTTCTACGGCGACGGCTTCTTCCACAACAACATCTTCTGGCCGGCCGACCACACCAAGCAGATGGTCGAGCTGTACCGCTCCCGGTACGCGCACTACGGACACGGAACGCCCGAGCAGGCCATCGTGGGGCTCGGCGGTCAGGTCTTCATGCGGAAGAACTCGCAGGACGCGGTGCGCGAGTTCCGGCCGTACTTCGACAACGCGCCGGTCTACGGTCACGGGCCGTCCCTGGAGGACTTCACCGACCAGACCCCGCTGACCGTCGGCACGCCGGAGCAGGTCATCGAGAAGACGCTGAAGTTCCGCGAGTACGCCGGCGACTACCAGCGCCAGCTGTTCCTCCTGGACCACGCGGGGCTGCCGCTGAAGACCGTGCTCGAACAGCTCGACCTGCTCGGCGAGGAGGTCGTGCCGGTGCTGCGCAAGGAGTTCGCCGTCGGCAGGCCGGCCGACGTGCCGGACGCGCCGACCCACGAGTCGCTGCTCAAGGCGGCCCGGGACGCCCGGGAAGGGGTGAACGTCGCATGAGGCTCGTCGTCGTCTCGGCGGGGCTGAGCGTCCCGTCGTCGACCCGGCTGCTGGCCGACCGGCTGGCGGCCGCGACCGCCGGGCGCACCTCGGCGGAGGTGGAGGTCGTGGAGCTGCGCGACCTCGCCGTCGAGATCGCCCACAACTTCACCAACGGCTTCCCCGGACGGAACCTGGCGGCCGCGCTTGCCGCGGTGACGGCGGCGGACGGGCTGATCGTCGTCACCCCGGTGTTCTCCGCGTCCTACAGCGGCCTGTTCAAGTCGTTCTTCGACGTGATCGACCCGGACGCGCTGGCGGGCAAGCCGGTGCTGATCGCCGCCACGGGCGGCTCCGCGCGGCACTCACTGGTGCTGGAGCACGCCCTGCGGCCGCTCTTCTCGTACCTGCGCGCCGTGGTCGTCCCGACCGCCGTCTACGCCGCCTCGGAGGACTGGGGCGCGGAGGGCCTGCCCGAGCGGATCGAGCGGGCGGCGGGCGAACTGGCGACCCTGATGACGGGCCTCGCCACGCCGTCCGGCCCGGCCGGGGCCGAGACGGAGGGGAAGCGGAGGCAGGACGGGAGCAACGCGACGGGCGAGCTCACGGTGGTCCCGTTCGCCGACCAGCTGGCGGCGCTGGCGGCCCGCTGAGCCGCTGACCGCCGGGCGGGTGGATCCAGCCCGTCCGGCGCCGGAGGACGAGGCGGTTCGGGCCGCCCTCGGTCCAGGGCCGCCGCCCCCGGGAGCGCTGCCAGGACCGCCCCCGGGAGCGCTGCCAGGATGGTGAGATCCCGGTAAGAAGGGTGATCGTAGGACCGTCCCCACCGCCCGACCGCCGGAGGCCTTGGCAGACTGGCACGGTGCCTCCCACCGTGCTGCTCGCCGAAGACGACCGTGCCATCCGCAACGCCCTGGAGCGGGCCCTGGCCCTGGAGGGCTACCGGGTGACCGCGGTCGCCGACGGGGTCGAGGCGCTGGCGCACGCCCACAAGAACCCGCCGGACGTGCTCGTCCTCGACGTGATGATGCCCGGCATCGACGGCCTCCAGGTCTGCCGGGTGCTGCGTGCCGAGGGCGACCGCACGCCCATCCTGATGCTGACCGCGCTCGTGGAGACCGCCGACCGGATCGCCGGCCTGGACGCGGGCGCCGACGACTACGTCGTGAAGCCGTTCGACGTCGAGGAGGTCTTCGCCCGGCTGCGGGCGCTGCTGCGCCGCACCAACCCCGACGCCGCCCCCGAGGTCGCCGTGCCGGTGCCCGACGCCCCGAAGCGGGGGACGGAGCGGCACGTGGAGGCGGCCGGGCTGCGGATGGACCCGCAGGCGCGGCGCGCGTGGCGGGGCGAGCGCGAGCTGGAGCTGACCCGCACCGAGTTCGAGCTGCTGGAGCTGCTGGCGCGCAACGCCGGGATCGTCCTCGACCACTCCACGATCTACGACCGCATCTGGGGCTACGACTTCGGTCCCGGCTCCAAGAACCTCGCCGTCTACGTCGGCTACCTGCGCCGCAAGCTGGACCAGCCCGGCGCCCCGCAGCTGATCCACACCGTGCGCGGGGTGGGTTACGTGCTGCGGGAGGACTGAGCGACGAGCACGGGAGAGGCGAGCGGGCGAGTACGCGAGTGAGGCGAGCGCGGGGGTACGCCGGTGACGCGAGCACGGGAGTATGCGAGCAGGCGAATGAGGCGGGTGCACGTATGAGGCGGGCACGCGAGTGAGACGAGGGCGGCAGTGAGACGAGGACGCGGGTGAGCCGTCTGCGCCGGTTGCTGTCCCGGCCACGGCCGAAGCTGGTGTCGCTGCGGACCACCTTCGCGGTGTCGTTCGCGGCGGTGACGGCGGCGGTCACCGTGCTCGTCGGCGTCCTGTCGTACTCGGCGGCCGCCCGGCTGGTCCGGGTCGACCAGGAGTCGGTGTTCGACGAGGTCGTGCAGGACCTGCGGGACGAGGTGCGCGACCACCGCATGGCCCCGGAGGACTTCTCCTCGGTCGCGCCCGGGCACGACATCGTGCGGCCGGCCCGCACGGACGTCCAGGTGCTGGGCGCGGACGGCTCGGTCGTGGACAGCGGCACCCCCGGACTGCCCGTCGTGCGCGCCGACCGCACGATCGCGGTGGCCGCGGCGGCCGGGCGGATCACCGAGCACAAGGACGTCGACGTCGGCAGCGACGTCTATCGCATCGCGACCGTCTCCCTCGGCGGCGGCCGGGGCGCGGTGCAGGTGGCGCAGGAGTTCAGCGACACCGAGGACCTGCTGCGGGCGCTCCAGCAGCGCACGCTGATCCTGATGATCGCGGTGGTGACGGCCGCGGGGCTGTTCGGCTGGTGGCTCGCCCGGCGCATCACCCACCGCCTGGTGATCCTCACCACCGCCGCCGAGGACGTCGCCCGCACCCGTCGGCTCGGCGTACAGGTGCCGGTCACCGGCCACGACGAGGTGGGCCGGCTGGGCCGCGCCTTCGACCGCATGCTCGGCCGGCTCGCCCAGTCGGAGGAGGACCAGCGGCGGCTCGTCCAGGACGCGGGCCACGAACTGCGGACGCCGCTGACCTCGCTGCGCACGAACATCTCGCTGCTGCGCCGCATCGACGAGCTGCCGCCCCTCACCCGTGACGAGCTGGTGGCGGATCTGACCCAGGAGGCCCGGGAGCTGACCGACCTGGTCAACGAGCTGGTCGACCTGGCGGCCGGCCAGTCCGACACCGAGCCGCCGCGCAAGCTGGACCTCGCCGACATCGCGGAGGAGGTCGCGGGTCTCGCCCGGCGCCGCACCGGGCGGCCGGTCCTGATCCGGACGAGCGGTGACACCACCCTCTACGGGCGGCCCGGCATGCTCCAGCGGGCGGTGTCCAACCTGGTGGAGAACGCGACCAAGTTCGACCGCGAGGGCGCGGCGCCCGTCGAGATCGCCGTCACCGGCCCGGCCCGGCCGGGAGTCGTCCGCGTCGAGGTCCTCGACCGCGGTCCCGGCATCGCCGAGGCCGACCTGACCCGGGTCTTCGACCGCTTCTACCGCGCCGCCGACGCCCGCTCCCTGCCGGGCTCGGGCCTGGGCCTGTCGATCGTCCGCGAAGTGGCCCTGGCGCACGAGGGCGCCCCCTTCGCGCACCGGCGGGCGGGAGGCGGTTCGGTCATCGGGTTCACGGTGGGCGGGGGGTTGTGACGGCGGCGGAGCGTGCGCTCGGGCCGGGCGTCGCCGTGGCGAAACCCGGCCCGGCCAAAACCGGCTCGGCTGCTAGGGCTCGAGATTCTGCTTCCGCTTCACCGGGTCCGTGTTGGGCGAGCCCTTGAGGCTGAAGCTCTGCTTGTACGTGTCTTCGCTCTCACAGGTCACGGTCGCCTTCGCGGTCACCGTGGCGTTCTTGGCGATCTTCTTGAACGTGACCGAATAAGAGTTGCTGTTTCCGGCGAGCGAATTATCGGTCTTCGTTTCGGTGCCCGCCTTGATCGTGACGGTGTCGGGGGAAGACTCGTCGTCGCAGTCTTCGACCGTTCCGGTGAGCGTGACCTTTCCGATGGTGACGGCTTGCGCCTGACCTGCGACGGCAACCGATGCCGCCACCCCTGACACAGGGAGCAGCGCTGCGACGGTGAGAATTGCGAGACGATGTGGCATGGACTTCTCCCAGCTGAATTCCGGCGTGGGTGGGTGATCCTCTGCCAAGGTCCCGCTTTTCCCCTGTGTGGGTCAAGGGCGACGATTACCCATGGCGAACGGGGTAGAACTACCCACGCCGGCCGTCATTGCGGGCCGGTGAGGCCGTTTTCCACGGCGATTCTCGTCAGATCGGGGCGGCGCCGGGAGCCCGTTTTCTCGCCGATCCGGTCGAGATGCGAATGGACGGTGTGTTTGCTGATGCCCAATGCGGCGGCGATTTCGTGGTCCGTCGAACCGTTCGCGAGAAGGCGCAGGATTTCCTGCTCCCGGTCCGTGAAACGCAGGGACGGTCCCACCAGATGGCCGGCGGGCGCGGAGACGTAGCTGCGTCCGGAGCCCACGGTCCGGATCGCCGTGAGCATCTCCTGCGCCTCCGCCTGCCGGCTCAGATACCCGCTCGCTCCCGCCTGGATCGCCTGCACCGCGTCCAGGTGCGGCGAGGACGACACCACGAGGACGGCGTGCCCCCTCCGGTGCAGCTTCGTCACGGTCGCGGCGAGCCTCGGGGCGGGCTGCTGGAGATCCATCAGGACGACCTCCGCGCCGCGCAGTCCGCCGTCCGCGCTGTCGATCGAGGGCGCGACGGCCACCAGGTGGAGATCGGGAGCGGAGCCGATCAGGTTCGAGATGCCGTACCGGAAGACGGGGCAGTCCCCGATGACCGCGATCCGCACGCGTTCGGCGTCACCGCTCACCGGGAACCTCCGCTGCTCGATGGACGGGCCATGACAGACGCGCCCCGTCCCCAGAATCGGTGGGGTGGGTTCCTCCCGCGCGGTGGGCTGGCCCCTTTGAGGGAACCGGAGCGGGGTGAGACAGCTCATACAGGGCGGATTGAGTCGCCCACCGGGGTGTGTTCCGTACCTCCGGGGGGACGGGCGGTGTCCGGATGCGAGGATGAGGCGCCATGACTGCTGGGTGGTGTGCTCGCACGCTGCGAGCCGCGCTGTTCGCGGCTGTCTGCGTGCTGCTCGCCGCCCTGGGCCACGTGATGATGTCCGGCTCCGCGGTGCCCGCGTGGGCGCTGGCCGCGGGCGTGACCGTCACCGGGATCGCGGGCTGGTGCCTGGCGGGCCGGGAGCGCGGGCTGCCGCTGATCGTGACGGTGGTGGTCGCCGCCCAGACGGCCCTGCACTCGGCGTTCTCGCTGGCCGGGCCGGAGTCCGGTGCCGGGGTGTCCGCGGGCACGGACACCCCGGGCCCGGGCCCGACGCACATGGATTCCATGGACATGGACATGGGCGCGGGCGCGGGCATGCACATGGACATGGACATGGCCGTCGGTCATGTCGGCCACATGAACCACCTGGGTCACATGGGCCACATGAACCACATGGGTCACATCGGAGAGGCCGCAGGCGAAGGGGGTTCCTCCTCGTTCGGCATGCTCGCCGCCCACCTGCTCGCCGCGCTGCTGTGCGGGCTGTGGCTGGCACACGGCGAGAAGGCCGCGTTCCGCGTCCTGCGGGCGGTGGCCGCACGGCTGGCCGCGCCGCTGCGGCTGCTGCTCGCCCTGCCCGTCACCCCGGACCGGCCGCGCGTCCGGTTCCGTCGCCGCCGCTCGGCGCGAGCGCCCCGGCTGCTCCTGCTCACCCACGCGATCACCACACGGGGTCCGCCCGCGGGGACCGCTGCCGTCTGACGTCCTCCGACGTCCGACGTCCCGTGACGCCTGCCTTCCGACGGCGCGCGGACGACGTCCGACCTGCGACGACAGACCGGCAGCCGGTGACCCGGGCCGCCCCTGTGCGCACCGGGCCACGGCCGTACGCCCGCGCACGCAGCCGGGCGTGGGGCCGTCTCTCCCTCATGCCCTCGTGGATGATCCGAGAAGGACACCAGGTGATCACGTCTGCCGTGAAGGCACCCCAGAACTCCCCCGCGGCACAGGCCGCGCTCGACGAGTCGATCACCGCGTGGGCGCTCGCCGCCCGTGCCGGTGACGCGGACGCGGTCGAGCGCTTCGTCCGCGCACTGCATCGCGACGTCCTGCGCTACGTCTCCCACCTCTGCGCCGACCCCCAGGCGGCCGACGACCTCGCCCAGGACACCTTCCTGCGCGCCCTCGGCAGCCTGCACCGGTTCGAGGGCCGCTCCTCGGCCCGCTCCTGGCTGCTGTCCATCGCCCGCCGGGCGGTGATCGACAGCTATCGGCACGCCGCCGCCCGGCCCCGGCTATCCGACCTGCCCGACTGGCAGCTGGCCGCCGAGCGCACCCAGCCGCGCGACCTGCCGGGCTTCGACGACGGCGTCGTCCTGCTGGACCTGCTGGCCTCGCTCCCGGCCGAGCGACGGGAGGCGTTCGTCCTCACCCAGCTGGCCGGCCTGCCCTACGCGGAGGCGGCGGAGGCGAGCAACTGCCCGGTGGGCACGGTGCGTTCGCGAGTGGCGCGGGCTCGGGCGACCCTGGTGGACCTGCTGGAGGAGCAGCCGACGGCCGAACCCGCCACCACCGCGGCCTGACCGAACGACCCGTACGACCGATCCGGGACCGGCCCGTACGACCCGGACGGCTGATTCGGAACCGGCCCGTACGACCCGGACGGCTGATTCGGAACCGGCCCGTACGACCCGGACGGCCGGTCCGCGTGACCCGTACGGATCGGCCTGTACGGCCCGTACGGGCCGGTCTGCGCGATCCGCCCGTCCCTGAGCGGGCCCGGGCGGGTCACCGTGCTCCGTCGGAGGCAGTGGCCGCGCCGCGGGACCAATGTTGTGCATTTTATTGACGACGGTTACTTGAAGGCCTAACTTCGCGGTGTCCTTCCCCCCCCGGTCCAGGGAGACCGCGATGCCCCCGTCCCCCGTCGCATCACCGTCACCGTCACCGTCACCGTCGCCCGCTTCGTCCGCATCCCCCGCGACCGACGCCGAACGGACCCGGCAGCTGCGCGTCGTCGCCTCCGGACTGCTCGGCACCGCCGTGGAGTTCTACGACTTCCTCGTCTACGGAACTGTCGCCGCCCTCGTCTTCGGCGAGCTGTTCTTCCCCGGCGCCGACCCCGCTGTCGGCACCATCGCGGCGTTCGGCACCTTCGCCGCCGGCTATGTCGCCCGCCCGCTCGGCGGCATCCTCTTCGGGCACTTCGGCGACCGGCTCGGCCGCAAGTCGATGCTGCTGCTCACCATGGGTCTGATGGGCGGCGCGAGCTTCCTCGTCGGACTGCTGCCCACGTACGACACGATCGGCGTATGGGCGCCGGTGCTGCTGATCACCCTGCGGGTCGTGCAGGGCGTGGCCATCGGCGGTGAGTGGGGCGGCGCCACGCTCATGGTCGTCGAGCACGCGGGCGAGCTGCGGCGCGGACTGTGGTCCAGCTTCACGCAGATGGGAGCTCCGCTCGGCTCCCTGCTGTCCACCGCCGTCGTCGCGCTCGTCGTCACCCTCCCCAAGGACGAGTTCGCGGCCTGGGGCTGGCGGGTGCCGTTCCTGCTGAGCGTGGTGCTGCTCGGTGTCGGGCTCTTCGTCCGCCTCAAGGTCGTCGAGAGTCCGCTGTTCGCCGAGGTGAAGAAGGACCGCGCGCAGTCGCGGCTGCCCATCCTCGACGTGCTGCGACGGCCGCGCCCGGTCCTGCTGGCCTGTTGCGTCGGTATCGGCGCCTTCACCGCCCAGTCGCTGCTCACCAGCTATCTGATCGCGTACGCCACCGGCATCGGCTACGCCCGTCCGCAGGTGCTCACCGCGCTCACGGTGTCCGCCGCCGTCGCCCTCGTCGTGCTGCCCTGCGCCTCCATACTCTCCGACCGGGTCGGCCGCCGTCCGGTCGTCCTCGCCGGCGCCCTCGCCTCGGCGGCGCTGGCCTTCCCCGTCCTCGCGCTGGTCGACTCCGGCTCGCCCGGACTGCTGATCCTCGCCGTCGTCCTCGGTCACGGCATCGCCCAGTCCACGATGTACGGCCCGCTGGGCGCCCTGCTCACCGAGATGTTCGGCACCCGGGTCCGCTACACCGGCGCCTCCCTCGGCTACCAGGGCGCCACCCTCGTCGGGGCCGGCTTCTCCCCGATGATCGCGGGCAGCCTGGTGGCGGCGAGCGGCAGCAGCACCCCCGTCTCCCTGCTGCTCTGCGGCGGCGCCGCCGTCACCGCCGTGACGGTCCTCTTCGTACGCGAGACCAGCCGGACGTCCCTCGCCGACCCCGCGGACCCCGCCGAAGGCTCCGGCGCCCCTCACACGCAGGAGATCTCCGCATGACACCCCCCACCCCGATCCCGAGCGCCGCCGACCCGGCGCGGTGGCATGGATGAGCCGCACCAGTTCCTTCACCGGAGAACCCGCCAAGCCGCGGCTCTCGGCCCACACCACCGGTGACGCCCCGGTCCCGGCCCACACCACCGGTGACGCCCCGGTCCCGGCCCACACCACCGGTGACGCCCCGGTCTCGGCCCACACCACCGGTGACGCCCCGGTCCCGGTCCCGGCCCAGACCGAGAGCGCCCTGCGCCGGGCCGTGAACGCTGCCGGATCCTCGGCCCCGCCGCGTCAGGCGTGCGTCGGCAAGGCGGGCCACGGCGCCGTCAGCCCCGCCGAACAACTCGACGCCCTGCGCGCCCCGGAGGACCGACTCTCCACCGGCCGCCGACGGGGCACCGACCCGGCCGCGCTCAACTCCCGCGCCGCAGCGGCCGATCCGGCGACCCCCACCCGATACGTCGCCGACCGCCCCGCACCCGGCCCGCGCCGGTACGACCTCGCCCACCCGGCCGACCGCCGGTGACCCCGTACGACCGTCCGCCGCACCCGTCGGCGGGCGGTCGTACTCTTTCCCCCGTGGAGGACGACGACATCCCGGACACCATGACGCACGACATGCCGGACGCATCCGGCGCGGGCGCACCGCAGTTGCGCCCGCAGTCGCTCATGCTCGCCTTCTTCGGCAACCACGTCCTGGAGGAGGGAGACCTGTGCGTCTACTCGGGCAGCATCATCGACGTGCTCGGCCGGGTCGGCGTCGGTGAGCAGGCCGTCCGCTCCACGCTGACCCGCATGGTCAGCCGGGGCCTGCTGCGGCGGCAGCGGGAGGGCCGCAAGATGTACTTCGGCCTCACCGAGCAGGCGACGCGCGTCCTGCGGGACGGCCGTACCCGCATCTGGCGCGAGGGCGCGGTCAACGACGACTGGGACGGCGACTGGACGCTGCTCGGCTTCTCGCTTCCCGAGTCCCGCCAGCGTGAGCGCCACGACCTGCGCTCACGGCTCGCGTGGTCCGGGTTCGGCGCCCTGTACAGCGGGCTGTGGATCGCGCCGGGGAAGGTCGACGTCGCTCCCGTCGTCGCCGAACTGGGCCTCGGCGCCCACGTCAAGATCTTCCACGCCTCCGCCGACGAGGCCACCGACATCGGCCTCATGATCCGCGACACCTGGGACCTGGAGAGCGTCGCCGCCCGCTATGTCTCCTTCGACAAGCGCTGGACGGCCCACCTGAACGCGGGACCGGGCGAGGACCCGATCGGCACCCGCCTGCGCCTGGTCAGCGAATGGCTCTGGACGATCCGCGCGGACCCCCGGCTCCCGTCCCGCCACCTCCCCCCGGACTGGCCGGCCGGCCCCGCCCAGGACACCTTCCACCGAGCGGCCCGCCAAACCGAATCCCCGGCCCGCCACCTGGCCCACCAACTCCTGCAGACAACGCTTCTGCGCTGAGCGGGTGACCAGGCGACCGGGCGGTCCATGGCGTCCAGCGCCCCGGAGGTCAGCCGTTCTTGCGGGCCACTCCGCCGTAGATGCCGATCGGCGGGGTGTCGGGGTTCGGGGGCTCTTCGGGGCGCCAGTCCGGGACCGGGACCAGGCCCGGGTCGAGGAGGGTGAAGTCGCCGAAGAGGTCCAGGACGCGGGCGTGGGGGCGCAGGTTCAGGGAGGCGCTGGCCTTGTTGTAGACGGAGGCCGCGTTCTCGCGCCGGTCCTCGTGGACGTCTCCGGTGGCGTGCGACAGGACGAGGTAGGAGCCGGTGGGCAGCGCGTTGCGCAGTGTCGCGACGACGGCGTCCGGGTCGTCCGCGTCGGCGAGGAAGTGCACGACGGCCACCAGCAGCAGCGCCACGGGCTCGTCGAAGTCGATGATCTTGCGGACGTCGGGGTGGTCGAGGACGGCACGGGGATCCCGCAGGTCGGCCAGGACGACCGAGGTGTGGGCGTCGGTACCGGGGTCGGCGTCGGCCATGAGAGCCATCGAGTGGGTGCTGACGATCGGATCGTTGTCGACGTACGCGACCCGCGTCCCGGGGGCGATGGAGTGCGCGATCTGGTGCACGTTGGGTTCGGTGGGCAGCCCGGTGCCGATGTCGAGGATCTGCCGGATGCCGCCCTCCGCGACGACGTGCCGGACGGCGCGGTGCATGAAGTGCCGGTTGGCGCGGACCCCGTCGCGCACCTCGGGCGCCACCTTGATGAACTGCTCGGCGGCATCCCGGTCGACCTCGTAGTTGTCCTTCCCGCCGAGGAAGTAGTCGTACATGCGGGCCGGGTGGGGCTTGCTGGTGTCTATCTTCAAGAAGGGGCTGCCGGTGCCGCCGTTACCGGCGTCGCTGCTGCCGCTGAGGGGAGAGGTCATGCTGCCTGGCTCCGTCCTGGACTCGCGTCCCACCACCGGATGGACCGCCGTGAGTGACTGTCAGATCATCATTCACCATGCGGGTTCGCTGGAGGACCAGCCCCGTCCCCGTGGCGGTCGACACGCTCCGTGAAACCCGAACCACCGGACCCACGACGGGAGTTCCCGACCTGGGAATGTGCTGCCCGCCCGAACGGCCACCGCTGCGGGTGCAGCAGCCGATGTCCGATGTCCGATGCCGATCGCTCATGCCCGCCGCGACCTCGCCGACCCGCTGCCACCCCTGCGGGCCGACCGCCGCCACCCCTTCGGCCCCCGCCCGGCCCGCACAGCAGAGAACGAATGCCGCGGGTACTGAAAAGGGCGAGGTCCGAAGACCTCGCCCGCCACCGGTGACGCCTCAGCTCACGGCCAGACCAAGCAGTACGGCTGATGCCCCGCCTCGTGCAGGCGGTGGCTGAAGTCCTGCCACTCGTGCAGCAGCTGGTACACGTTGAACGCGTCCCGGGGGCCGCCCCGGTCCGGGACCGTCGACCAGATGAAGGCCGCCGCGCCCACCGCTTCCTCGCCTATGTCCCGCAGCGGGTCCACGACCGTCATGGGGAGCTTCACCACGGCGTAGTCGGGGTGGAGGACGACCAGCTCCAGCGGGGGCACCTTGCTGAGGGGGACGCCTTCGATGCCGGTCAGCACCATCGCGGCCATGGTCTCCGGCTTGATCTTGGTGAACATGCCGTTCATGCCGAGCTCGTCGCCGCCGAGTTCCTCAGGGCGCATCGAGATCGGGACGCGGGCCGCGGTCGCGCCGTCGGGCGCGCCGAAGTACTTGTACGTCACCCCCACCCGACCACCATTCCTGCTCCCTGCCCCGAGGGGATCGATCCGCTGACCGACGCGCCGGTCGACCTGCTCGAACCGCTCGATCCGGTCGATCCGGTCGATCTGATCGATACGGTCGGTCCGCTCGGGTTCACTCGGTACACCTTGTGCCTGCGTCTGACGTGCTTCGTTGGCTTCCTCCGCGTCGCGCCGGTGCCTTCCCCGCCGGGCACGTCGAGGACCCAGGTCGTCAGTCCCCTCGCCCAGTCCGCCACCGCGATGCATATCTCCACCCGACTGCTTTTCTAGGACGCGTGGCCCCCGCCGCGCAACCCGATCATCGTGTCAGTGACCTCCCCCACGGCCGCCCGCCGAAACGTGCGTTGAAACACCTGTCCGCAGGATCTTCGCAGCCACAGGACACCCGGTCGGTGTGAGCTACGTCTATCAGGCCCGTTCCGACTCAGTTTCGCAGATGGTGAAGCCGATGACGGCCCCGCCGGGCCCCGACCGCCGCTGGCCTACCCTGGGAGGTCACTGACAACCGGAGTCCAGCAAGTCGGAGAAGGTCGGAGAAGTCGCAGGTCATGAGCGAACTGCCCTATTCATACGATGCGCCTGTATCGCAGGCGCTGTTCGACCGTGCGTCCGCTGTCACGCCGGGGGGTGTGAACTCGCCGGTGCGCGCGTTCCGCGCCGTGGGCGGCACGCCCCGGTTCATGGTGTCCGGCACCGGCCCCTATCTGACGGACGCCGACGGCCGTGAGTACGTCGACCTCGTCTGTTCCTGGGGGCCCATGATCCTCGGGCACTCGCACCCCGAGGTGATCGCCGCCGTGCAGGAGGCCGTCTCGCGCGGCACCTCCTTCGGCACGCCCGGTGAGGGCGAGGTCACGCTCGCCGAGGAGATGGTCGCCCGCATCGAGCCCCTGGAGGAGGTGCGGCTCGTCTCCAGCGGCACCGAGGCCACCATGTCGGCCATCCGGCTCGCCCGCGGGTTCACCCGGCGCACCAAGGTGATCAAGTTCGCCGGCTGCTACCACGGGCACGTCGACTCGCTCCTCGCGGCGGCGGGCTCGGGCGTCGCGACCTTCGCGCTTCCCGACACGCCCGGTGTCACCGGCGCTCAGGCCGGCGACACCATCGTCCTGCCGTACAACGACCTCGAGGCCGTGCAGGAGGCCTTCCACCGGCACCCCGGCGAGATCGCCTGTGTGATCACCGAGGCCTCGCCGGGCAACATGGGCGTCGTGCCGCCCCTTCCCGGCTTCAACCAGGGGCTCAAGGACGCCTGCCAGAACAACGGGGCGCTCTTCATCTCCGACGAGGTCATGACCGGGTTCCGGACCAGCCGGGCCGGCTGGTACGGGATCGACGGCGTGCGGCCGGACCTCATGACCTTCGGGAAGGTCATGGGCGGCGGCTTCCCCGCGGCGGCCTTCGGCGGCCGGGCGGACGTCATGGCGCACCTCGCCCCCGCCGGGCCCGTCTACCAGGCCGGCACCCTCTCCGGTAACCCCGTGGCGACCGCCGCCGGGCTGGCCCAGCTCCGGCTCCTCGACGACGCCGCCTACGCCACGATCGACGACGTCTCCACCCGGATCCAGACCATGGTGTCGGAGGCGCTGGCCAAGGAGGGTGTCGCGCACACGCTCCAGAGCGCCTCCAACATGTTCTCCGTCTTCTTCACGGACCGGCCGGTCCGTGACTACGACGACGCCAGGGCGCAGGAGTCGTTCCGCTTCACCGCCTTCTTCCACTCGCTGCTGGCGAACGGCGTGTACCTGCCGCCGTCGTCCTTCGAGTCCTGGTTCGTGTCCACGGCCCACGACGACCGGGCCCTCCAGAGGATCGCCGACGCCCTTCCGGCGGCGGCCCGAGCGGCTGCGGAGGCCACAGCGGCATGACCACCCCGGAAAACGCCCCCGAGAACGCCCGCGAGAAGGCCCTCGAGGACTCCTTCGAGAAGAACGCGCGCACCAAGGACCTCACCGTCGTCCACCTCATGCGGCACGGTGAGGTCGACAACCCCGACGGAGTGCTCTACGGCCGTCTCGACGGCTACCACCTCTCCGAGCTGGGCCGGCAGATGGCCGACCGGGTCGCCGAGCACCTCGCCTCCCGTGACGTCACCCACGTCGTCGCCTCCCCGCTGGAGCGGGCGCAGGAGACGGCGACGCCGATCGCCAAGGCGCACGGGCTCGACCTGGCCACCGACGCGCGGCTCCTGGAGGCGGAGAACGTCTTCCAGGGCAAGACCTTCGGCGTGGGGGACGGGGCGCTGCGCCGGCCCGAGAACTGGAAGCACCTCGTCAACCCGTTCAAGCCGTCCTGGGGCGAGCCGTACGTCGACCAGGTCGTCCGGATGATGGGCGCGCTGGACGCGGCGAAGGACGCGGCCCGCGGGCGGGAGGCGGTGCTCGTCAGTCACCAGCTGCCGATCTGGATCGTGCGGTCCTACGTCGAGCGGCGGCGGCTGTGGCACGACCCGCGCAAGCGGCAGTGCACGCTCGCCTCGCTGACGACCTTCACGTACCAGGGCGACCGGATCGTGTCCGTCGGTTACAGCGAACCCGCCATCGACCTGGTCCCCGCCCACCTCCGGGCCGGCGCCAAGCCGGTACAGGGCAAGGGCAAGGCCTTCGGGGCGTAGCCCCGACCCGACCCGACCGGCTTCCGGATCCCGCCCCGCCTTCCGGATCCGGACCCGGCCCGCCTTGCCGGCCCCGGCCCGCCTTGCCGGGCCGGGGCCGGGGCCGGGGGCTCGCCCTCCGGGGCAGGCTCCCGCCCCCCGCTCCCGGCTGCCGCCTTCGGCTCCCGGCTCGTGCCCCTGGCCCCTGGCCCCCGAACCTGGCCCCCTCCCTCGGCTCCCGGCCCCCACGCCCCGCCCCCGGTCGCCGTTCCCGCAGCGTGTGGCTGGAATCAGGCCCTCTGTTACGGAATCCGGAACTATCGGCGGAACCTCCTCGTTCGGCACGTCCTCTGATTGGGTGACCATCGGAAAATGTGACGAACGGGGTTGCCATGCGCGCCATCACCCGACGGGGAGCACTCGGACTCGGTGCCGGGGCCGCCGCCGCTGCCGGACTCGTGGGCTGCGGCAGCCTCACGGACTCGGACGGGCCGAGCACCCCCGGCGGTTCCGGCGGCTCCGGCAAGCCCTCCGGCAGTGCCAGTCCGAAGGTGACCGCCCGCCCCCTCGGCGACGGCTCCACGTCCTTCACCGGCAAGCAGCCCCACCAGCCGGCCAAGCCCGTGCCGCTCCAGCCCGGCGAGGAGCCGCCGCAGTTCGTCGTCTTCTCCTGGGACGGGGCGGGAGAGGTCGGCAACGGGCTCTTCACGCGCTTCCTCGACCTCGCCAAGGCGCACGGCGCGAGCATGACCTTCTTCCTCTCCGGGCTGTATCTGCTGCCCGAGTCGAAGAAGCGGCTCTACGACCCGCCGAACAACCCGCGCGGCGCCTCCGACATCGGCTACCTCACCGACGAGCACGTCAGGATGACGCTCGACGGCGTCCGCCGCGCCTGGCTCGAGGGGCACGAGATAGGCACCCACTTCAACGGGCACTTCTGCTCCGGGAACGGGACCGTCGGCAACTGGACGCCCAAGCAGTGGCGCAGCGAGATCGACCAGGCGAAGTCGTTCGTGAAGGAGTGGCGGACCAACACCGGCTGGAGCGACCTGCCCGCGCTGCCCTTCGACTACGACAAGGAACTCGTCGGCGGCCGGACCCCCTGTCTGCTCGGCCAGGACAACCTGCTGCCCACCGCCCGCGCCCTCGGCTGGCGCTACGACGCCTCCTCCCCGGGCGGGCGCCAGGTGTGGCCGCGGAAGAAGGACGGGATCTGGGACCTGCCGCTGCAGCAGATACCGTTCCCGGGCCGCGGCTTCGAGGTCCTCTCGATGGACTACAACATGCTCGCCAACCAGTCGATCAACTCGACCAAGGCGCCCAGCCACAACTACCCGGGCTGGCGGCAGCAGTCGTCGCAGGCGTACATACAGGGATTCAAGCGGGCATTCGAGACGAACCGGGCACCCTTCTTCGTCGGCAACCACTTCGAGCAGTGGAACGGCGGCATCTACATGGACGCCGTCGAGGAGGCCTTCAAGCACATCGCGCGCGAGAAGGAGAAGGGCGCGGACGTACGGCTGGTCTCCTTCCGGCAGTTCGTGGACTGGATCGACGTCCAGAAGCCGGAGGTCCTCGAGAAGCTGCGCACCCTCGACGTCGGGCAGCAGCCGGCCGGCGGCTGGAAGACCTTCCTGGGCGCGAACACCCCCTCATCGTCCAGCTCCGCGCCCGCGTCCGCCGGCAGCACCGCCAACGCCGCCTGAAATGGGGTTTTCTCCCCGCAAGGGGGGTGCGCAAGATCCCCAGAACGGGCATGCGAAACTTTTCACATGAGTGCCGCCAGCCGCGCCCCCCTGCGCTCGACCAGCCGGAACCGCTCGCGCCGTGCCGTCCTGACCACGGCCGCCGGTGGAGCCGTCGCCGCACTGCTGCTGTCCGCCTGCACCTCCGGAGGAACCGCCGGAGGAGGCGGTGACACCAACTTCGTGATGGGCAAGGACGGCATCTCCACCGCGAAGAAGGGGTCGCGGGCCACGGCTCCCGACCTGTCCGGCAAGACCGTGGCCGGAGGGCAGCTCGACGTCGCCGCCTACAAGGGCAAGGTCGTCGTCCTCAACGTGTGGGGCTCCTGGTGTGCCCCGTGCCGTGCCGAGGCGCCCAACTTCCAGAAGGTCTACGCCGACCTCAAGGACCAGGGCGTGCAGTTCGTCGGCATCAACACGCTCGACACCAGCAACGACAACGCCCTCGCCTTCGAGAAGCAGCAGGGCATCACCTACCCCAGCCTGTCCGACCCGAAGGGCAAGCTGCTGCTGCGCTTCAAGAAGGGCACGCTCAGCCTCCAGGCCATCCCCTCCACGCTGGTCATAGACCGGGAGGGCAAGATCGCCGCCAGGTCGCTGGCCGCGCTCAGCGAGGACAGGCTGCGCAAGATGATCGCGCCCGTCCTCGCGGAGAAGTGACGTGAGCGCGGTCACCACGCTCGCCGCGACCGGTTACAACGACACCGTGCTCAACGGCGCGTTGCTGGTCGCGCTGCCGATCGCGCTGCTCGGCGGGCTGGTCTCCTTCTTCTCGCCGTGCGTCCTGCCGCTCGTCCCGGGCTATCTGTCGTACGTCACCGGCGTCGCCGGCACCGACCTGGCCGAGGCCCGCCGCGGGCGGATGGTCGCCGGCGCGTCGCTCTTCGTCCTGGGCTTCACCGCCGTGTTCGTCTCCAGCGGGGCCCTGTTCGGCTACTTCGGCGAGAACCTCCAGGCCAACCAGGACGTCCTGTCGAAGGTGCTGGGCGGGCTCATGATCCTCATGGGCGTCTTCTTCATGGGGCTGATGCCCTGGATGACCCAGCGGGAGTTCCGCTTCCACAAGAGGCCCGTCGCCGGGCTGGCCGGCGCCCCGCTGCTCGGCGCGCTGTTCGGCATCGGCTGGACCCCGTGCATCGGCCCGACCCTGGCCTCCGTGATCGCCCTCTCCTCCCAGCAGGGAAGCGCGGGCCGCGGTGCCATACTGACCGTCGCCTACTGCCTCGGCCTCGGTGTGCCCTTCGTGCTCGCCGCGGTCGCCTTCCGCAAGGCGCTCGGCGCCTTCGGCTGGGTCAAGCGTCACTACGCCTGGGTGATGCGGATCGGCGGCACGATGATGATCGTGACCGGTCTGCTGCTGCTGACCGGTGCGTGGGACCGCCTCGTGCAGGACATCCAGTCCTGGTCCGTCGGCTTCACTGTGGGGATCTGATTCATGAGCAAGAGCACCGTCGGCGCCGCCCCCGGCGAGCCCCCGGCCGCCGCCGACGAGCAGGAACTGGGCGCCGCCGGCTCCCAGCTGTCCACCGCGCCCGTGGACACGCTGGCCAGTGGACCCACCCTCGGGGTCGTCGGCTGGGCCCGCTGGTTCTGGCGGCAGCTGACCTCCATGCGGGTCGCGCTGCTGCTGCTCCTGCTGCTGGCCCTCGGCGCGATCCCCGGTTCGCTGATCCCGCAGTCCGGCACCGACGAGACGAAGGTCGCCGACTTCCGGCGGGCCCACGGGACGCTCGCGCCGATCTACGACAGGCTCGGCCTCTTCCACGTCTACAGCTCGGTGTGGTTCTCCGCGATCTACATCCTGCTGTTCGTCTCCCTCATCGGCTGCATCGTGCCCCGCACCTGGCAGTTCGTCGGTCAGCTGCGCGGCCGCCCGCCGGGCGCGCCGAAGCGGCTGACCCGGCTGCCCGCGTACACCACCTGGCGCACCGACGCCGAGCCGGAACAGGTCCGTGAGGCCGCGCTCGCGCTGCTGCGCAAGCGTCGCTTCCGCGCCCACCTCGCCGGGGACGCCGTCGCCGCGGAGAAGGGCTACCTGCGTGAGGTCGGCAACCTCTCCTTCCACATCGCGCTGATCGTGATGCTCGTCGCCTTCGCCTGCGGCCAGCTGTACAAGTCCGAGGGGAACAAGCTGGTCGTCGAGGGCGACGGCTTCTCCAACACCCTCACCCAGTACAACGACTTCAAGTCCGGCAACCTCTTCGGCACCGACGACCTGAACCCGTTCAGCTTCACCCTGGACAAGTTCACCGGCACGTACGAGACCTCGGGTCCCAACAAGGGCACCGCGCGCACCTTCCAGTCCGCGATCACCTACAGCGTGGGCGCGTACGGCAAGGAGAAGAAGGCCGTCGTCAAGGTCAACCACCCGCTGGAGATCGACGACTCGAAGGTCTACCTGACCGCCCACGGCTACGCGCCCGTCATCACCGTCCGCGACGGCAAGGGCGAGGTGGTCTACCGCGACGCGGTGCCGCTGCTGCCGCTCGACTCCAACATCACCTCCAGCGGTGTGATCAAGGTCCTCGACGGCTACCGGGACGCCAAGGGCGTCAGCGAGCAGCTGGGCATCTCGGCCTTCTTCCTGCCGACGTACACCCAGGGCAGCGAGGCCGCCTCGACGTTCCCGTCGCTGCGCAATCCGGTGCTGAACCTGACGCCGTACCACGGTGACCTCGGCATCGATTCGGGCATCCCGCAGAGCGTGTACCAGCTCGACAAGTCGCACATGAAGGAGTTCAAGGACTCCAAGGGCCTGCAGCTGCGGGACAACCTGAAGCCCGGCGAGACCATGACCCTGCCGAACGGCGCGGGATCGGTGACCTACGAGGGCACCAAGGAGTGGGCGAACTTCCAGGTCACCCAGCAGCCCGCGAGCGGCTGGGCGCTGGGCGGGGCCATCGCCGCGATCTTCGGTCTCGCCGGGTCCCTGTTCCTCCAGCGCCGCCGGGTCTGGGTGCGCGCGGTGAAGGGCGCCGACGGGGTGACGGTCGTCGAGATGGGCGGGCTCGGCCGCAGCGAGTCGGCCAAGGTGCCCGAGGAGCTGGGCGACCTCGCCGGGGTCCTGTACGACCAGGCCCCCTCGTCGCCGGACCCCGACACCCCTGACACCCCCGCATCCCGTGACACCCCCGCATCGTCCGCATCCCCCGAACCCGAAGTCGTACCTGCCGAAGGGGCTGGGAAGTGACTCTCGCCGCCGCCACCAACGAAAACCTCGCGAGCATCAGCAACACGCTGATCTACTCCGCGATGGCCGTCTACACCCTGGCCTTCTTCGCGTACATCGCCGAGTGGCTGCTCGGCAGCCGCAGCAAGGTCGGCCGTACCGCGGCCGCGCTGACCGCCACGACGGCGGCCAAGGGCCCGGCCGTCGCCGTCAAGAAGAACGGCGGCACGGCCGTCCTGGAGCGGCCGCAGGTCGTCGTGCGCTCCGCGGCCGGCGCCCGTGACGTGCCGGACGGGCCCGGCGCACACGGGGGCGACGAGCAGGGCGACATGTACGGCCGGATCGCCATCTCCCTCACCGTGCTCGCGTTCCTGGTCGAGCTGGGCGGCGTGATCGCCCGCGCGGCCTCGGTGGAGCGGGCGCCGTGGGGCAACATGTACGAGTTCAACCTCACCTTCTCCACGGTGGCCGTCGGCGTGTACCTCGGGCTGCTGGCGCTGAAGAAGAACGTGCGCTGGCTCGGCCTGTTCCTGATCACGACGGTGCTCCTGGACCTGGGTCTCGCGGTCACCGTCCTGTACACGGCGAGCGACCAGCTGGTCCCGGCGCTGCACTCGTACTGGCTGTACATCCACGTCTCCACCGCGATCTTCTGCGGCGCGGTGTTCTACGTCGGCGCGGTCGCCACGATCCTGTACCTGTTCAAGGACGGCTACGAGAACAAGCTCGCGACCGGCGGCAAGCCCGGCCGGTTCGCCAACTCGGTCCTGGACCGCCTGCCCGCCTCGGCCTCGCTCGACAAGTTCGCCTACCGCGTCAACGCGGCCGTCTTCCCGCTGTGGACGTTCACGATCATCGCGGGCGCGATCTGGGCGGGCGACGCGTGGGGCCGCTACTGGGGCTGGGACCCCAAGGAGACCTGGTCGTTCATCACCTGGGTCGCCTACGCCTGCTACCTGCACGCCCGGGCCACGGCCGGCTGGAAGGGCCGCAAGGCCGCCTACCTGGCCCTGATCGCGTTCGGCTGCTGGCTGTTCAACTACTACGGCGTCAACATCTTCGTCTCCGGAAAGCACTCGTACGCGGGCGTCTGAGCCGCAACAAGCCGACGGCGAAGGCCGGTTCCCGTGACCTGGGTCACGGGAACCGGCCTTCGCCGTGCCGTCGTCGACAAGGCGGGCCGGCGCCCTCAGGGCGCCGACCTAGGACGGCGGCAGGCACTCCGCGGCCGGCGGCCTGCCCTCCGGCCAGGCGATGCGGACGAAGCGCGAGCCGCCGTCGGGATGGAGTTCCACGATCGGCACGGCCTTGTCGTACGGGTTGCCGTGCACGTCCAGGCAGATCCAGCCGCTCGCCCCGCTCACCCGCAGCGAGCCCTTGACCTGCGGCCACTGGAGGCCGACATCCGCGAGGGGCGGGACGGTGGCGCCGTCGGGCGTCGCCTCGCGGATGCCGTGCACGGCCAGCGTCAGCGCGTCGAAACCGATGATCAGCTGGCCGTCCTCCAGGGCGATCTCGCCGATCGGGCCGACCGGCGCGCGGGCGCTGCGGGCGAGGAGGTCGGTGAGGACCTTCGCGTCCGCCGCCGAACCGCCGTGCAGCGTCGCGGGGGCCTTCACCCAGGCGTCCGGGTGGGCGAGCGAGGTGTAGCGGACGGAGAGGTTGTGGGTGAGGGCGGTGCGGTCCAGCTTCTTGTCGCCGGACAGGTACGAGCCCTCGTCGCCCGTGAGCACCGTGAACTTCCGGTTCTGGCAGCCGCGCGTGCCGAGCGCGTTGACGAACTGCCGAAGCTGTGTGTGCCGGCCGGCGAACAGGATCGTGTCGGTCTCCGCCGAGGTGTCGCACACCAGGTGGGTGATCTGCCGGAAGGTGTTCGCGGTCGTGCCCTCCTGGGTGCGGTCGGCGGGCGGGGTGAACGGCTGCGGCTCGTAGGGCGAACCCTTCAGCAGCGCGGCGAACGACGTCTGGAGCGTCCGCGTGTACGGGTCGCCGGGCTTGTCGTACACCAGCAGGGCCCGGCCGGCGTCGACCTCGGCGAACGAGGCCAGGGCGCGTGCCTCGTCCGTGTTGGTGGGGGAGACCCGGGCCAGGCCGGGGAAGGGGTCCTTGCCGTTCTGCCCGTTGGCGAGGTCGTCGGCGGTGATGGAGGCGCCGACCACCGGGATGCCGCGCCGGGTCAGTTCCGCCACGGCCTTCTTGTTGTTGTCGGTGCTCTGCCCGACCCCGGCGACCGCGCGCAGCCGGTCGGCGCCCTTCGCCATCCGCTCCAGCCGGTCGACCATCGTCTCCCAGTGGTCGCTGGTGGCGCCCGGGTTGGCGAGCACCAGACGGATCGCCGGGGCCTGCCCGTTGGAGGTGTGGTTGGCCTGCCACTGCGCCAGGTAGGCGCCCTGCACCTCGTGCAGGATGTCGCTGAGCGTGGAGGGGGTGGAGGCGGTGTACGGCAGCATCAGCGCGACCGTGACGTAACCGCCCGCCTTCAGCCGGTCGTTCTCCCGGTCGATCGCCCGCACCGCGTCCCGCAGCTGGGGATGCCCGAAGTCGTACGGGCCCGTGGCCACGCCCACGCACTCGTCGCTGCCGGCCGGACGGGCCACCCCGGGCGCGCAGGACCGGTCCTCGTCGGTGACCGCCCGCACGGCGAAGACCAGCCCGGTCAGCACGGCGGCCGTGACCAGCAGCGCCAGATAGCGGTAGAGGCGGATCTCCCAGATCTCCCGCAGCCACCGCACCAGCGGGCTTCTGACTCCGTCGGCCATCACGCCACCCCGTCCCCGTCGCCCGGTCCGTGCCCGTCGCCGTCCGCGTCGCCGTCGTCGTCCTCTGCCGGGGTGCTCAGCGGCCGTCCCGCCAGGGCGTCCCGGGGCCAGGCCTGGGAGGTCGCGAACAGCAGCGCGCCCCCGGCGGGCCGTTGGTCGGACAGCTGGAGCAGCTCGAACTCCAGCCGCCCGCACACCTTCGGGTCCGGCAGCACCAGCGGGTCGGTCACCTGCCAGACGGCGTGCAGCAGCCGCCGTATCCGCAGGTGCAGGGAGGCGTTCACGCCCTCCGGAGGCTCCTGGCCGGCGTCCGTGCGGCCCAGCGCGATCGCCGACCGGCGGTCGTCCTGGCCGTCGCAGTCGCGGCCGGCCGCGTCGTGCGCGTGGAAGTAGGGCGCGGACGCCAGGAACCGCAGGGTGTCCAGCCAGGTGCGGGTGCGCAGGACGGTGAACGTGTCGCGCAGGTAGGCGACCGCGCCGGCCGTGTCACCGAGCGCCAGCTCGTGGTAGAGCCGGTAGCGGGCGTGCGCGGGGTCCTGGTCGTCCGGGTCCCGGCCCTCGGCGTCGGTGTAGTGCCGGATCAGGGTCTCGTGCACCTCGCGCCACTTGGCGTGGTCGGCGTGCCGGTGGTGCAGCCGGAGCAGCAGCAGGGTGCGGACGAAGGGGTCGCCGACGAAGTGGCCCGGCGCGGCGGGCAGCCCCTCCGCGGCGAGCCGGGACCGCAGCGACCGGACCCCCGACGAACCGAAGTCGTCGGGGAGCCGGGCGTCGGCGAGGGCCACGGCGGAGTCGTGGTCGTGGGCGGCCGCGAGGACCGTCAGCTCGTCGAGCCGGTCGGCGGGCACCAGGCGGCCGAGCAACTCGGCGTAGGCGGGCCTGCCGTCGTCGGCCTGTCCCTCCTCCAGCTTGACCTTCGCGGTGAGCAGCCGCCCCAACGAGTCCGCGCGTGCCGGGTGTTGCCGGGCGGCGGTCGCGAGCAGCTCGATGCCGAGCGGGTTCCCGCCGGTCAACCGGTGGGTGGCGTGCGGGAACCGGGGCGGCGGCTCGGCGTCGTCGCACACCGCGCCGACCATGTGCAGGGTGTCGTCGGGGGACAGCGGCGGCAGCGGTACGAGCAGCGCCCGCGAGGAGGGTGAACTGCCCGGCTCCCAGTCCGTGGACCGGGCCACCTCCGGGAGTTCACGGCGTACGGCGTCGCCGAGCGCCGGATGGCTCGCGCCGCGTACCGTCGCCACCCACACCACCTGGTCGGCGACCCCGTCCGCGCGGTCCCGCAGGACGGCGTCCAGCAGCCCGGGGCCCGGGCCGCTCCGCGCGTTGTCCAGCAGCACGAGCGGCCGGCCCAGCCGGGTCAGATGCGAGCCGAGACCCGAGTACGCCTCGGCCAGGTCGGCGAGCAGCGCCCGCACCAGCCAGCGTTCGGCGTGCTCGCGCGAGGTGCCGCCGGCCCGGAAGTTCCCGGCGAGCAGCAGCAGCCCCCGCTTGGCGTTGCCGCCCGCGTTCGGATAGGCGCGGTACCAGGCGGCCGGCCTCTGCTCCTTGCGGTGCGTGACGCCCTCGGAGAGCGCCTCCAGGGTGGCCTCGACGGTCGCCGCGACGAACGGGCCGCCGCCGCTCGCCGCCGCGATCACCTTCGACGCGACCTTCGCCGCCCAGCGCCCGGCCAGGCTGAACCGGGAGGCGCGCTCGTTCAGCAGCAGGATCCGCACCAGCTCCCGCCGGATGCGGTCGGAGTCGGTCCGGCCGCTCCAGTCGCTGGCCCGGACCGCCACCAGCCCGGCCGTCAGCCGCGGGAAGGTGAGCTGTCCGGCCGCCCGCACCGGCTCCGTCAGCTGCTCGGCGACGACCAGCAGCGCCTGCCACACCGGCGACCAGGACTCCGGGCTCTCCTCGTGCGGCGGCCGCGCGAACTGCTCGTCCTCGCAGTCGATCAGCGCGACCGGGGTGCGTCTGCGGGCCTCCCCCCTGCGGGTGTGTTCCGTGTAGGCGTCCCACAGTTCGGCGAGCACCGCGCTCTTGCCCAGCCCCCGGCCGCCCGACAGCACCAGCAGGGGCGGTCCCGCGGGGTGTTCGGGCCTCTCCGCGTGGAGCTCGTACGGACGGATCCCCACGAGTCGCGGTACGAGACCGGCGGGCTCGACGTCGAACAGCGCGCCACGCCCGTACAACCGTCTGTGCACCGCGCACCTCCCCCAGGGCTCGGTTCCCGACGCAAGGGTAAGGAGAGGGAGTTGACAAGTGCCAGATCGCCTGGTGTCCGTTGGGTCACGAAACATGCCGCCGTGAGCGGAATGAGGCCGTCACTCCACCGTGATCGAGTCCAGTTTCTCCCGCAGATACACATGCGAGTCGACCGTCTCGTACGCCACGCGGCCGACGGGCGCCGGCACGGACTCCACGAGGGTCCCGGGGGTGCACTCGCCGAAGTAGACGAGGGACATCAGCTCCTCGGCGGGCGCGTCGGCCGGGGGCGGCAGCACGCGGTGCCTGCCCGAGCGCCACCGGTCGCCGGTCCAGCGGGCCATCAGGTCGCCGATGTTGATGGTGAACGCGTCCGGGTCGAACGGCGCGTCCTCCCAGCCGCCCTCGTCCGTCCAGACCTGGAGCCCGCCCTTGCCGGCCTGCCGGTCGAGGATGGTGACGGTGCCGAAGTCGGTGTGCGGGCCGATCCGGAACTGTCCCGGCTGCGGCTCCCCGACGACCTCCCTCCCCGGATACCAGTTGATGTTGAAACCGTAGGTCGGGTGGTCCATGTGCCGGGAGAAGAAGTCCGGTGCGAGGCCGAGGGCCTCCCCGAGCAGGGAGAGCAACTGCTTCTCCAGCACGGCCATCCGGTGCAGGTACTCCTCGCACAGCCCCCGGAGTTCCGGGACCTCCGCGGGCCATACGTTCGGCGCGTACCACTCCGCGTCGACCACCGGGTCGCCGAAGGGCTCGTGCGTGGCGAAGGTCAGGGACTCCTTCAGGTCCGGCGGTGTCTCCGTCCCCTCCGCGTACCCGTTGGCCTCCGCGCCGGGCCCCAGCCAGCCGCGCCCGCCGACCTTCGCGCCGTACACCTGCTTGACGTCGGCGGGCAGCACGAAGAACTCCCGGGCTGCCTCCCGGATGCGGTCGCGCAGACCGGGGTCGACCCCGTGTCCGGTGATCAGCAGGAACCCGGCGGTCCGCAGGGCGTCGTCGACGGTACGGGCGATCGCGGCGCGGGCGCCGGCGTCGCCGGCGAGCCAGGGCCCGAGGTCGACGGTCGGGATGCGGGCGGCCGCCCGGGAGGCCCGGGAGGCGGTGGGGGACGGGCGGGAGGGGCGGGCGGCAGGGGGGTTACTCACCGATGTCCTCGTTCCAGAGAGCCGGGTTCTTCTCGATGAAGTCGCGCATCAGGGCGACGCACTCGGAGTCGTCGAGGAGCACGATCTCGACGCCGTGCTCCGCCAGCCAGTCGTGCCCGCCGTGGAAGGTGCTCGCCTCGCCGACGAGCACCCGGGAGATGCCGAACTGGCGGACCAGCCCGGAGCAGTACCAGCAGGGGGACAGGGTGGTCACCATCGTCGTGCCGCGGTACGAGCGCTGCCGTCCCGCCGCGCGGAAGGCGGCCGTCTCCGCGTGCGTGGAGGGGTCGCCGTCCTGGACGCGCCGGTTGTGGCCGCGGCCCAGCAGGGCGCCGTCCGGGCCGTAGAGCGCGGCGCCGATCGGGATGCCCCCCTCGGCGAGACCGGCCCGCGCCTCCTCGACGGCGGTGGCCAGCCACGCCCGCGCAGTCGCCTGATCCAGCCGGTCCATGGGGTCCTCCTCGAACAAGGGGCGTGCCGTCACCGGGATCCGTACCCGCGTCAGGATCCGTTCCCCTCACCGCGAGCCGTTCCGCTTCACCGTGCTCCGCTCCGGCTCACCACGGTCCGTTCCGGTCACCGTGATCCGTTCCCGGTGGGAGCGGCGCTGACGCGGGCGCTCACGCGAGTGGGCGGCGCGGCCCGGGCGGGGTCACCCGGGCCGGTCCTCCGGGCCGGGTCCGGCACCGCGCCGGAGCGTGCGGGATCGTGCCGGACCATGCCGAAATCCCCCCGGGAGATGCCCGAGGACGGGTCGAGTAACCTGTGCCGATCACCGCCGCAGGCGCGGCAGTTGAGCCCCGGGCGGAAGGAAAGTTCATGGTTGCTGCTCCTGTTCTGGAGGAGCTGCGGGAGGTCTGCCAGCCGCAGGCCAAGCTCGCCAGCCGCAACGGCGAGCACTGGGCGGGGCGCCTCTACATGCGGCGCGTCTCGCTGCGGTTCACCCGCCAGCTGGTGCGCACCCGGGTCACCCCGGACCAGCTGACCTGGACGATGGTGGTGTGCGGGGTGCTGTCCGGCGCCGCGCTGCTCGTCCCCGGTCTCGCGGGGGCCGTGCTCGCCGCGCTGCTGATGCAGTTGTTCCTGCTCTTCGACTGCGTGGACGGCGAGGTCGCCCGCTGGAAGGGCCAGAACAGCGCGACCGGCATCTACGTCGACCGGCTCGGCGCCTATCTCGCCGACGCGGCCCTCATGATCGGCTTCGGCTTCCGGGCGGCCGAGTCCGGCCTCGGCGGCTGGGCGGGCTTCAACGGCTGGGTGTCGCTGGGGCTGGCGACCGCGCTCGGCGTGGTGCTGCTGAAGGCCTCGACCGACCTGGTGGACGTGGCCCGGGCGCGGCGCGGCCTCGCGGTCGCCGACGACGAGGCCACCGCGCCCCGCTCCCAGGGCGTCGCCTCGCTGCGCCGCCTCGCCGCCGCCTTCAAGATCCACCGGGTCACCAACGGCATCGAGGCCTCGCTGGTCCTGCTGGCCGTGGCCGTCCTGGACGCGGCGACCGGCGGCGTCGAGCCCACCCGCTGGGCGCTGGCGGCCATCGCCGCGATCACCTGGGTGATGGTCCCGGCCCACCTGCTGTCGATCCTGTCGTCGTCCCGGCTGCGGTGACGGTGGAACGCGCGTCCCGCCCGAGGACCTCGGCGGCGGCTCGCCCGCGCACGGCGACGCGGAGGACCGCTCGGCCGGGCAGGTGATTCCCCGGCCGGGCCACGGGCCCCGGGTGCGTCGCCCGGGGGGAACAGGCGACCGCTCCTATTGTCCTACCTTGTCGATCTTCGGAGCGCAGGGTGTGGAGGACCAGGTGGGAAGAGCCGGAAGGATTCCGCTCCGCAGCGGTTTGCTCGTCGGGGCCGTGCTGTCGGCCCTCACGGCCGCCGCGGTCGTGCCGGGCTCGGCTCAGGCCGCCGACCCCGCTCCGGCGGAGCGGTGGATCGTGCAGCTGAAGGACACGGTCGCCGATCCGGGCAAGGTCGCCGAGGAACAGGCGAAGGGTCAGGCGTCCGACGGCGGGAGCCGGCTGCGCCATGTCTTCGACGCCACCGTGGACGGGGCGGCCCTCAAGGGCTACGCCCTGGAGGCGACCGCGGACCAGATCGCGGCCCTGCGCACCGATCCGCAGGTCGCCTCGGTCGAACCCGACCGGCTCGTGTCGCTGCCCGAACCGTTCCCCGGCTCGTCGGTCCAGGCGCCGCGGCGGCGGACCGGCGAGCCGGGCGGGGGCGGCGTCGCCTACCAGGGCGACCCGCTGCTGGCCGGGCAGTGGGGCCTGTTCCGGATCGGCGCCGTGGCGGGCTCCGACCACGGGTTCCGGGTGCCCGCGGCCGCCCGGGTCGGCGTGGCGGTGCTGGACACCGGCGTGGACGCCGCTCATCCGGACCTGCGGGTCGCCGGGAACGCCAACTTCAGCAGTTCGCCGGGCGCGGAGGACTTCCACGGCCACGGGACGCACGTCGCGGGCATCGTCCAGGCGCTCAACAACGGCGTCGGCGGGGAGGGCGCCGCACCCGGCACCCTGCTGTGGAACGTCAAGGTTCTCGGCGACCGCGGCTCGGGGCTCTTCTCCGACGTCATCGCGGGCCTGAACTGGGTCGCCCGGAACGCGAGGGCGAAGAACATCCGGGTCGCCAACATGAGCCTGGGCACCTCGGCGGACAGCCCCCTGGTGCACCAGGCCGTCCGGCTGGCCACCCGGGCGGGCGTCGCCGTGGTGGCCTCCGCGGGGAACGCCGGCACGACCGCGCTGAACTACCCGGCGGCCTACCCGGAGGTGATCAGCGTCGCCGCCACCACCGTGTTCGACCGGCGGGCCCCCTTCTCCAACCACGGGGCGCCCTGGGTGGACATCGCGGCGCCGGGCGCCGACATCCTCTCCACGCTCCCCACCCGCGCCACACCGCTGGGCGAGGACCACGGGTTCCTCTCCGGCACCAGCATGGCCGCGCCCTTCGTCACCGGCGCCGCGGCGCTCTGCCTGACCTCCGGCCACTGCCACGGGAACGCCCGCGACATCCTGCGCACGCTCGGCCGGGACGCCCGGCCCGTCGCCGGGACCGGCTCGGACTACCGCTACGGAGTCGTCCAGGTCGGCTGCTACTGGCGCAACGCCGCCCGGTGCGCGCCCAGGTCGGTCGAACACGGCGCGGCCTAGGGCCTGTCTGACAGGCCCTAGGGGCGATCCCCGACCGGGCTCGTCCCCGATCGCGGGTCCGTCGCCCCTGGGCGGCTCCCGTGTCCCCGGTCAGCTCTGCGGCGGCTGGGGGTCCTCGCCGGCCTCGCGGCGCTTCAGCTCCTCCTCGCGGCGGCGCAGGTCGGCCTCCCAGTCCTTGAGGAGAGCCTCGTCGTCCCTCTTGCCCTCTGCCTTGCTCTCCTGGAGGGACTTGAGGAACTCGGGGTTGTCGTCCGGCGCGACCCACTCGGCGCGCCGGGCGCGGGAGGACTCGGCCGGGGCGCCACCGCCCACGGGCGCGCGTCGCGCCTTGCCCGCAACCAGCCAGGCGACCGGGCCGACGAGCACCTCGCCGAAGAGCAGGATGATGATGACCCAGACCACCTTCGGCAGCCCGCGCACCTCTTCCTCGGGGGTGTTCAGACAGTCGATGAAGGCGTAGATCCACAGCGCCAGTACCAGCAGGAACGGCAGATACCTGAGCATGGTGGCGGGTTCCCCCAGGAGACGGCGACGGGGCGCGGGACGGCCCCGGTGACCGGGCCAGGGTAGCGGGTGGCGGAAATCGTTCCCTCGCGGGCGGGCGGCTCGGGCGAACGGAGCGCGAGGCCGGATCGGGACGGGTGACCGCGCGGCCCGGCGGCCCGGCGGCGCGGGCGGCGCGGGCGGGGCGCGCGGCGGCGCGGGAGGCGTAGCGCGGGGCGCGCGTCGGCGCCGGACGGGCCTCGGCGATACTGGGACGCATGGCTTACGACGATCTTCGGTCCCTGCTCAGGGCACTGGAACGCGAAGGCGACCTCAAGCGCGTCAAGGCTGAGGTCGATCCGTATCTGGAGGTCGGGGAGATCGTCGACCGGGTCCAGAAGTCCGGTGGCCCGGCGCTGCTCTTCGAGAACGTGAAGGGGTCGAGCATGCCCCTCGCGATGAACGTGTTCGGCACCGACCGGCGGCTGCTGAAGGCCCTCGGCCTCAAGTCGTACGCGGAGATCAGCGAGAAGATCGGCGGGTTGCTGAGGCCCGAGCTGCCGCACGGCTTCGTCGGCGTGCGGGAGGCGTTCGGCAAGCTCGGCGCGATGACGCACGTCCCGCCGAAGAAGGTGAAGCCCCAGGACGCGCCCGTCCAGGAGGTCGTCCTGCACGGCGACGACGTCGACCTCGACGCGCTGCCCGCCCTCTTCACCTGGCCGCAGGACGGCGGCTCCTTCTTCAACCTGGGCCTGACGCACACCAAGGACCCGGAGAGCGGGATCCGCAACCTCGGCCTGTACCGCCTCCAGCGCCACGACAAGCGCACGATCGGCATGCACTGGCAGATCCACAAGGACAGCCGCAACCACTACCAGGTCGCGGCCCGCAAGGGCGAGAAGCTCCCCGTCGCGATCGCCTTCGGCTGTCCGCCCGCCGTGACGTACGCCTCCACCGCCCCGCTGCCCGGCGACATCGACGAGTACCTCTTCGCCGGGTTCCTCGCGGGCAAGCGGATCGAGATGGTCGACTGCAAGACGGTGCCGCTCCAGGTGCCGGCGCAGGCCGAGGTCGTGATCGAGGGCTGGCTGGAGCCGGGCGAGATGCTGCCGGAGGGTCCCTTCGGCGACCACACCGGCTTCTACACCCCGCAGGAGCCCTTCCCCGCCCTGAAGATCGACTGCGTGACGATGCGCAAGCGCCCGCTGCTCCAGTCGATCGTGGTCGGCAGGCCGCCGACGGAGGACGGTCCGCTGGGCCGCGCCACGGAACGCTTCTTCCTGCCGCTGCTGAAGATCATCGTCCCGGACATTGTGGACTACCACCTGCCCGAGGCCGGCGGCTTCCACAACTGCGCGATCGTGTCGATCGACAAGAAGTACCCCAAGCACGCGCAGAAGGTCATGCACGCGGTCTGGGGCGCCCACATGATGTCCCTGACCAAGCTCATCGTGGTGGTCGACGCGGACTGTGACGTCCACGATCTGCACGAGGTCGCGTGGCGGGCGCTCGGCAACACCGACTACGCCCGTGACCTGTCCGTCGTCGAGGGTCCGGTCGACCATCTCGACCACGCCTCCTACCAGCAGTTCTGGGGCGGCAAGGCGGGTATCGACGCGACCCGTAAGTGGCCCGAGGAGGGGTACACGCGAGACGGCGGCTGGCCGGAGATGGTGCTGTCCGACCCGGATACGGCGGCGAAGGTCGACCGCCGCTGGAAGGAGTACGGCCTGTGAGCTCCGCTTCCGCAGCGCTTCCCCAGCCGGGACGCACGAAGGCCTTCCTGCGGCTGGTGATGATCGAGCACTCGGTCTTCGCGCTGCCCTTCGCCTACATCGCCGCGCTGACGGCGATGTTCCAGACCGACGCGAACATCCACTGGGGCCGGCTGCTGCTCGTCACCGTCTGCATGGTGGGCCTGCGCACCTTCGCCATGGCGGTCAACCGGATCATCGACCGCGAGATCGACGCCCGTAACCCCCGCACGGCGCACCGCGAGCTGGTGACGGGCGCGATGTCGGTGAAGCACGCCTGGACCGGCGCCCTGATCGCCCTGGTGATCTTCCTGGGCGCGGCGGCGCTGCTGAACCCGCTCTGCCTGGCGCTGGCGCCCATCGCGGTGATCCCGATGGTCGTGTACCCGTACGGCAAACGCTTCACGAACTTCCCGCAGGCCATCCTCGGCCTGGCGCAGGCGATGGGCCCGATCGGCGGCTGGCTGGCCATCACCGGCGAGTGGTCCTGGGACGCGGTGATCCTGGGCCTGGCGGTGGGCATCTGGATCGGCGGCTTCGACCTGATCTACGCCTGCCAGGACGTCGAGACGGACCGCGAGGTCGGCGTCATGTCGGTCCCGGCCCGGTTCGGCGTCCCGGCGGCGGTCTGGGGCGCGCGGGTCTGCCACGCGATCACGACCGCCCTGTTCGTCTGGTACGCCCTCGCCACGGACGCCGGCGCCTTCTTCTGGCTCGGTCTGGTGATCGTCGCGGGCGCCTTCGTGTACGAGCACACCATCGTGCGGCCGCACGACCTGACCCGCCTGAACAGGGCGTTCTTCTCGACGAACGGGTTCATCGGCATCAGCCTGTTCGTGTGCGCGCTGATCGACCTGCTGGTGCGGGGCCTCACGGTCTAGGGCCCGGCGGTCCGCGTGGCCCCTCCCTGTACTCCGTCCGGGTGAACGGGCGGGCCCGGGGAGTGCAGGGGGCACGCGGGCTCCAGGGCCGACCGGTCCTGAAGACCACTCCGCCCACCGGTACGCTCAAGGTGTGAACGCAGGAGAAACGCAGCGCGTGCCTTGGATCGTGGGGGTGTCCGGGGCGTCCGGTACGCCCTATGCCGCCGCTGTGCTGCGTGCGCTGCTGGCCGCAGGAGAGAGCGTCGACCTGGTGGTCAGCCGGGCCTCGCGGCTCACCCTGCTCGACGAGACGGGCATCTCCTTCCGGGACGCGCACTGGCGCGACGACCTGCGGGAATGGCTCGCGCGAGGGGCCGACGGAAAGCCGGGCACCTTCGAAGCGGACCTCGGCGGCGAGGGCGACGGCGACCGGGTGCGCTACTGGGCGGCCGGGGATCTGGCCGCCGGGCCGTCCTCCGGGTCGTACGCCACGAAGGGCATGCTGATCGTGCCCGCCTCCACCGCCTGCGTGGCCGGGGTCGCCCTCGGGCTCTCCAAGGACCTTCTCCAGCGGGCGGCGAGCGTGACGCTCAAGGAGCGGCGCCCGCTGGTCGTGACCGTGCGCGAGACCCCGCTGAACGGGCAGACGCTGCGTCACCTCGTCGCCCTGGACGAGGCGGGGGCGAGTGTCGTGCCGGCTTCCCCGGCCTTCTACGCGGGCGCCACCCACATCCAGGACCTGGTGGACTTCGTCGCCGGGCGGGTCCTCGACGCGGCGGGCGTCGGACACGGGCTGTACCGCCGCTGGAAGGGCGAGATCGGCGGCGGCTCGCGTCCTCCCGCCTGAGCGCCGGGCGGCGCGGACGGCACGCGCCGCCGCTTCGGAACACCCCCGCAGGAACTCCCCCCACATCTCCTCATCTCTCCTCATCGGAAGGCTTAGATCGCATGGACGCGGTGGACAGGCAGCTCATCCAGGCCCTGAGGGAGAACGGCCGGGCCTCCTACGCGGAGCTGGGACGCCTCGTCGGTCTGTCGGGACCCAGCGTCACCGACCGCATCAACCGGCTGGAGGCGGCCGGTGTCATCACCGGCTACCGCGCCACGGTCAACGCCGCCCAGCTCGGTCTCGGCGTCACCGCCCTCATCGGCATCTCCCTCTCCGACGCCGCCGACCACGAGGACGTGGCGAACCGGATGAAGGACCTCGGGGAGATCGAGGACTGCTGGTTCATCGCCGGCGACGACTCGTTCATGCTCAAGGTGCGGGCGAACGACGTGGACGGGCTGGAGCGGATCATCCGGCGGCTCAGCGGAACCAAGGGCGTGTCCCGGACCCGGACGACCATCGTGCTCTCCACCAAGTGGGAGAACCGGGTCGGGGAGCTGCCCGAAGAGGTCTAGGGGCGTCGCGCGGCCGTCCGGGGGCGCCTCCCGCGCCGAGAGCGGGGGCGTACGGTGGGTCCGGTGGCGTCATCGCAGGAAGTCGCAGGAAGTCGTAGAGAGGTGTGGGCATGGACGTCGGACTCAAGCGCGAGCTGGAGCAGAAGGTCAGGGCCGGTGAGCGGCTGACCCGTGAGGACGGCATCGCGCTGTACGAGTCGGACGACCTGGCGTGGCTGGGCGGGCTGGCGCACGAGGTGCGCACCCGCAAGAACGGCGACGTCGTGCACTTCAACGTCAACCGTCACCTCAACATGACGAACGTGTGCACGGCCTCCTGCGCCTACTGCTCCTTCCAGCGCAAGCCGGGCGAGAAGGACGCGTACACCATGCGCATCGAGGAGGCGGTGAAGCTCGCCAAGGCGATGGAGGGCGAGAAC
Organism: Streptomyces sp. 3330; assembly: GCF_031456635.1. Taxonomy (NCBI): domain Bacteria; kingdom Bacillati; phylum Actinomycetota; class Actinomycetes; order Kitasatosporales; family Streptomycetaceae; genus Streptomyces; species Streptomyces sp. 3330. The sequence continues at coordinate 45,417 of NZ_JAVDVA010000042.1, forward strand.
CTCACCGAGCTGCACATCGTCAACGGCCTGCACCCGAACCTGCCGTGGCGCTACTACCCGCGCTCGCTGCGGGAGCTGAAGGCCGCCCTCCCGGACGTCTCCCTCAAGGCGTTCACGGCGACGGAGATCCACCACTTCGAGACGATCAGCGGGCTGTCCGCCTCCGAGATCCTCGACGAGCTGATCGACGCCGGTCTGGAGTCGCTGACCGGCGGCGGCGCCGAGATCTTCGACTGGGAGGTCCGCCGGCACATCGTGGACCACCGCACCCACTGGGAGGACTGGTCGCGCATCCACCGGCTGGCGCACGAGAAGGGGCTCAAGACCCCGTGCACCATGCTGTACGGCCACATCGAGGAGCCCCGCCACCGCGTCGACCACGTCCTGCGCCTGCGCGAGCTCCAGGACGAGACGAACGGCTTCCAGGTCTTCATCCCGCTGCGCTACCAGCACGACTTCGTGGACATGAAGGACGGCAAGGTCCGCAACCGGCTCCAGGCCCGCACCCAGATGGCGACCGGCGCGGAGGCCCTCAAGACCTTCGCGGTCTCCCGGCTGCTCTTCGACAACGTCCCGCACGTGAAGGTCTTTTGGGTCATGCACGGCGTCCAGACCGCGCAGCTCGCGCTCCAGCACGGCGCCGACGACATGGACGGCTCGGTCGTCGAGTACAAGATCACGCACGACGCCGACAACTACGGCACCCCGAACAAGCTGACCCGCGACGACCTGCTGGACCTCATCCGGGACGCCGGCTTCCGCCCGGTGGAGCGCAACACCCGGTACGAGATCATCCGCGAGTACGACGGCCCCGACCCGGCGCTCCGCGAGTCGCCGCAGCCGATGCGCGTGTGAGAGCGGGCGGGACCAGGGCGTGAACGGGAGTGCGCGGTCCGGCGGGCGCGGGGGCGTCCGCCGGGGGCCGGTCCAGGATCCGGAAGCGGCGGCACACCGACTGCCGTAAGGATTACGATCCTGGCGTGTCCCTTACCTTCACACTCGACCCCGCCGTCACCCCCGCCCTGCGTGACGGCATCCTCGACCTGTGGACGGACGTCTCCAACGCGGGCGGCGCCGTCGGTTTCGTGGCGCCGGTGGAGCGCGAGACGGTCCGGCCGGAACTGGTCCGCCACCTCGTCCAGATGGCCGAGGGCCGCACTCGGCTGCTCGTCGGACACGACGCTGCGGGAGACGTGGCCGCGACGGCGTTCTTCAGCTTCAACACCCACCGGCTGCAGACCCACTGGGTGATGCTCTACACGGTGATGGTGCACCCCCGGCACCAGGGCAGGGGTTACGGCCGCGATCTGCTGGCGGCCGCCGCCGACGAGGCCCGCGCCTTCGACGGCATCGACGCGATCCGGCTCACCTGCCGCGGCGGACTCGGCCTGGAGCACTTCTACGGCTCCTGCGGCTACAAGGAGGTCGGGCGGGTGCCCGGCGCCATCAGGGTCGCGCCGGGCGACGACCGCGACGACATCATCATGCTGCTGCCCCTGACGTGACCGCCGTGACCGCTCCGGCGGCTCGCACCCCGATGCAAGATCGGCGCCCCGGCGTGCTTCACTGGATGACGGCCCCTTTTGGAATCGGAAGAGTGGATTGACATGCTCCGCTACACACTGATGCGCCTCGGTGTCTTCGCCGGCTGCCTCGTGGTCGTCTGGGGTCTCGTCTACTCCGGTGTCGTCCCCCGCGGGCTCGGCGACTCCAACCTCATGTGGATCCTGCTGCTCTCCCTGGTGATCTCCGCGCCGATCAGCTTCGTGGTGCTGCGCAAGGAGCGCGACCGCGCCTCGGTGACCGTCGTGCGGCGGGTGGACCGCATGAAGGCCAACCTGGAGGCCAACAAGTCCCAGGAGGACGCCTCGATCGACGAGGCGACCCGCCCGCAGGGCCAGGCGCAGACCTCGTAGTCGCCGCCCGCGGCGGGCCGGGCCCGGGCGGGGCCCCGGCGGGCCCAACTAGGCTGTGTCCATGGGGACCGTGAAGACCAAGCGGATGCCGCGTGCGGTCCGTGAGCAGCAGATGCTGGACGCCGCCGTGGAGACCTTCGGCCGCCGGGGGTACATGGCCGCGTCGATGGACGAGATCGCCGAACTCGCGGGCGTGTCCAAGCCGTTGGTGTATCTGTACCTGAATTCCAAGGAAGACCTCTTCACCGCCTGCATCCGGCGCGAGGCCAAGGCGCTCGTCGAGGCGGTGCGCACCGGCGTGCGCACCGACCTGTCCGCCGACCGACAGCTCTGGGACGGGCTGCGGGCGTTCTTCGCGCACACCGCCGAGCATCCGCACGCCTGGTCCGTGCTGCATCTCCAGGCCCGCACGCACGGCGAGCCCTTCGCCGCCGAGGTCACGGCGATGCGCGAGGAGATCGTCGCGTTCGTCACGCACTTGATCGTGGTCGCGGCCAGGGAGGCCCATCGCGACCCCGACCTGCCCGAACGGGAGGTCGCCGGACTCGCCGAGGCGCTGGTCGGCGCCGCCGAGTCCCTCGCCGCCTGGGCCAACACCGCCGACGGCACGACGGCCCGGCAGGCGGCGGCGACCCTGATGAACTTCGCCTGGGCGGGCCTGGGCAACCTCATGGAGGGCCGGCCCTGGGCCCCACCGGAGGCCTGAGCGACTCACCGGAGGCCTGAGCCGAGGCGTGAGGGCCTCACCGGAGGCCTGAGAACCCCGGGCGAGGCCCTCAGGGTCGCCTCAGCTCAGATCCATCGCGTCCGCCGGAATCAGCGCCGGGGCCTCGGTGTCCGAGGCCGAGGAGTCGGACTCGGAGCCGTACCCGGTGTCCACCCGCTCCTGGCCCTCGCAGTCCACCCGGAGGCTGACGTGCGTGCCGCCGCCCTTGACCGCCGCCGTGTGGATGCGCAGCGCGAGCATGTCGGCGTTCGCGACGGTGTAGTCGGACTCCCCGATGTTGGAGGCCTTGCTCGGCCAGTAGGGGCCGGGACGCTTGGAGTCGTCGTCGACGAAGAGCTCCATGTAGCAGACCATGCAGGGCCGCTTGACGCCCGCGATCGCGGCGATGCTGCCCTCCGGCGCGCTCTCCACGATGCGGCGCTCGGCGTGCAGGCCGTCCGTGGCGGAGTCCTCCCGCTTCGCGGGCACGCTCACCGAGCCGCCGAGAGCCTGGAGGACCGCGCTGTACGCCTCCCTGCCCGTCCCGTCGCCCAGCAGACGCGAGGCCAGCTTCCGGGCGTGCCGCTGCTCCAGCGCCGTGCGGCCGGGCAGGTTCGGCGCGCCCGCCTGCAGGATCGCGGTGAGGAAGTCCGCGGCGCTGTCCTTGCCCTCGTACAGGTCGGTGAGCGCCTTGTTGGCGCTGTCCTTGTTCGACGAGATGTACAGCTGGTACCTCGTGGCGGCGCCGTCCGGCCCCTCCTGCTGGACGGCGCTCACGCCCGCCTGCACTTCCTCGGGCTGCTTGCGCAGGTCGTTGAGGTAGTTGAAGGTGACGGTGGAGATCCAGCGCAGGGCCTGCTCCGGGCGCTCCGCCGAGAAGGAGCGTTCCTTCCGGATGTTGCCGGTGCCGTGGTACATCGCGCTCAGCGCGGCGCCCTTGAGTCCCTCGCTCATCGCGTGCGCGGGAGGGGCGTCGGAGGCGACCGGCAGGTGCACGGTCTTGTTCTGCGCCCCGCCGTACTCCTTCCACCCGTGGTTCTCCACGAGCGCCTTGGTGATCGCCTGCGCCACGGTCTTCTTCTTGCCGCCCTGCTTGGGCCGGGACTTGGTCACGCCGCTGGGAGCCGTGGGCATTCGCTGCACGTTCTGCCGCTCGCCGGTGCCGGCCGCCGCCCGCTGCACCGGGGCCCCGTGGCCCGCCGAGCCGGGCAGCGACAGGTCGGGGGCCGAACCCTGCGCGACCAGACGGCCGTTGGTGGCCGACTGGCGCTCGAAGGCGTCACCAGGGTCGGACACCTTCACACCCGAGCCGTTGTCGGTGCCTGCCACCGGGCCCTGCGACTGCTGCCGGACGTGGTCGAGTTCGTGGAACATCGTCTCGTCGTCCACCTTGGACGAGCCGAGCACGATGTGGTGGCCGACGGTCATCGCGTGGGCCTGGAAGTCGGCGCTCGCGCGCTGCGCCGTCGCGTCGTTGTGCACGCGCACGTGACCGAGCGACATCCCGTACGCCTGCTCGGCCTTGGCCTGGATGCGCGGCTCCAGACCGCTGCCGCCGGATCCGGTCACCTCGGCCAGCGACACCCGGCGCTGCACCGCGTCCTGCTGCGCCTCGGCGGTCTCCGCGGACCGCTGGACCGACCGGTCCGCGTGGCCGCAGCCGGGGCCGTGCTCGTGCCGCTGTTCCTCGATGGCACGCGTCACGGCCGCGTTGCCCGCCGAGCGCTGGAGGGCGAGCAGTCCCGCCGCCGGTCCCGTGAGCGACGACCGTGCGGAACCTCTCCCGGCCTTGGACCGGCGGCTTCCACCCAGGTCGTTCTCCTGGTCCTGCGCGCGCATGGACGCTCCCTTCAGAGACAGAGCAGTCTGAACCCACCACTGTGCTCGACCGGACGCGACCGGGGTAAGGGCCTCGAGGGCAGTGTCGGGGGGCCGTTCGCGCAGGATCACCGGGCGCGCCGGTCGGGGGGGGGGGGGGGGGGCCGGGGGGGGGGGGGGCCCCCCCCGCCCCCGGGCCCCCCCGCCCCCCGGGCCGGGGGCCCCGGGCGCCCGCGCCGGGGCGACCCCCCCCCCCCCCCGCCCC
>NZ_JAVDVA010000043.1:0-44362 GCF_031456635.1 Streptomyces sp. 3330
CCAGATACGACAAGACCGCCACCTCCTACGAGGCAGCGGTCAGTCTCGCGTCATTCCTGCTCTGGGCAAGATCCGTTTGAAGACGAACCCTAGTTCCAGGACCCCTCGATAACAGTATGAACGTCACGCCGGCGCCCTCTCTGGAAGCAGGAGAGTTGCGGAAGGATGCGGCTCGGCCCTGCCGGACACGGGTTGGCGGCAGAAGTGAACCGAAGGGCGGTGGACGTGCGTTGTGGAAGTTGGGCCCCTGAGCCGACAGCAGCGCACGGGGCGCCTCTGGAATACCCGTCAGCGGGTGATGAGAAATCAAGGAAGTTGGTAGGGGATTTTGATGAGCAAGTCTCGCGCAAGCGCATTGTTCTTCGCTACAGCCGTAGCGGTCGGAGGGGCAGCGGTTGTGGCTCCACCGGCGAACGCTGCCTACAACTGTGCCAACAACCAGATTTGCCTGTACAAGAACTCCGACTTCACAGGATCCGTCTATGTCCTCCCTCAGGTTACGCTGAGTAATGGGGCGAAGGTATTCTGCTCAAGGGACTTGGCGCAGAGCAGGTATTCGGATGGCTCTTCGGTGGATAACACCGTTTCGTCCATCGTGAATAACTCGAACTCGGTCCTTTTCCTCACGGAATTTAAGAATGGTGGCGGGAAGAGTACGTCAGTAGGGGGTGGATATCGTTTCTGGAATCTCGATTCTGTGCAGACATTCGACCCTTCCGGGCGCATGACCTACGAAAGCTTCAACGATCGCGCCTCCTTTGCTTGCTAGCTTGATCTTCGACTCCGAGGTCGCGTGGTCCGCCGAGTTTAAAACCGGTTCAACAGGAGTCGTGCAAGGACGCGGAATTTGACGGGAAATGTACTTCGGTCGGCGGCAGTGCGACCCCTGCTGGCGCAGGGGGGGGGTCGCACTGCCGCCACCGTCGCGCCGGCTTCGCGTTCTCATTCGAATCGAGTGCTGGCCCCTCGCCACTCAGGCCGACCCCAAGGGCTGTAGGCGAGATCCACATGCACGTCTTCGATGCTATTGGTGAGGTCGCTACGACTATCAGCATTTTCGGTTCACCGAGGCAAAGCTGATCGAGGTTGATCTCACCTGGGTTTTCTGGGCGGAGGAGACCTGGTGGCTTTGTGCTTTGACGGCTCACCGTCGGTACCACTTACATCATCATCAGCAACAACGGTCACGGCGCAGCCTGGGAAATGCGTGGAGGTCGTCTTCTGGCGTTGCTTCATCCCGTATACAGTTTTAATTTAGTTATGTCGACTAATGCCCCAAGATTGCAAGATCTGGGGGCTGGCTGTCGATGCCTTTGGGGCGTAGTCCTGCCCGTCCTTGCCCGGTCGTTGAGGTTGTGCTTCGAGCGCCGATTTTTGAACCGCGACCACGACTTCGACGTAGTGAAGGGCGAGGCTGCGTATGAGAACACAGATAGATAACACGAAAGGAAAGCCTACAATGCTGACAGAGTCCGACAAGTTGCACATCTTGTTGTGCGCAACCCGAGAAAATTTGGACATGCTTGGACAGAAAGTAAATGAGGCGAACATATCCCGGGATCTGAAGAAGTTCATGATCTATACCGAGGCGATCAAGCTCGCGCGTGAGCATCCTGCGGCCGAACTGTCGCGCATGCTGGAAAATCAGAGGCAAAAGATTCAGGCCGCGGCTGAAGAGCTACAGCGCCATGTCGGTGCGGCTCGAACTCTGGCCGGAATTCCAGGAAATGTGAAGTGGCCGACGCGACCCTCGTTCGCACCCAGTCAGGACGAGCTTAACTCTGCAAGTGCGATGCGCTTGATGGATCCGAAGGTTGCGGGAAATCAACGGGTTTCCGCCAACAATGGCAAGGGGGAGCCGTATCTGGGTACTGCGCGGCCCAGTGATTCCTACCTGGAGGTTTCCGCAAGCTACAGTGGCGGTCCAGAGATTTCAAATTACGGTCTCGCCGATATTGCAGGTATGCGCGTCTCAGCGCCTTCTTCCGCTCACCTTTCGGAATTGTCAAATAGCTCTACGCACTCTGTCGTTGCGAACCCACAGCTCGCAGCCGGGACCCAGCTAAAGCGCCGCTGATACGAGTGCCTCTATGATGCACATGCCGTACGGTTCCTTGTCGGACGCCAAGACGAGAACCTCGGCCACGCATATTCTGCGTCCAGCTCGGCGCTGGTCAGTGGGCCGAGCAGGTAGATCCGGTCGGCGAGCCCGGTCTCGGCAATCAAGGCCCGCAGTCGAGCAGCATATTCGGGGTCCGGCTCTGCACCGGGCACTTTCAGGTGCCACGGCAGATCACACGGAAGGGTGGCGAGAGCGCTCACGAGCGTGGTGTGTCGCTTGCGCTCGGTGTTACGGGCCACGCAGAGCAGATGTCGGCCGCCGCTGGGTGTGCCGGCCGAGGCGCTGGCTTCGCCGGGGCAACAACAGGGCGCTACCTCTGGACAGGCGCCGCCCCCCGCCTTGGGTGTCAGGGTGAGGAGGAACCGTCCGGCCGGATGGGCGGCTGAGGGCCGGGCGGCGTGGATGGCGTGGACGGCTGCCCAGGAGTGCCCGAAGCGCAGCAGTCCGGTGGCGGTGACGGCTGCGTCGGTGTCGAACGCCTCGATCCGGATGAACCGCAGCCCCTTGATGTAGCTGAGCAGGCCGGGCCGCTCCGCGTCGCCGGCCGTCAGCGACAGCACCGGCGCGGACAGATTGCCGAGCCCGCCGGACGCCTGCACGTAGAACGCGGCGTCCGCCTCGTTGAACGGGTCCTTCGGGTCGTACAGCGCCGTGGCGGTCGTGTGGTCCAGGACGACCGAGATCGCCGCCACTACGCGGCCGTCTGCGAGCCGTGCTGTGCCCCGGCCAGGCGCTCCAGCAGCGCGCGGGCCTTCGCCTCGGCCTCCGCGCTGGGTGCCTGCCCCAGCGCGGAGGCGAGCTCCGCGCGGGCCAGCTCGGCACGCTCGGCGTACTCGGCCCTGGTCGGGGTGTCCTGGGCCAGCTCCTCCACCAGGTTCCGGATCGTCGTGCCGTGCTCGGCCGCCAGCTGCGCCAGCCGGTCCCGCGCCGCCGTGCTCACCTTGATGCTCGTCTCGTCCGCCATGACCCGACTCCACCGCCTTCCTCTACCACCGGTAGAGGAACGAAGAATGCGGGGTACAGCTTCGGCCCTTCACGTGCCAGAGAAAGCACAGCGTTCGGCGGCCCGCTTCGCTGCGAGGGCAGGCGTCTATCCGGCCACGGCATGTGGCAACAGCCCCGCTCTCAGAACAGCCTCGTTGACGCTTGCCAGCGGATTGATCGGATCCGAGACGAACACCGAGTCTGTGCCGCGCAGCGTCTGCTGCTCACGGCGGAACACATCCTGCAGGGGGATCCCGAAATAGCCGGTGGCAGTTCCGTCCGGCAGTGAGGGATCAGCGACCTTCCCGTCAGCGGTAAGACACCACGCATGCTCGAAACTGCTGAACGGCGCCGCCGACGGCACCAGAACAAAGCCCTCCACATAGGTCCAACCAGCAAGATCCGCCCAGTTGCTGGCGGCCTTGAAGCATCGGCCCGGCTTCTGCCTCCGCCATGCGTCCAGGCAGAGGGCTGCTGGTAGAGGCCATGGGTGCTGACGATATCCGCGAAGCTCGAGTACGCCCAGGAAGCATCTCCCATCGTCAGCTGCCGGTACAGCTCCAGCCAAACGGCGCAGCTCCTGCTCAGCCTCAGCCGCACCAAGCTCTGTCCCTCCGGCCGATGCTCCGCTCACGGTGCCTCCGCTTCGTATGCCGCCTTGGGGCCGGTCAGCGGCGTAGATTGCGGCGTGTCCGGCTGATTTTCCCTATCAGATGGTCCGCCTGAGTACCGGGCTGCCGTATGTCCGCCTGGCCGTGATCGGCTGCCTCGTTCCCCGAGCTGAACAGCGGGACCGGTGAGTGGTATTCGGCTGCTGCCCGGAACGTCTCCTCGTCGATCCTGTTCTCGAGCAAGGCGAGACGGAGACCGAGGAGATGCTCGCCGTGACACCCGGCCCAGCCTGCGCAGATCCGGCGCGCGGAGCTGTCTGGGTCGCCCTGATGGCACTGGAACAGCCCTTGCGGCTGCACGGCTGTGTCGGTGTCGTAACGGCGGAGCTTTTCGTACTCCTCATGCGCCCACACCCCGGACGGCACATCCCGACGGTAGGGACAGCTGTCGCACGGACGTGGTGCCGGCGCACGCATTGGTGAAGCCACGGGGAGATTATGCCCCAACGTGATTCCACCACCCCAGTCACACCGTCCAGGCCCGGGCCCAGCACGCCTTAATGCGCTGGCGCAACGCCAACTCCCGCCACCTCGAGGTCCTGGCCGCCGAACGCAAAGAACTCACCCACATCCGAAGCGAGAAAGGCATCTGCTGGACGGCCTGTCAAGAGCGCAGCTTAGCCGCGTCTTCACCAAGGCGGTGAGCTGGTCGAGGCTGTGTTTCGTGAGGTTGGCCAGCGACCTCTTCAGACGCGACCACACGCCCTCGACGGGGTTGAACTCGGGGGCGTAAGCGGTCATCTCGTTTGGGGCCGTCCCCTGCCAGTGGGTGCCAGTGCCTCACATGCCTCGGTCTGGGCCGTATCAAGGCTCGGGACGTTCGCGGGCAGACATCGGGAGGTGCTGCAGTTTCACAGGGCCTGGATAGAAAGCTGAGCGGTTGGGGCCGGTCATGTCTTCGCCGATCAGGTATCGGTAGAGCCATTCGGTGAAGCTCATGCGGTGCTCTGCCCAGGTTTCGTCATAGTTGACCACGAGTCTGGTGGCATCGGCGGCTGCGTCGAGGAAGATCGACTCTCCTCGGTCGTTGCTCGCGAGGGGCCACAGGCCGTTGCGCGTGCCGAACCTCAGCTCCTCAAGTCCGAGGAGCTGTCGGGGGTCCTCGTCCGCATCGAGGTCGAGCTCATCCCAGGGCACTTCTGACCACGCCTGGTTGGTGGCTCGGATCTCCTGGCCCAGGTTCCACCGCTCGGTCACGGGGGGCAAGTAGAGATGGCATGCCCGTACGCCGTCAGGGTGCTGAGCAACGACCGATGCGCACGCCCGCCGCGCCACTCGATCCACCGGTCATCGTCCAGGACGCGGGCCGCTGGCCGGGAGCCGGCGAGACGTCGGACGGACCGACTGGGCCGTCGCCCTTGATGTGGCGGGAACGGTTCAACGCTCGAACAGCAGCGACGGGCGGCGCATCCCCAAGATGCACCACCCCTCGCCGTCTGCCGGCCCTCCCGCCACACAGGAGAAACCGGCGTGCGCAGCCTATGCGGGCCGCTTCACCACTCGAACATCTCCGGCAGCGGGTACCGCGAGCTGGTCGAGGGAGAGCGGGGCACCTTCGACGTCGCGCGGGGCCAGAAGGGGCCTCAGGCCGAGAACATTGTCCGCGGCTGACATCGCCCGCTGGCCTCTGAAGTGCGGCGTAGAGTGGCATCACCGCCGCGGGGTCGAGCAGCTCAATAGCTCGCTGGGCTCATAACCCAGAGGTCGCAGGTTCAACTCCTGTCTCCGCTATGAACGTCAGGGGCCCCGACACCAGCCCCACCGAAGCGGGTCCGCTCGTGACGCGGACACGGCACCCCGTAGACGGACTCGGAGCGCTGCTCGTGCTGCACGACGGGCTCCCGCTGGGCCAGGCATTCCGTCCGGCTCAGCCGTTATCGGTGCCGCGCCAAGCAGAATCCGTCGCGTCCCCAGAAACCCCGATCTACAGCCATCTCATTGCCGAGCGCGGCGACATACCCGCCCGGGTACGCGACGAAGCCGGCCGCCTGCACCGCTTGCTGGAGCCGCTCTTCTCCGGAACGGACACTCCCGGCCGTCAGCGGAACGCAGGACATCAGGGCTCCTTCTTCGGCACCGAGTCGCTGCCTCCGACGACCTCGCCGTCGCCGTCAGCCGGGTAGCCGACGGGCGGCGGAAGGGAGCCAGGCGATCGCGCGCGGGTCGGCGGCGGCCTGAGCACTTCTGAGCGCTCAGGTGTCCTGGGACGTCATGCCGGGTGCCGGATCGCCCAACGGCACGACGGTGGCCATGGCCCGTTCTCCTGAAACACCGTTGTGGGCCTCTGCGGGGGCATCGGCGCTCGTGTGCGTCATCTGCTTGATGTCCTGTGCCGCCCAGCACCCCTAGCGGCCACCGGGTGTGGATGCCCGGGGGCCGCTTAGGCACGGCGATTCCCCGCTACTGCATGTTGGTGATCAGGCGACGGTCCAGTCGCGCAGCTGGCGGGCGATCCGGGCGATGCCGAGCGCTCCGGAGGCGGCGTCCCGCACGAGCGCGACGGCCGCCTTGGGCGGGTACTCGAGTTCGCGCGCGTTGAGGATCATGTAGGCCTCGGTCGCATGCCAGGCGAAAGCCTCGTTGGAGTGCTCCAGGCACGGCAGTTTCGCCAGGGTCTGCAGCAGCGCGCCGGCCTTGAGATACAGAGATCCGTAGATGTCGCGCTCCATCGCCCGGGCATTCACCCGGGCGACAGCCGCGTACAGCGGTCCGAGGTCGTCGACCTGCGGATCACCGTCGAGCAGCTCGGCGGCGTGCAGCAGGAACGAGACGTCGAGCGGGTGGAGCGGCGGTTCCGGCTGGGTCACGCGGCGTGGCCTCGCTCCTGGTGCTGACCGAGTTCCCGCTGCGCTTCCTGCTCGGCCGCCCGCTGCTCGGCGCTGGGGTCCAGACTGCTGGGCTCGGCCGCGAAAGCCGCGCCGCTGCGGGCCATGGACGCCTGGAAACCGTCCAGGAACTGCCGCTCCACGGCGGTCGCACGGTCGTAGGCAGCAGAGAGGATGTACTCCTGCATGCTGACCCCCGCCTGCCTGGCCGCTGCGGCGATCGCGGCCCGCTGTGCAGGGTCGGGGAAGCGCAGGTTCATCGCTGTTTTGGCATCCGACATGGTAGCTACGGTACCAGCGGTACCACGCGGGTGTCTCGGGAGCGGCGCGGACTACCCCGGCCCAGGCCGTCGCCCCGCCCCGGAGGAGGCCTAGGGTGTACCGCAGGCCCGCAAGGGCCAGCCGCACATCCGGGCCGAGATCGACACTCGGCGAAGGGCAAGGACCATCCCCGTGGGTGCGGGAGCACCAGCCAGCACCATGGCCGACCGGACGCGGGAACCATCCCCGCAGGTGCGGGTAGCACACCACCCGACTCTCGGACTTCTGATCACACCACCCCTGTGGTCGCCCCACCGTCTCTACGTTGTCTGGCCTCTACCGCAACCGGCTCGCCGAGGCTGAACTGGCCTGCTGCCGTGGCCGCACCTCATCCCGCTCAATTCCCCCCGCCTCGCCGCGGTGCACCGTCCTCTTACGTAAGGAGGCGGCGCACCGCCGACGTGAGCGGCCGGCGTGCGGTCCGTCCCGGGCCGCGCCGCTGCAGCGCCGGCTGGCCGGCCGACGTTCGGGGGACGTCGCAGGAACGCCAGGAGAATGCAGTGAGGAACGCTGGTGGAACGCGGGCGGCGGATGGGGGGGTGCGCAGCGAGGGTGTGACGGTACTTGGCATGCCGGCGGGCTTCTGTGCTCGCCGGGCCGAGGGAACGACGGCCTGCTGCTCCAGCCCGGTGAGGAATCCGGTCAGCAGAGCACCCATCCCCTCCCGCCCCGACAGCCGCCGACCCAGCAGCCGTTGGACACGGTCGGCCGGCAGCGGCAGCAGCGCCTTGGGGAAGTCCACGCCCACCCCTGTGAGCACCTGACGGCCCAGGCCGACCGGCACATGCACTTTGTAAGGCCGCGACGTATCGCTCACCCACAAGTCGCTCGGACCGTACGTCTCGGCTCGCCCCACGTGCTCGAAGCCCACCCCCCCACCGAGCACCAGCGACAAGTGATACATCTCCGGATCAGACTGCCGCACCAGCTTCTCGGTACGCCTGAACCCCGTCTGCAGGTACCCCGTCGGCAGGTACGCCGTCGGCAGGTACGCCGTCGGCCACGCCAGCACCGGACCCAGCTCCACCAGCCTCTGCCGAGCCCAGAAGTCATCGGCGAACCGGCTGCTCATATGACTGGGAGCGATCGCACGGTGCTTCAACTCGCACCAATACTCAAACCGGTGCTCCCTGGGCACGTCGTCGCTCCGGAAGACCGTTCCGATCGTGCTGAGCCCAAGCAAGAGCAGTGCAGGAGACAACGCCCGCGGTGGGAGAGAGCATGTGTCGTGGACTGATGACGGTCTCGGCCTCGCGGAGTCGCTGCACATGACGAGACCCCGACACCAGCGTCCCGAAAAAGCGGCCCCCGCTCTCCCTCTCGAAGTTCCACAACGACACCCGACCACCATGACGATACTGTCCACCCCGGCTGACCGACCCGCCTCGACCGCACGAGCCATACAGCCCTGATCTCGACCCACACTGGGCCGCCCGCCAGGCAATACGGCGTCCCGCCCGCTGTGGCGGGAACGGGCAACACTCGAACAGCAGCGAGGGGCGGCGCATCCCCAAAATGTGCCGCCCCTCGCCGCCTGCCCGGCCCTCCCGCCACACAGGGAGAAGCCAGCGTACGCAGCCTATGCTGCTTCACGCCCCCGCCCAGGCCAGCCCGAGGGCCGCGAGCCGTTCGGCGGTGAGCTTGCCCCGCCTGGAACAGCTGTTGGAGAGGAATACCCCCCGTTTCACGAGGTGCTCGACACCGTCGACGACCACGGCCTCCTCGTGGGCCTTGGGGACCGTCACAGAACTTGTGCGGGCACGGTACTGCGACAGAGCCGCAACCCTCCGCTCGAACGCGTCAGAATCGCCTTTGCGGACCCTCACCGCCGTCTCGGGCTGCGCGGGCCGCGGGGCGAACCGAACCCGAGCCGCACCAGCCGCTCGCGCTGGCCGTCCATCAGCCCGTGCCACACGTCGTGTTCCTGCTGCCGCGCGGCCCACCGCCCGACATCGAGCCCGTACACCGTGGTCCGTGGCAGGGTCTGCGTGTCCAACTCGTGGCGCAGCAGCTCGCGCTCCGCCGCGTTGTGCCGCTGCCGCTCTGCCGGCCACGCCGGGTTTCAGGGAGGAGGGCGTCGATGCCGGCCGGCGGGGGAGAGGCGGGGTCAGGCGGCGGTTTGTGGTGCGACGGCCTGCTCAAGGGTGGGGTACAGATCGATGACGTCGTCGAGGCCGACGACGTGCAGCAGGTCCGCCATAGGCTTCGGGGTGCAGGCCAGGCGTAGCCACCCGCTGCCGGCGCGGGCGGCGTTGTTGGCGGCGACGAGCATGTTGATGCCGCTGGAGTCCATGAAGGTGCCGGCGCGGAAGTCCATGACGGTATGCGGGGCGAAACCGCCTTGTGCGGTGAGCGCCTGGCGGAAGAGATCAGTGGTGGTGTGGTCGATCTCCCCGGCCAGTACGACCACGTGGACGCCGTCAGTGGTCATGTGGTGGGAGACGGTCAGTTGGGCCTGGTTCATGCCGTCTCCTGCCCTGGGGGTGGGGGTCCTCGCTGCTGCGATGCCCCTCTTCGCCCACGCAAGCGCACGCTGCCGTTCCGTGTCAACCGCGTTCTGCGGGGCGGGCCGAAGCCTCCATTGTGGGGAAGGCGGCAGGTGGCCGTGCAATGCTGCGTGGGCTGGGTGAACTTTGTGTGATGGTCGCAGGAGATGAGGCGGGCCGTGGAGCAGGCCGTAGGCGACGAGGGGCAGGCGGCACAGCGCACCGATCCGCTTTCGGCATCGGCCGCGTACGACGGCGCCTCGTCCTGTATCGGGGACGCGCGGCGTCTGGCCACGGGTTTGCTCACCGAGGTGCAGGCCGTGCACGGGCTGCCGGTGTCGGAACGGGCGCTGGGCATGACGCAGCTCGTGGTCAGCGAGCTGGTGACGAACGCGGTGAAGTACGCACCCGGGCCGGTCATGCTCGATCTGCAGGTCAGCGGGGGTGCGGTGCGGGTGTCGGTGTGGGACAGCGATCCGGTCTTGCCGGAAGGGGCTGCCACCGACCCGGAGCGGGTGGGGCGCCACGGTCTGGAGATCACCCTGGCCGTCTGCCAGGCCTACGAAGTGCGGCGTGAGCTGGTCGGTAAGCGCGTCACCGCGCTGATTGCGCTGGCCGATAATCCGGGCGGGGGCATCGCCGGCCGCACGTCCCCATAGCCGTACAAGGCAGGTAATGCCCGGTTCTAGGCGCGGGCTGCAGGGGCGTTCCGCTCCAGGCGGGCGCCCAGGGTGGCGGCGAAGTCCTCGGCGCGGGCCAGCTGGATGCGCAGCTTCTCCACTTGTTCGGCGGCGGCCTGCTGGTAGGTCCGTACGCGGTCCAGGAGGGCTTCGCGTTCGTCGGGGTCGAGTCTTGTGCCGGCGTCGAGGCGGTCGGTGGCTTCCAGGAGGTCGCGCATCTGGTCCAGGGTGAAGCCGAGGGGCTTCATGCGGCGGATGACCATGAGCCGGGCGACGTCGGCTTCGGTGTAGAGACGGAAGCCGCCCTGCGAGCGGGCGGACGGGACGACTAGGCCGGTCTCCTCGTAGTGCCGGATGGTGCGCAGGGACAGCTCCGTGCGCGCGGCGACCTCGCCGATCTGCATGTGCTTGTCGTCCACGCGGTGGTCCGTTGGCCCCTCTGGTCGTCGGCGGTTTTGTCCCCGGGCGGGCGCCGCCGATCTCTACTCTAACGTTAGGGTAGAGTTGCTGGTGGTGAGGGTGGCGTGCCGCTGCGTTGCCGTTGCTGTGTCGGGGCTGATGGTGCCCCCGGCGAAGATCCGATTCTTGCAGGAGAGAAGCGTGCGCGAGCCCATGACGCCCGTGGCCGCCGCCTGCCCGCCGTGAGGCTTGGCCCCCGGACGTGAGGTAGGGCCCCCTCTTGCGCAGGCCCAGACCCGTCCGTCCTCGACTTCCGGCTCCGCACTTCACGGGGCCGCCCGCGGGGTGCCGGCCCGGCTCCTGCGCGTCCTTCCCGCACGCCTCGGTCTGCCGTAGGGGGTGTGCCCGAGCACGACAGGTTCTCTCCCTTGTCTTCTGCTGCCGCTGCAGTGTCCCCGGCCGCGCGCCTGCGCGGCCTCAAGCCCGACTGGATCTCCGACCCGAAGGTCTGGCGCACCGAGGTTCTCGCGGGCCTGGTCGTCGCCCTGGCGCTGATCCCCGAGGCGATCTCGTTCTCGATCATCGCGGGCGTCGACCCGGCGATCGGCCTGTTCGCCTCCTTCACCATGGCCGTGGTCATCTCGCTCGTCGGTGGACGCCGGGCGATGATCTCCGCCGCCACCGGTGCCGTCGCCCTGGTCATCGCCCCGCTGAACCGTGAGCACGGGTTCGGCTACCTCGTTGCCGCGGTCGTCCTGGCCGGCGTCTTCCAGGTCGCGCTGGGCGCGCTCGGCGTGGCGAAGCTGATGCGGTTCATCCCCCGCTCGGTGATGGTCGGCTTCGTCAACTCCCTCGCCATCCTGATCTTCGTGGCCCAGGTCCCTGAGATGCGCGACGTGCCCTGGGCGGTGTACCCGCTGATCATCGGCGGTCTTGCGCTGATGGTGTTCTTCCCGAAGATCACCACCGTGATCCCGGCGCCGCTGGTCTCCATCGTGTTCCTGACCGTGATCACCGTCGGCGCGGCCATCGCGGTGCCGACGGTAGGCGACAAGGGCGCCTTGCCCTCCTCCCTCCCGGTCCCTGGCCTGCCCGACGTGCCCTTCACCTTCGACACGCTGTCGACGATCGCCCCGTACGCGTTCGCCATGGCGCTGGTCGGTCTGATGGAGTCCTTGATGACCGCCAAGCTCGTCGACGACATCACCGACACCCACTCCGACAAGACCCGCGAGTCCATCGGCCAGGGCATCGCCAACATCGTCACCGGCGTCTTCGGCGGCATGGGCGGCTGCGCCATGATCGGCCAGACCATGATCAACGTGAAGGTCTCCGGCGCCCGCACCCGCCTGTCTACCTTCCTCGCCGGCGCCTTCCTGATGGTGCTGTGCATCGTCTTCGGCCCGCTCGTCTCCGACATCCCCATGGCCGCCCTGGTCGCCGTCATGATCATGGTGTCGTTCGCGACCTTCGACTGGCACTCCATCGCCCCCAAGACGCTTCGACGGATGCCCGCCGGCGAGATCGCCGTCATGGTCATCACCGTCGCCTGCGTGGTCGCCACCCACAACCTCGCCATCGGCGTCGTTGTCGGCTCCATCACCGCCATGGCCGTCTTCGCCAAGCGCGTGGCGCACCTTGCCGAGGTCACCGCCGTGGTCGATCCTGACGGCACGACGGTGGTCTACCGGGTCACCGGTGAGCTGTTCTTCGCCTCTTCCAACGACCTTGTCGGCCATTTCAACTACACAGGCGACCCCGACAAGGTTGTCGTCGATCTGTCCGCCGCGCACATCTGGGACGCCTCCTCCGTGGCCGCCCTCGACGCGGTCGAGACCAAGTACGCTCAGCTCGGCAAGACCGTCGACATCACCGGACTGAACCATCCCAGCGCCGATCTGCATAGCAAGCTCACCGGCGAACTCGCTGGCAGCCACTGAAACGGCACCGCAGGACAGTGAGAGGACCCCGGCCCTGGCCGGGGTCCTCTCACTGTCCTGCGGTGCCGTTCGGCGGTAGCGGTTCAGCCCCGGCGGCCGGCGGCCGGGTCGCGTTCGGCAACCTGCCGGGGGCGGGCCAGCACAATCGGGGTGGAGGTGGCGCCCTCGACGTAGTGGGTGAGCGCGGAGTGCCGCAACCGGTGCAGCGTCCAGCCGGTCCAGGTCCTTGGCATCGTCAGGGCAGGTCAGCGGGCTGGCCCGCAGCCTCGTATCTCCTCGAAGTCAGCAACATGATCAGGGGCAGGGCCGAAGGCGCGGACGGGGTTCGTGTCGAGCTGACCGAGTCGTCGCGCTGTTACTCACTTTCGGGTGACGGTCAATCCGGCCTTGAGCGGCATGACAGGGCCAGGAAGGGTTCCCCGGCCAGTGCCCGCAAAGGGAGCCCGCTCTGGCGAGGCGTCAACCTTGTGCATGCACGGCATAAATGGACGATGCACTTAAGAGTCACAGGAATGCGGGCAACAGGTAACACAGTCCGTGTTTCCTCCCAACTGCCGCATGGGGGGGGGACAGAGTGTGAGTGCGCGGCCAGCCCGGCCGCCACCCGCACACCGCACCGACTCCCACAGCGGCCGCGAAGGCCGTGTGCGGAAGGTGCCCGCACCATCAGGGGGACTCCTTGACCGCTTCTGTCACCGCCCGCCGTCTGGCCGCCGCCGCCCTCGCCGCTGGCGCCCTGGTCTCGGTCGCGGCGCTGCCGGCGACCGCAGCCGACTATGCCCGCCCCAGTCGCCCAGCGGTGGAGATCTCGAAGGTTCAGTACGACTCCCCGGGCCGCGACGACCGCTCCAACCGCTCGCTCAACAAGGAGTGGGTGGAGCTGACCAACAACACCCGCCGGTCGGTCAACCTCGACGGCTGGACCCTTAAGGACGAGTCCGGCCACACCTACACCTTCGACCACTACCGCCTGGCCGGCCGCGCTACCGTCCGCATCCACACCGGCGAAGGCCGCGACACCCGCACCGACCTCTACCAGGACCGCCGCGCCTACGTGTGGAACAACGACCACGACACCGCCACCCTGCGCAACGACCGCGGCCGCCTCGTCGACGACGAGTCCTGGGGCCACCGCCGCGGCGGCCGCCACTGACCCGCGCGGCAGCCCGGATCGAAGGACGGCCGCCAGGCCGTCACCACACTCTGTACTCCCTCGTGCAGCAGCCGCCGCTGCCGCACGAGGGAGCGCGCTCGCACCATCAGGGGGACATCGTGTCCGTTTCTGCTTTCTCTGCCGTTCGCCGCCTGGCCGCTGCCGCACTCGCTGCGGGTGCTCTGGTCTCGGTCACGGCGGGGCCGGCCACCGCGGCCGACCATGACCGCCCGGACCGCCAGAAGGTGAAGATCTCGGCCGTCCAGTACGACTCCCCGGGCCGCGACGACCGCTCTAACCGTTCGCTGAACAGGGAGCGGGTCCAGTTGACCAACCCCGCCCGCCATGCGGTCAGCCTGGACGGCTGGACCCTCGCCGACGAGGACGGCCACACCTACACCTTCCACCACTACCGCCTGGCCCCGCAGTCCACCGTCCGCATCCACACCGGCGAAGGCCACGACACCCGAGGCGACCTCTACCAGAACCGCCGTACCTACGTGTGGGACAACGACCGGGACACCGCGACCTTGCGCAACGACCGCGGCCGTCTCGTCGACGACTACTCCTGGGGCCACCGCCGCGGCGGACGCCACTGACCCCCACGCCGTACTGACAGTGGATGCCGCGCCACGGCCGCGGCCCGCATGAGACCCGGCGGCGCGCCCTGCCCTTCCCGGGGCGGGCGCGCTGCCGGTGCTATGCGCGGGCCGCGGTCACTGCGGTACTTGGTCGTAGGTGACGGTGGCGTCCGGGCAGTGCTCCGCGAGGTGGGTGAGGGCGTCGCGTTCGGCCGGGTCCGCGGGCAGTTGCCAGCGCAGCTTGGTGGCCACCCAGGCGCTGGCGTACTCGCAGCGGAAGCCTTCGACGGGCAGCCAGTCGGCTGGGTCCTTGTCGTTCTTGGACGGTTGGAGCTGCCCGAGACCGCGATCAGCGACGCCGGTGCTTCCTGGTCGTTCGCGTAGGCCTTGCGCCGGGCGGGCGTCCCTGCGGATGCCCCGGAGTCCGATGCCTCGGCCAGCGGCACGATGTGGTCGACATCGAGCGAGGACGCGCGGTCACCCATACCTGGTCGTACTCCGAGAAGTAGCGCCCACCCGACAGCGCGCACCGTGGTCCGGTCTCCGGGGCGAGTTTGGCCTCGGACAGGATGACCTCTTTACGGTGTCGCACCCGTCGGTGGGGTTGAGGCCCTTGTTCCAGTGCTCGTCGACGCGTGGGGGCCGCAAGTATCCGGCGATCGTCAGGCTCTGGGAAAACGCCTGGGAGGAGTTCACCTCGTTCCTCCGCTTCGACACCGAGATCCGCCGAATCGTCTGCACCACAACGCGATTGAATCGGTGAACGCCAGGATCCGGCGGGCGGACAAGGCCCGCGGGTATTTTTCGAACGAGCAGGCCGCGTGGAAGTGCGTCTACGTGGCGATCATGTCGCTCGACCCGACCGGCAGGGGGCAGACCGCTCGGCCCTGCGCTGGAAAACCGCTCTGAACGCCTTCGACGGCCGACTCTCCGCAGCCCGTCAGTAACCCCGAACACCCCGGTTACACCGTTCGATTGACAGACCCTGCAAGACCGTTACCGCAGTTGGCTATGGGGCGCTTGCAGGAGCTGGCCGGTCCGTCGAGGCTAGTGTGGACCTAGGAGCTCTCTTTCGGATCACTTGGTGGCGGTTCGATTTCAGGGCCTGCTGAGTCCGAAGGAGCTGCTGCCTGCGACGATGCGCTGGTGAGCTATGACCTTGCGGTGTGGGACGGCGACCGTCCACTTGACGACGGCCAAGCGGGCTCGACCTACGACGAGCTCTTCGAGCGCTACCTAGAGTCGGACGATGTTGTCGTACCTCCGGTGCCGCGCATCGTGGCCTACGTGGAAGCCCTCGTCGCGCGATACCCGGACGACGAGGGCAGTGGCGTATGGGCGTCACCGCCAGTCATCGAGGAGGCATCGGGGCCGATGGTGTACCTGCTCATGTCCTATGGCAAGGCTGAGGAGGTGTCCGAGTATGCCTCTGCGCTGGCTCGCGAGCATGGACTCGTCTGCTTCGATCCGCAGGCGGAACGCCTCCGACCGTGAGCTGCCTGTCTCTCAGCGGGCAGACCAGAGGAAGATGCCGGCGATATGGAGTCCGGCCAGGAAGATGGTCGCGGTCTTCTCGTAGCGGGTCGCAATGCCGCGCCACTGCTTGAGGCGGTTGATGCACCGCTCGACGGTGTTGCGCTGCTTGTAGGCATCACGGTCGAAGGCCGGTGGCCTGCCGCCTTGGCTGCCGCGTCGCAGCCGGTGGTTCCGCTGGTCCGCCGGGATGGGGATCACCGCCCGGATACCGCGTTTGCGCAGGTGGGCGCGAATCGCGCGAGATGAGTAGGCCTTGTCGGCCAGGACCACGTCCGGCCTGGTGCGCGGACGACCGCGCCGTCGAGGAACACGCAGGCGGGCCATGACGTCAGTGAAGGCGGGCGCGTCGCCGGCCTGTCCGGCGGTGAGGACGAACGCGAGCGGCCGACAGCGGGCATCGGCAGCAAGGTGGATCTTCGTGGTCAGTCCGCCGCGGGAGCGGCCGATGGCGTGGTCGTCCGGCTCGCCGGCCGGGGCCCCTTTTTCCGGGCCCCGGCCGCATGCTGGTGAGCCCGCACGATCGTGGAGTCCACCGACACGGCCCAGCTCAGGTTCTCGTCCGCGTCGGCCTGGGCAACCAGGGCGGTGAACACCCGCTCCCAGGTGCCGTCCAAGGCCCACATCCGCAACCGGTTGTAGACGCCCCGCCAGTTGCCGTACCTCTCCGGCAGGTGCACCCACTGGGCGCCAGTCTGGAACTTGAAGGCAATCGCGTCGATGACCTGGCGATGATCCCGCCAGCGCCCACCCCGCTTCGGTGTCCGGTCCGGGAGTAACGGCTCGACCCGCGCCCACTGCGTATCAGTCAACGGCACACCCGGACCAACGACCGACTGATCCAAACGAAACTGCCTAGCGCCCACTCGACAACGCCGCATCACCGCACGGGTGGTGACCACTGCACAGGCTTCGGGGTGAGTCCCGTCCCGGCCGGAGGGGACAGCGGGAGGCCATAGCCCGTTGGGATTCACCCCAGCCGCTCTTCATCAGTCGTTGTCCGGATCATCGGTCTCTCCGAGGAGGCGGGCCGCAAGGTCGTCGGCCCACTCCACGGCCCAAGCGCGCAAGGCTGCAATGGTGGCGTCGTTGAGTCCGTACGCGGCGAAAGCTTCGTCGTCGGTCCACTCCGCGCCTGTGAGGTTCGCCTGGAGGTCTTCGCGCTCGAAGCGGCCACGCGCGTGCCGGCGGCCGAACTCTTCGAGCTGGGTATTGGTCCATCGTCGCGAGGCTGCGAACACGTCGATCAGGTCGCGGGGTGCTCCGCGGTCGGCGAGGGCGCGGACCTTGGTCCCGATCACGTCCTCTTCCGCGAGGACGGGCCCGTACGGGCTCTGGGTGACCGGCCGCCAGAAGATCTCCTTGAGGATGTCGACCTCACACTGCTCGCCCGTGTCAGGGTCGGACACGGTGAAGCGGGCGGACAGCGGGGCGGTCTCCAGCGCGTGCACCTTCCAGCCGCGGGCTTCCAGGCCGGTGCGGAGCGTGGCAGCGATGTCAGCCATGGGGGCCGGGTTCTCGGTGGCGACGTCAAGGTCCTGGCTGGGGCGGTTGACGAGGCGGTGGGCCCGCACGGCGTATCCACCGGTGAGAACCAGTGGATACGGGGAACCTAGCGTGATCACGTCCGCCAGGAGCCGCGTGTGCAGCTCCGGCATGTCCGTCACGCGGCTGCCCGGGTGCGGGAGGCCAGCTGGGGGAAGGCGTCTTCCCAGACGGTGCGCACAGTGCGGCCGACGAGGGTGCGCAGGACCGGCCACAGGTGGAGGAGCAGGTCCCGGTTGAGATACCGGGGCAGGTCATCACGCAGGCCCTCGTGCAGGACGGTGCGGTACAGGCCCATGCGCTGACGAGGCTTGCTCATGTCGTACGTGGTCATCCCGGACCAGGCCAGGTGCAGCGGCAGCTTCACGACCCCCTGGGCCGGGCCGTGCAACTCGTCCAGCGACTCCGGCAGACGCCGCCGGAACTTCTCCCTGTACAGCGTGAGGTCCTCGGCATCCGCGGGCGAGGAGCCCCTTGATACGGATGCAGACTGCTGTGGGCTGGAGAACATGAGTCCATTATGGCGGCCGAGAGGTGGCGCGGGCCACGATGTGAGCACTGAGCTCTGAAGCGTGCGAGGCGGATCCTTCGGCGTGGTCTGGTAGCCACAGTCTGTTGCGCCCTGAGCAGCATGGACTGTCTGTCGTGACGCTCGTTTGACGGTTGGGACGCCTTCAAACTGCCCAGCGATCCGAGAAGGCGCCTCTGATCTCTGACCTGGACTTCTCTGCCGTTGCTGGGGCGGACACCTTTCCGACAACGTCGCGCATGGAGTGCGTGGCGATCCTTGAGCCTGCTGGCGAAGGCACCTGAACTGCAGGGTTGCTACTCGGATGGATTGCTCGACCTGTTTTCCTCCGTGCACGGTTCGGACGGACGGATCGATCTTTGTGAGCTCCCTGACCTGTGGCTTTGTGAGCGAGGCGCTGGCACCAGCGACGCGAGGGTCTTTCGCCTGGGGCGTCGAGGTTGCCGCCCAGGAACTCCCCAAGTCTCGAGCCGTAGACCGAACGCAGCTGGAGTGGTCGATCGTATTCGTCGCGAATGGAGAGGCAGCCGTACGCCGTGTGGTGGGAAACGGTCTGCGGCGGTCTGGTACATCCACAGCCGCTCCACGGACCAGATCGAGGGGCTGACCAGAGTGATCAAATCCGCTGCTCACGAGTTCGGAGCGTTATGAGTATCCGAACGGCTCATCCCCTGGCGTGCCGCCGGTTGAACGACACCTCGTACCACTAACTTTTTGTACGTCGCCGCTGGGCGGCACAGCGGTTTCCGGCGTGGCCGGGTGGTTCTGAGAAGAGGTCGGGCATGGTTTTCCCGAACACCCGTCTGCTGGCGATGGGGTCGGTGTGCACGGTGGCCGCTGCGTGTCTCGTGCTCGGCGCCGAGGCTTCCCAGGCCGCCGGGGGGATGAAGACCACGACGGCGGCCCCTGTGCCGGGTCCGCGGAACGCCATCACTGATGTCCCCGGCATCCGGGTCGGCCAGGTGCAGTCCGCCCGCCCGCCCTACCTCACCGGCTCGACCGTCGTCCGCATGCCTGGTAGGTCCATCGCTGGCGTCGACGTGCGTGGCGGATCCCCCGGCACATGGACGACCGACACACTCGACCCCGTCAACGCCAATCCTGGTGTCGACGCGATCGTCCTGACTGGTGGCAGCGACTGGGGGCTGGACGTCGGTGTCGGCGCTATGCACTGGCTGGAGGACCGCAAAGGGGTCTCGCTTCCTATCGTGCCGGGAGCGGTGATCTACGACATCGGGCGAGGGGGCAGCGACCGGGCTCGGCCGACGGCCTCCTGGGGTTACCGGGCAATGGAAGCGGCCGAGGGCGGCCAGGTGCGCCAGGGCACGGTGGGCGCCGGGACAGGAGCCCTCGCTGCGGCGAGCACTCTCAAGGGAGGCGTGGGCACGGCCAGCGTCAAAATGGCCGACGGGACCGTCGTCGGGGCGCTCGTCGTGGTCAACGCCTTGGGAAGCCCAGTGGATCCGAAGGACTGCACCCTGCTGGGCGCCGCACTGGGCATCGGCGACGAGTTCGCCGGACTGCGCAGGCTCTCCCGCGCGGAGTGCCGGCAGGCCCCGGGGACGCCGCAGACCGGGGCGGACCGGGGCCGCAACACCACGATCGCGGTCGTCGCCACCAGTGCGAGTATGGATAACGCGGCGCTGACCAGGATGGCCGCCGCTGCCCAGGACGGCCTGGCCCGTGCGATCACCCCCTCGCACACCCTCTCCGATGGCGACACGATCTTCTCCGTATCCACCGGCACCGGTCGGCGCCTGTCGAACGACGAGCCGGACGACACAGGTGCCCTCACCGGGATCGGCTCCGCGGCGGCCGACACTCTCTCCAGGGCCGTCGCGCACGCGATGCTGGAGGCCACGTCCGTGCGGCAGTACAAGAGCTATTGCGACACCTACCCGTCGGCGTGCGCGCACCTGCGGCGGAAGCAGCCGTAGCAGCCGCATGGGATCGCACTCGGCACACGGACGGAACCGGCACCGGGACACCGCCGCCGGTACGGCACCCGCGACCGCAGCTACCGCGCCCTCTCGGCACGGCCGGGCACGTCGACACGACGCTCTCAAGCCGCCCAAGAAGGAACGGGTTGGCTCAGTGAGCGCCCGGCGACGAGGAACAGGCCCGAGCAGAGGCCGGGGAAAGGCGTTCTCGTCCACGGTGACGGGCTGCCCCTCGGACAGGATCAGGTTGAGGCCGACCGGCGGAAGCCCCAGGCCCCGCTGGCCCCATAAGGCACGCCGGGCGTGCTCCGAGTCCCTGGGCGAACACAGACACGGTGCCAGCCAGCTCAGAGTGGAGCGGCCGCGCAACGGCACGACCGCAGAAGCCCATAGCTCCCCGGCCAGCGAGGGAAGCCTGTGCGTGGCCACCCCTGCCCGCGACTGCACGCGGTGACCTCAGATGTACGGCGCATCGGAAGCCGGAGGACTTGAGGGGCAACCTGATCCGTTTGTGGCCGCCAAGGCGTTGCCCCAAGGCAGCGTCGCCTGCACCGCCACGGGCTGCAGCGCCCCGCTTGAGTTGAAGGGACGGAGCCGCAGCACTGTACTTCTCGCGGTGGGAGTCAGCACGTTCATGCTGCTGGTAAACGACACCCGCAAGGATGAGGAGCAGTTCGACAAGTAAAAGGATGGCGCCCATGCGGTACCACCACCCGCAGAAAAGCAAGTGCACCCCGTTCTTGTTCAGTGCCGCATCATCCATCGTTCTTGCGGCGGCTGCCTTGACGTTCAGGTCGTGAGAACCTGTGGCGGCCTTGTCGATCATCAGCGGTGCCGGCGGGCCGTGCAGCCAATCTTCAGGGGTCGGCTGGAGGACGAGCCAGATACAGACCAACAGCAAGAGCAGATTTCCCATGAGGGCGTACATGCACCAGTACGGCAGCGCCACACCACCCTTGCTCGAATCTGAAGTGAACAGGCCGATTCCGGTAGCGAACGTAGCCAGTGCTCCGGCCGTGGCAAGCAACGCTGCGGCCCGCGATCGCAGTCCCTCAAGCCGGGCTCGCTGCTCAGTCAACCGATCGGCTGCCGCCACGTAAGCGGCGTCAATGACATTTTCCTTGCCGTCATAGTTTCCGGTATCGTCGAAAAGCTGCCTGACAGGTGCTACCGCTCGTCCAATCGGCCACAGGAGCTTGTGGGACGAATTTGAGCCCTGAGTCTTGGCGCCGCCACCTGTATTCATGTTCAGCCCTCCGGTTGCGAGAGCATAGAATTAATCGATCGCGGAATCTACCGTGCTACTCCATTTGCTTCGGTGCAATTTTTAAAGCACTCCGCGTGAAGGCGCCTTCGTCCATAAACCCTTGGTGGAGCCGTGCACTGTAGTGGTCGCGCCTGTGATCGGGACATGGAGAGCCGCAATCTCCCTCGTCACCGTTGGCCAGGACGACAGTCCAATGCGCCCGTCCGGCCGCCTCCCACTTGGCGGCCACCTGGAACCCCGCGCCGCCGCGCCCTCGCAGCCCCGATGCGGCCACCTCAGACGGATCTCGTCCGTGCTGCCCGCCGTTACCACGTGCGGCCAGACCTGCAATGGTGGATCGCCGGCGACCGCCCCTTCCAGCTGTGCGGGGTCACCGGTGGCGTCGGCCGAAGGGATCACCGGCGCCCGGGGGAGTGAGGGACCAGCCAGTTGCCCGGCCAGCGCAGGGCCTGCGCGTGCTGTGTCACCGTCCAATGTGGCAGGAGCCGCGTAGCAGTAACCGAGGCAGCGGACGGCCTGAAACGCGTCATAACGCTCCCCGGGGCCCTCGGCACTCATGACCTCATCGCCTGGCCGGCAGCCCATTACCGTAATCAGGGCAGGAGCGTATCCAGTCCTATTCCGACCGCGTAGGGCCTGCACCGTTGAAGGCCGCCTTCGGATGTGGGCCGTGCTTGCCGTGGACGACTCTCGGTGTGCGCGGCGACCGTCGGGCGCTCAGACTGGAACGGAGCAGCACCGGCCGGGGTCGGCCAGCCCTTATGGTCTCTCCTCACCCGCAACGATGCCCAAAGGAGACGGCTGTGGACGCGGCGCACCGGATGAGGGAGCCGGCTGCGGACGCCCTGCCCCTTTGCCAGGCGGACGATCGGCTCTGCGGCATCCGCGGACCGCGACGTCGCGGAGACGGACGTGGCCTAAGGCAAAGCCCCCGGACCATGACCGCGGGTCGGCTGGAACAGGGCAAGTGGTCACGACAGACACCCGGGCGGTGCCGACCAAGTGCTCTGGGCCGTGAAGGAACCCCGGATCTGCCGACACCCGGTAGTCGTCAGCCGCCGACTCGACGGCATGATCACCGGGGCGGATCTTGCTCGCCGCCGTCCCCTGGGAGCACGTGGGCCAATTCGTCCAGACCGTCCGGGCGATCCGCTGAGACGCGAGGGAGCGTGATCGAGCTCATGGCGCGCATTGCCGCCGTCACGAGGCGGGAATGCGCCAAGGCGCTCGGTTGGGCGCACCGTCCCTCTTCCCGAAGGAGATGCCCGTGCTGTAACTCATGACCACGCGCTGGCAGCCAGGACTGACCCGCGAGGAGCAGCGGTAGGCGTAGTACGAGATCGGCGTCGTGGCGCGGAACTCCCCCGTTTTTTGTCTGGACGGCGGCTCGTGCACGTCCTGCGCGACGGTGCGGCAAGACGGTCGCCCCGGTGTCGACAGCAGCGTTGTTGCCTGGCGTTGGCAGGAATGAGGCGGTGAAATTCGATGGACGAATCGGCGGGCGGCGCGTTGCCGTCCGTGGCGGGGCAGACCGGCGTAGTGGGCTTGATTTCGTGGCCTCGCTCGATGCTGCATGCCGGGAGCGTCCGGCGTGCGGGGACAACTGTCGTGACGTGGTGCACCGGCTTGGCCGCCGCCCTCGGCGAGGTAACCGCTAAAGGACACCTGCCGTGCCGACGCCCGGTCCCGGTCCTCCCAACCAGCAGGACGGCGGGCATGTGTCCCCTGGCGGCTCACCGCCCGTTCCGCCGTGTTGGATCCGACGCAGCCCCGCTCCGCACGTCGGCCGGATTCCGCGGCGAAAGCCCCAAAGCTGCCGACCAACCGGCCAAGGCGTGTCCGTGACGACCGGCGGCGCACAGGACTCGCGGCGGCCACGCCTACCCGACTTGCCACGTGGGCTGCGGCTGGACGCCGAACTGGACGAGATTGCCGCGACACTGCACGAGCTGGCGAGGGCCAAGGACCGGCTGGAAGGATTACTGGAGGCTGTCCTGGCCCTGAGCCGCGAGGACGATCTGCCCGCGGTGTTGCATCGCATCGTTACCACGGCCATGGACCTGACCGGGGCGCGCTACGGAGCGCTGGGCGTCCTGGACGATAGCGGTGAGGAGCTGAAGCAGTTCATCACCGTTGGACTGTCGGCGTCCGAACTCGCCGACCTGGCCGGGATCGAATTCCCTCGCGGCCACGGCGTGCTCGGCCACCTCATTCACCACCCCGAACCCCTGCTGGTCGAGGACATCGCGTCCCATCCCGCCTCGGCCGGCTTCCCACCTGGTCACCCACCGATGCGGACGCTCATGGGTGTGGCCATCAGTGTCCGCGGCACGATCTACGGTGATCTCTACCTCACCGAACGAGCCGGCGGCCGCTCGTTCGACCAGGACGACGAGGACATCGTCATCACCCTGGCTGGCGCCGCTGGCATCGCCATCGACAACATCCGCCTGCTTGAACAGCAACGCGAGAGCGCCGAACGCTTCCAGCGCCTGCTGCTACCGACCCTGCCCGATCTGCAGCCTTTCGCAGCGGCCGCCACTTACCGTCCGGCCAGTACCCCGGGCCATCTCGGCGGTGACTGGTACGACGCCGTCTGGCTGCCCGACAATGCGTGCGCCGCTGTCATTGGCGACGTCGTCGGTCACGATCTGTACTCCGCTGCGGCTATGGCGCAGATCCGCAGCATGCTCCGCGCGCTGCTGTACGACCGGCTCACCCCGCCCAGCGCCGTCCTGCATCAACTCGACCGCACTCTCGAGGCGATCACTGACCTACCGGTCACCACGGTGTGCCTCGCCCGTATCGAGAAGGCGAAGCAGGGCTGGACGCTGCACTGGAGCACCGCCGGGCACCTCTCCCCGCTCCTGATCGACCCAGACGGAGAGGCGCGCTACCTGCGCGGCGAGCCTGGACTGCCCCTCGCCGTGAGCACCGAAGAGCCGCGCTCCGACCACAGCCACGCCTTGCCTGCAGGAGCCACGGTGGTCTTCTACACCGACGGACTCATGGAACACCCCGCCCGGAACCTCGACGAAGGGCTCGCCCGGCTCGCCGAAGTCGCCACCACCCACATCGGGCTGCCCTTGCAGGAGTTCGTCGACACCGTGGCCGACCAACACCCCAGCGACGGTCACGACGACATGGCCATCCTCGCGCTGCGTACACCGCCACCTTGACGCGCCAAGGCCGCGGGCGCAGGCGCCCGGCATAACCCCGGCCCTTCCTCATTCGACGACGCGGCCTCCTGACCTGCGAGTATTGGAGGAGCCAAGGACCTCCCGTGGTCGGTCTCTCTCAGAAGTACCACCTTCTGCCCGCAGGGCGTCAAATGGGAGGAGTACCGCCCTGCCGCACCCGCATCGGTTAAAGGGGCACGCAATGGATCCATGGGCGATCTGGTTGGCCGTTGCTGCGGTGTCGGCCGTGGCGGAGATTCTCACTCTGACCGCCGCGCTCGGCATGCTCGCCGCTGCCTCGGCTGTCACAGCGGTGGCCGCCGCCTTGGGGATGCCAGTCCCTCTGCAGTTCCTCACTTTCACCGTCGTCACCACCGTCATGGTGCTGCTCCTGCAGCCGGTCGCGATGCGTCACTTGCACCGACCGCAGAAGGCGCGGTTCGGCGTGGACGCCTTGGTCGGAAAGGCCGCCTACGCCGTGACCGAGGTGACCAGCCGAAGCGGGAGGATCGACATCGACGGCGAGGTATGGACTGCTCGCCCCTACGACGAAACGCTGGTGATTCCCTCGGGAGCGACCGTCGACGTCATGGAGATCCGCGGTGCCACCGCCATCGTCTACCCCCGGGAATGAGACTATGGAAACATCGGCGTTCCTCGTCATCGGCCTGATCGTCGCGCTTTTCGCCGTTTTCACCGTGATGCGCGCCGTGCGCATCGTGCCGCAGGCGCGTGCACGCAATGTCGAGCGCCTCGGCCGCTATCTTCGGACCCTGACTCCCGGCCTCAACCTCGTCATCCCGTTCGTCGACCGGGTCCGCCCCGTCATCGACCTGCGGGAACAGGTGGTCTCGTTCAAACCACAGCCGGTCATCACCGAGGACAACCTGGTCGTCGAGATCGACACCGTCCTGTACTTCCAGGTCACCGACCCTCGCGCGGCCTTCTACGAGATCGCCAACTTCCTGCAGGCGGTCGAACAGCTCACGGTCACCACCTTGCGCAACGTGGTGGGATCCATGGACCTGGAGAAGACCCTCACCTCACGGGACACAATCAACAGCCAGCTCCGAGGTGTGCTGGACGAGGCCACCGGCAAGTGGGGACTTAGAGTCAACCGGGTGGAGATCAAGGCCATCGACCCCCCGCAGACCATCAAGGACGCGATGCAGAAGCAGATGCGGGCGGAGCGGGACAAGCGCGCCGCGATCCTTGGAGCCGAAGGACAACGCCAGTCGCAGATCCTCACCGCCGAAGGCGACAAACAGGCGGCGGTCCTGCGCGCGGAGGGCAACCGCACTGCGGCGATTCTCCAGGCCGAAGGGCAATCA
This sequence comes from Streptomyces sp. 3330, assembly GCF_031456635.1. Classification (NCBI taxonomy): domain Bacteria; kingdom Bacillati; phylum Actinomycetota; class Actinomycetes; order Kitasatosporales; family Streptomycetaceae; genus Streptomyces; species Streptomyces sp. 3330. The sequence goes on from NZ_JAVDVA010000043.1 coordinate 25,487, forward strand.
CGGGCCATCGACGAGGTGTTCCAGGCCGTACACCGCAACGATCCCGACCCCAAGCTGCTCGCCTACCAGTACCTGCAGATGCTGCCCCAGCTCGCGCAGGGCCCGGGAAGCACCTTCTGGGTCATCCCCAGCGAGATGACCTCTGCGCTCGAAAACGTCTCCAAGGCCTTCACCGAGGTCCTGCCCCGTTCCCCGGCCACCCGAGACAAACCGTCGGACAACATGGCCACGCAGGCCGCCCACGACACGGCCGAGGCCGCCGAGGCCGCCGCAGAGGCTGTCGCGGACGCGGCGGCGGCCGACGGTACGGCTTCCGGTGCCCTGCCGCCGGACACCCCCCGCTGACACACCCGCGAGGAGGACCTCCCAGCGCACGCATTCGGGGGCCGCGGGGCCGGCGCCGAAGCCGTCGGTGGGAGTAGGCATGAGGTCCGCGGGCCGGCCGGTTCCTGGGCTCGCGCTGACCAGAGAAACAGAACGTGGGTCTCGGCCATCCCCAGTTGCGCGGTGGCGTAGTCGATGAAGCGCCCCATCCAGGCGCGGAGCGCATCGCGTGGCGGCATGGCCGACAGGAGGTCGGGGCGGCGTCGCACAGCCGGCTTAGTTCGTTACCAGGCGGCCTCGATCAGCGCCTCCCGGGTGGGGAAGTTCCGGTAGAGAGTGCCCGAACCTGCACCGCTTCCTTGGCGATGCGCTCAAGGTGCGCCTCCAGCCCTTCTTCGGCGAAGACGCGCACAGCCGCGGAGAGGAACTTTTCCCAGTTGCGCCGCACGTCGGCCCGCAGTGGTCGCCCGGTGTCTGTACGTCGAATCAACTGACCAGGTCAGACAGCAAGCTGGCCAAGGCTCGGTAACCGGCAACCCACTTGGGAAGCACGTTGGTGCCGCAATCTCACGAGTTCGCATCTCGTATCCTCCGCAGCCGCCTGAGCAGGCGAAACGAGAAGCCGAGCCGCAATTGCGTCTCGGCTTCTCGGCCTGCGCTCACCGGGCCTCTGTCTTCGTACGGCATCTGCGGATCATGGAACTGAGCCATCCTTGGCTAGGCCCCGAAGCGGCTACGGCCCGCCTGTGACGTTCCCTGTTTGTCGAGGTGCACCCTCATGAAGTCCCGATCGACGCTTGCGACCTGGCTGAGCGAACTCGACGGTTCCCGACTGGCACGCGTACTCACCATACGGAGGGACGCAGCCTCCTCTCCGGAACCACGCTCGGTGGGGGAACTGGCGGACCGTCTCCAACGTCCGGGGTCCGTGGCACTCGTCCTGCCGCAGCTCACGCTGCCGTGTCTGCAGGCCGCCGAGGCGCTGGCAGCCTTGGGAGCACGGGCGACCCGGGACAGCCTCGCGGAGTTGCTCGGCTCGACGTCCCCTGCGGCGGTACATGCGCTGGACACGACCTTGGAAGCGCTGTCGGACCGGGCGCTCGTGTGGCCCGACGGCAACGAGACACTCCGCATGCCTGCGCACTTGCGGCAGGCGTGGAGCACTCCCCTGGGACTTGACGCCCCGCTGGAAGAGCTGCTGAGCAGCACCACCTCGGAGGAACTACGTGGCATGCTGGCGGTCCTGGGCATCAAGCCACCCGGCACCGAGCAGCAGCGACTCGCGGCCCTGGTGGAGCATCACAGTGACACAGAACGGGTCGCCGCGTTGGTGGCGGTGGCACCGGCAGCCACACGGAAGTTGCTTGAGCATAGCTCCAGGTTCACGCCGAGTCCATCACTGTTCGTACTGTTCGGAGCTCCTGGCCGCGACGTCCAACCAGGCGCCGGATGGGCACTCGACCGCGGGCTCCTGCTCCAGGACCGTCACCGATACGGGCCCGTCCGCATGCCGGTCGAGGTGGCCCTGGCTCTGCGGGGCCCCGATTGGCACGCTCCGTTCGAACCTCTGCCGCCGGTCACACAGATGGTGCCCATCACCTCCTCGGAGGTGGAGCGGGAAGCCGCGGTAGCCGCCACCGCGTTCGCGGCCCATGCCGCCTCCGTCCTTTCGGCGTGCGCGACCGCTCCGCCGGCCCGGCTGAAGTCGGGCGGGATCGGGGCACGTGAACTGGCCCGGCTCGGCAAGGCCGCCCAAGCGGACGACGCCGTCGTACGCATCGCCTTGGAGACCGCGTACGCCGCCGGACTTCTGGCCCGCGACGGCGATCGAGTACCTCCCACCGAGGCCTACGATGCCTGGGCCGAGCAGGAGCCCGCAGAACAACTCACCGTACTGCTCCGGGCGTGGCGGGACCTGCCGCTCACCCCCACCCGGGCGCGCGACGAAGATGACAAGGTTCTTCCCGCGCTCGCCGGTGCGCCCGACTGCGGCGGCTGTCTGCAGGCCCGCCACGGGCTGCTCACCGCGGCGGCGGGGCTCCCTGTGGGGCAGGGTGTGAAGGTCGCTTCGGAGCTGGGGCCGCTCGTGGCCTGGCACCGTCCGCTCGCCGACGATGCTTCGCCCCAGGACACGGCACCGTTCAGCACCGTGATCCGCGAAGGCGAACTGCTGGGAGTGCTGGCACGGGGTAGGCTGTCCCCGCTCGGTGCCCACCTGGCGGCCCACGCCGATGAGGAGCTCGGCATCACGGCCCGACGGCTGCTGCCCCCGGCGACCACGACGGCCCGGATCGGCGCCGACCTCACTGCCGTGGTCACCGGCACCCCGTCCGCGCGACTCGCGGCATTGCTGGACTCGATGGCCGACCGGGAGACCAGTGGCACAGCGTCGGTATGGCGCTTCAGCAGCCGCAGTATCCGCCGGGCCCTGGACGCCGGCCGCAGCCCGGACGACATGACAGCCGATCTGATGGCTGGCTCTGTCACGGCCCTTCCACAGCCGCTGGCCTATCTCATCGCCGACACCGCACGAGGTCACGGACGGGTGCGCGTCGCCCCTGCGGCCTGTGTCATCCACGGCGACGAACCCGCGCTCCTGGCTGAACTCGCTGCCCACCGCGCACTGGCCAAGCTTGCCCTGCGGCAGCTCGCCCCGACGGTCCTGGTCACCGGCAGCCCACCCGCCACGACTCTCGCTGCGCTCCGTGCTGCGGGATACGCCCCGGTCGCCGAAAGCGCCGGGGGAACGGTATGCATCGAAAGGCGCCTGCCGCAGAGGGCCGCCGCCGTCCCGCCCCCACGAAAGAAGGTCGGGCGACGCGGCCCCTGGACCGCCGCGACCCGCGCCTCGGACCTGCCCGCCGACGCCGGGATGGAGGCCCTGGCCGAGCGGCTGCTCAAGGCACCGTCGACAGCACCGGAAGCCGAGCCGTTCGGCAGCGGGGTGCCGTTCGCTACGGACACCGAGGAGATCGTCGCCGGATACGCGAAGCACCTGTCGTACAGCGAGGTCCGCCAAGTCGCCCATGCCATCGACACCGGTGCGGCCATCACGGTCGAATACATCGCCACGTCGGGAGCCCGGACCGCACGTACCCTCAGCGACCTGGAACTCGACCCGCCCTACCTCCATGCCTGGTGCCACCTGCGCGAAGCGGAACGCGTCTTCACTCTCTCTCGCATCCATGGGGTGATGCCCGCGTAGGACGGGAGTGTAAATCTGACGGCGGATCCGACGAGCATGGAAGAGACGTCAAGTGACTGATACCGCGGTGGAGTTGGAGACCGTGGAGTCTGTCGAGAGTGCCCAGTCCGGGCAGCCTGTGCCCGTGTCGGACGAGCAGCTGGTCGCCATGCTGGTGGAACGGGCCCGGACGGAGGGGCTGCAGTTGACCGGGCAGGGTGGGCTGCTGCAGCAGCTGACCAAACGGGTCCTGGAGTCTGCCCTGGAAAGTGAGATCGCCGATCACCTCGGCTACGAGAAGCACGATGTCCTGCGGCGCTTCCTCTCACGCAGCGATCCAGGCAGCCCCACGATCACCGACCTCGACACCGTGCGAGCCCGAACTTCGCTCTGGAGGTGCTGAAACGACGTGAGCAGTTCGCGCAAGCCCGGACCTCAGCAAGGACGACACCTTCGAAGACGTTGTTGCAACCGCTGACGATCCCACTGTCGATGAGTACCAGCTGTCGACCCGGACAGCAGACGGTTCGCCCCTCGCCTGAGCCCAGCTTGAGATGCCGTGCAGCCTTCCGCACCTTCGCCTCTGTCCTCGCGCGCAGAGAGGCCCTGGCGACTACCGACTGCGCATTCACGCCCTCGGCCGAGACATCTCGATCGATCTCACCGATGATGAGGTCACTGAGTAGTACCTCATCCAAACGTGGCCGGCTTCTAACGCAACCGTCACCGCGCTTCGTCACAGCGACGGCCACGGCGCGTCGGTACGCGCCTGCTGAGCCATCGTGGCGGGGAAATTCGGCATTCGAGCCGTCTGGCACCGGAACCTCGCTACACTTACCGCCCGTAGTCGCTTCTGCACGGTGAGGAACTCTCCTTAGCGTGCGCCGGTGTGCGGGGGGATGTGTGGGGCAGCCGAAGATTTCGTTCGATCTCGCCTGCGGCTTCAGTGACGAGAAGAAGGCCCACGTCAAGGACGCGCTGCTCGGAGTGGCGGTCAGCAGCGACACGCACGCCTCCGAACAACACTGCCGCGATCAGGGCGTATGGCCGGCCGATGTCCAGTCGGTGAAAGTACACGGCCGCCTGTCCGGCGGCCGCGGCGGAGCAGACGTCCTGAAGATCCTCGTCACACGGAAAAGTAGAGCGAGTTCGCTTCAGGCAGCGAAGCTGATGCCCTATGACGAGGCCCTCAAGGAATGGAAGGCCTATCAGACCCTCAAGGAGACTTTCGACTCCACACTGTATGTTCCGATTGTCGCCGTCAGTAAAGGTGTACACGCCTACCGCGGCCAGGAGGCGCCCTGCAGCGTGGTCGTGTACCGCCATGTCAGCGCCTGGAACCACGCTCCTGGGGAGCTCGAGGCACTGGAAGATCTCGTCACCGCGGCCGTGACTTCGCCTGCACATCTCGAAATCTGCACGACGACGCTCACCACCGTGCTGGAATCGCTGTCTTCGAATCTATACCACACCGCCCAATGCGAGCACATCGACCTCGAAGCGGAGAACCGCGGTCTGGGCGACGACCTGAAAGTCACGGTCAACAAGATCGAGGGCACGGGTGCCCAGCTGCGCCTCGTGTACGGCAATCCCCAGCCCGGCCAGACCTATCCCCGGCCTACGTCCTCCGAAGTCCTGCGCAGCTCCACGTCCCCGCCGGGTCAGGGCAGAACCCTGCGGGTGGACGAGCGCGCGGACTTCACACTGGAAAGCGTCGTCAGGCAGGACGACTTCGTACGGGGGACGTTCCATGCAACCCGGGTGCAGGTGGAACTGGCGGACAGCGCCAGGCTGCCTCAGCAGTTGAAGAAAGTACGCGCCGGCCAGACCGTCGAAGTGCAGGGCAAGTTGACCTCTGTGCGTGCCGAGCGGTGGTCGGCCTTCCTCCAGAAGCACTTTGGTGACAGCAACGGCTTCACCGAGGATGGCAGTGCTCAGACGCTTCAGTACGAGGGGGTGACGGTCGGGCACCCTCTGACGGCTCTGCACACGCTTCTGGTCGCGGACGCGGAACCTCGCATGCGCACGGCGGTGCACGGGGACCTCAACCCCAGAAATGTGATCTTGTCGGGCCGTGTCCCGTACCTGATCGACAGTGCCACCTTCAGCCGGGAGGGTTTCACGCTTGCCGACGTCACCTGGCTGGAGACGTGCATCCTGCGTGATTCTATCGCCGCGCATCTGTCGTTTCCGGAGATGGTCCGCCTGCAGCGCTATCTGGGCCTGCTGACGCTGCTGAGGCCCGGGTGGGGCGAGTCAGACCTCGCGACGGCTGCCAAGTTGCTCGCGCAGGCCGCAGGCGAGGACAATCCCGTCTTGGCCCGGTGTCTGCTGATTCTTTGGCGGTTGCGGTCCGGCATCTGGTCGGTGGTGCCCTCCGAGTGCCGCGCGCTTTGGTCTCGGCATTATTTCCAGCACCTGGTCCTTTCAGCTTGCCGCACCTTCCGGTGGGACTCGCTTGATGAGCCCGAACGCGTGCGGGTCACCGCGGCAGCCGCAGGCGTGGCCTGTGAATTCCTCAGCGTGGAAGGCGCTCTTTCCCACTGGCCGCGACAGGACATGGATGTCGTGGCGCGTTTCCTGCTCTGCGGGAATCAAAGCAATTCGGTGACCGAAGGCCTGCTGGTCCAGGCTGCTGCGGCGGCGGACCCCGCACTGCGCAGCAGAGTGATCAAGCGATTATCGGCGGGGCCTCTCCGGGAGGTCCGGCGCATTCTGCACGAACGCTCTTCGGCTGCTAACCAGTCAGAAGGCTGGGGTGACGACCCCTACATCGACCTGGAAGGACGTCAGCTCGCCCCAGGAGAACCCTACGTGCGCCAGGGCAACGGCGCGCTGTCCGTACAGGCACGTGACTGTCTGGCCCTGCTCATGCGGGACCCGGCCCTGATTTTGATCGCGGAGCCTGGCGGTGGCACATCGCGCATCGCCCGTGAGTTCCGTCTGCGAGCAACGGCGGAGCACCACCCGCACTACCCCGACGTGTTGCTGCCGCTGCACGCGACCGCTGAGCAGATCATGAAGTTCTTGCAGCAGCGCCAAGGCCAAGAGCGCACGGTCACGAAGTTCTTGCTGCAGTTGGCAGACGAAGGCGGGGTGCTGACAGAGAGGCTCCTGGAGCAGCTGGTGTCCCTCGGCGTAGTCCACCTGACGGTCGACGAACTGCACGACGTGGCGGAGCAGGACCAGCGCAAGATCCTCGCCTGGATCAGACGGCTGTCATCGAACCAGCCCCGGCTGCGCCTGCTGGTGTGCCAGCGGGCGGGCGATTTCCATCCGGCGGTTCTCAAGTGGCCGACCGTGGTGGTCCATAAGGTGCGTGAGAGTGCAGCGCGCTCCTATGCGACCGAAGTGCTGCGCCGGCGCCTTCCGGAGAGCTGGCAGGAACCGCTCGGCGAGTTGGAGAGTCGTTTGTTCGCCGATCCCGCAGCAGGTGCGCTGCGGGACTGGGCTGGTAAGCCCCAGCCTTTGCGGCTGCTTGTGCACCATTTAGCCGAGACAGGGCAGGTGCCCGCGAACATCGGTGGGTTACTGCGCACCTATCTGGAGCACCTGCTGCACGCAGCTGCCGCCTCGGCCCCACTCGAGAGCCTGCTGACGGTACTGGGCAAGTTGGCAGAAGAACTCGGATCCGCCGGTTCCTTGAGCCGGGAGCAGGCAACTGCCGTCCTGCGCATAGCAGTCGAAGAGCTGGACACGGTGCCCTCGGACGTGGAGCAGATGCTGCAGATGCTGGTGCATTCCAGTGTCGTCATGGAGTCCGGTGAGCGGATCCGGTTCCGTGACCCGCTGCTGCAGGCCTACTGCGCGGCCATCGCCCTCCAGCAGTACCCGGCCGATCAGCTGCCGGTGGTGAGAGAGCGCATCCTCAGGCATGGATGGCGGGACACGGCCGTGTTCCTGGTCGCCGACGAGCGCACTGATCCCGGCTGCGTGCTTGCGGTCGTGACGGCGGGAGTCGAAGCCAGCCCGTGGTACGGAGCACTGCTTTTGCAGGCGGCTCCGGACCACTGTACGCAGGAGGTTCACCATGCCTTCTTGCACCATCAGCAGGAGGTGTTGCGTTCTCACTACAGTGGCGCCCCGGCGTGGAAGCGCTCTGCCTACGCTCTGGCCAAGTACGGTGTGCCCTCCGCCCAAGACGTCCTCGTCAAGATCGCTTGCTCGTCGCAGAGTCCGGCAGAGGCGGTGCAGGCGTCTCTGGACGGGCTGGTGATGATGCATCAGTGGTCTGTGCCCGGGGCGACGCCACGTCTGGCAGACGTCGTCAGCGCTCTCCTGGATGCGGGGAAAAGGGCGCGAGTTGATGTCGGGATCACGGTGCGTGCCCTGCGCAGCATCCAGGTGGCGCGGCTGGGCGAGCTTGCGGGCTACGCGTGGGCCCATGTGACGCCGGGCCGGCCCTGGGAGGTTTTGTCCCAGGCCTGGCAGGCTTTAAGACAGCTGGGTCTGCGTCCCGACCGCGCCCGTCAGCGCGCATACACCACAGGGTGCGGCTCGCGGCTCAGCGCCGTCGACGAGGCGCTTCGCACCACAGCCGACACCGAGACCGCGGATGGGTTGAACGCTGAACGGCTTGAGGTGCTGGAGGAACTGGCGGCGGCTGGGGACATCGAGACTCTGCTGAAGTACCGGTTCCGGGCCGGGCTCGCTGAATGCCCCGCCTGGGCGGAGATGCTGCAGCGGGCCGTGACCGCGCACAGGGCGGGCGAGTCGATGACGTCGGCGGTTGCTGCACTCCTCGATGAGAGCACGCTGCATGCAGTGGGCATGGATTCCGTTCGGTGGAAGCGGCTCCTGGCTTTCGGCGATGAAGGTGTATGTGCGATTGCCGCGCATTACATCTTGGCGGCCAGGGACGTGGTGAGTGTGGAACTTCTTTCCGAGGTTGCCGCGCAGGGGTCGGCCCGTTCCCTTTCTGTGGTGGCAGCCTTCGTGCATTGCCTGCCCCCCGAGGGGCACAAGGCGCTGGAACAACTGCTGGAGCCTTTCCTGGCAGAAATGGACGCTGCGATGGTCGAAGCGGTGTCCAGCTTTGTCAGCGCAGCGGAAACCCTCAACCAGGAAACCGGCCGGCGTCTGGCGCTGCGGGTCCAGCATGCGCTGGCGCAACAGGGCCTGGCTCAGGAGGCTCTGCACTGGCCGTGGTGCACGACGTGGCGGCGTGCGCTGCCGCCCAGGGCGGAGATTCCGCTGTTCCTGGGCGAGCAAAGCCGGTTGCGTTCCTGGCGCTCCAAGGGGCCCGATGCTGCGCTGCTGTCGGTGCTGGGCAGTGCGGACGTGTTGCTCGACGCACCCTATGTGAAGCCGATGCCGTTGGCGCCGGCCCTGCGCAGGCGCCTGGGAGATCTGAAGCCCTCGACTGCGGACGGGCCCGTTGCCCACCAGTTCGTTCTGCTGGCGGCGAGTGTCGGGCTGCCTGAGGAACTGCCGTTCATCAGGCAGGTCGCGAGCGACGACTACAACCAGCAGACCGTCATCCGGCATGCCCACGGCATCCATGGTCTGGTCGAGGTCACGCTGGCAGCCCACGCCGTCACGGCGATCGGTTACCTGGGCATGCTGGCCGCGCTGGACGACCCGGATCTAGACGCGGCAACGATCACCGGTCCGCTCGAGGAAATGGGGCGGGGTACCGGTGACATGCACCCCAGCATGGAACGGGCCCGTCTGGTGGCCCTTGGCTACTGGGGTCAGTTGGCGCCCTTGCTGGGGGCATTGTGCATGCGGGAGGACCCGATTCTCGCGTCATCCGTGCGCAATATTGTCAATCACTGGCTGCCAGGTCCTCGAACATCCATGGGTCCGGATCCGTATTTCACGAAGGTAGCGGAGTCGCTCAGCGTGGAAATGAGTGTGAAGCAGCTGCCTTCTCAGACACGCGCATTGCTGACAGAGCTTCGCATCGGTATCGAGGACAGACTGGGGCGCTATGTCATCTGACGCATCACAGACCCATCTCCTTCTTGGCTGCATCGACCACCGAGCGCCGCAAAGCAGAGGCGTCGGCCATCGCGGACGTCCGCTCCGGCCCGGGCGGGGCGTCGTGCACACGGCGCTGGCAACGCAGCAGCTCTTCGCCCGTGCGCAGCACCTCCTCGGAGGTCAGCAGACGCAGCCGCGTCAGCTGCGAGCGCATCTCCTGGTACAGAGCCAGCGTCGTGGCCGACTCGGCTCCGGCCTGCGTCGGCAGCGAGCGCACCGCGTCAGAATGGGCCCAACTGGCTTCCAGAAATGCCACAAACGCATCCGTCAGCGCCTCGCGGGCCCATCGATGCTGCTCCCGGCGGCCTCCCACGACCGTGGTGACGACCAGTGTGGCAAGGCTCGTCGCCGCAGCAGCCCAGGCGGCCCAGGTGCTCGTATCCCCCATGCTTCGATTTTCGCCGATCGCTGCACCGCTGTGACCAGAGATTCCACCGGTACGTCAAAATCAGCTGATTTGTGTCTTGTCCGCAACAGCGCGGAGGCCGGACAGTCATACGTGACGGCCAGACTGCGCAGCAGACACGAGCACCGCGGGCTGTTCTTGGGGGGTGGCAGTCATGGGGGTTTCTAGGGCAGTTCATTACTGGCGTGCCGTATTGGGGGTGGCACCGCCCAAGGCGCTGGAGAGGGCCATGGTCGACGTACTGTGTACGTCACCGTCCTTGTCCGATGCCCCCACCCGCAGAGCTCTGGCAAGGATGCTGGCCCACGCGCTCAACCGCACATTCTCCGACGACGAATCCACCACACAACTGGCACAGGAGCATCTGTCGTGGATCGTGGCACGGTGCATGGAGCACAGGGAAGCAACAGAGTCCGCCGACGCCCTGGCACGGATCGCGGGCACGGTGACCGGCGATGACAAAGTCGCGGCGCAACTGAGGGTTCTGTCGGACTGGCGGGTGGCCAGCGCCCGGCTCAGCGACGAGGACCTTGACGTGCTCGGACAGTTACTGGAAGGCAAGGCAGTCTCCAGCGCGAGGATGATCGCACGGACATGCCTGCAACCGTTCCCGGTGCACCTACCCGCCCACTGCACCGACGCGTGGAGCGTGGTGCTGTATCTGCTGCGGCGCAACGCACTGCCCACCGGCCTACCCGTCTTCCTGGTCTTCCTCGAACACCTGGCTCCCGAGCTGGAAGCCGCTGCCAAAGACGAGCTGCGCGCCTGGGCCGACTCCTACGCCCAGTCCCAGGGTCTGCAGGAACAGCTGGCCGGATGCCGCGCCCGCGTCAAGGCCACACCTGCGGCGCCCCGCACCGAACGCACAGGGCGAGTCATGTTCGTCCTACTGGCGGACGGCCTGGACGAGGACTACTGCGTCCTTCAGGTGTGGCACCAGGACGGCCAGAGCGGACAATCACCTCCCATGCGCGAAGGCGACGAACGGGTACGCCGTCACGACCTGGGCCACCACGTCCATCAGCGACTGCAACAGTCTCTGGCCGACATCGGCCGTCCGGCCGCGCTCACCGTTGAGTTCTGGCTGCCCTTGATGCTGGCCAACCTGCCGGTCGCCCAGTGGTGCCGTCCCGCCCGCAACGCCGCGGAGACGTCGAATTACCGGGTCGTGGTGCGCAGCTTGGACCGAGACAGCCTGGAAACCACGCATTCCGCGTGGAAACAGCAGTGGGATCAACTGATCGCAGGTCACGACTCCGGCGCACATGATCCCGCCCCCGACACTGAGACCCTGCCTGGCCCGCCGACCCCCGGCCGACTGCTGGTGCTGAACACTCCACCGGACAGCGAAGAAGGCCGGCGGCAGCTCCTCGACGGCATCCGCGCCGGGGCACCGGCGATCCTGTGGCATCGAAGCGACTGCACCTCACGATCCTTTCGCCAGCACGTGCGCGACCTCACCAAAGGCTCCCTGGCCGATCTACCCGCACGCCTGGGCGAGCTGCAGCACCAGTCGGACAGCCTGGGTACCGGACCACTGAGCGATCTGACGCTGCTGTGGGACGACCCGAACCAGCCACGACCCGTGCTCAAAGCACTCACATCACCGGACGCGGTGGTACCCCTGTGACCTTGTTCGACGCGCAGCCGTGGCTCATCACCGCCGCACCGATCCCCGCGGTGGACCATCGATGGCGCAGTCCCCTGTCCTTCGATCCGGTCTTCCTGGAGGCTCCGGACGACTGGCCGACGGTCGCACCGACAGCACCTGCGGAGAACGCGGCCTCAGCGTTGAGCCCGCTCAGCCTGATGGGAGAAACTCCCACCCGGCCAGCCGCAAGCATCTACGACCCTCCCGAGGGCCCAGACGACGCCCCTGCGGCGCCCGGCTTGGACTTGGTCTTGGTCATTGACACCAGCCCGTCCATGACTGCCTGGTACCCGGCAGCCAACGCGATCGCTGCGTGCCTGCGCGACCTGCCGCATTTCCACAGCGTCCAGGTCATCGAAATGGCCAACCGCCGACCCGCAGGCTGTGACGATCTGTTCCGCCCGACGGACCGCCCGACCCTGCAGGCCGAGCACTTCTCTCCCGAGCGCTCGAAGATCACTCTGGTGCTGACCGACGGTGTCGGAGCGGCCTGGAAACGCCGTCTGCTCTGGCCGGACCTGTACCAATGGGCCTCGTCGCACACCGTTGCCATCCTGCACGTTCTGCCGCACCACCACTGGTCCTTGTCCGGCATCCCCGCACAGCCCATGCAGCTGCGCGCGGTGCGCGAGTGGTGCCCCAACAAGGAGCTGGAAACGGCTCCCAACGAGCACGACAGCGCCGCCCGGGCCAGCACCGCAGACGCGCGGGACCAGAGCATGGTCATCCCCGTACTCGAGATCCGCAAACGCTGGCTCGACCAGTGGACCCGCCTGCTCCTGACGAACTTCCTCGTGCACCAGCAAGCCCTGACTGTCACGATGTCTGTTCCCCCGAACGCCGTAGTGCCTGCACCCACCCGCGCCCAGGACGATGCACCCGACGCCAGTCAACTCATCGCGGAGTTCCACACCACCGCACCCGAGCACGCATTCAACCTGGCCATCCTGCTCGCCGTTGCCCCCTTGAACCGCTTCGTCATGCAGCTCATCGCCACCGAACTCGCCCCCGCAGCCACCACCCGCGACCTGTCCGCCGTTCTGACCAGCGGACTCCTCGTGAGCCTCGAGCCCTCGATCGGGGAAGGCAACGAGTACGGCCAGATCACCTTCGACTTCTTGCCCGAGGTTCGCCAAAACCTCCTCGCCATGGGCGAGTCCAGCCAGACCCATCGAGCCATTGGACTGCTCAACACCTACCTCGCCCCCTACGCTCCTGCATTCCAAGGCATCAGCGAACGTATGCGCCAGCCCACCGTGGCAGCGCTCCCCGCCATCACCGAGTGCACCGCTCCCTATCTCGAGATCGAGCACTCCCTCCTGACCGCTCTTTCCGGCGAAACTACGGCCCACCGCGCCGTGGCCGGCGCCCTGCGCGCACGGCTCGACAACACGTAGGCAGCACCTCCCATCAGCGGTCCCGCCTGCAGCCGAGGGCTGCCACGCTGCACGTATCCGCCTTGAGCCTGCGCAGCCAAGCCGTGTCTCAGGAGTGCGGTCAAAGGGCTGTGCTGTCCTTGGCGCACCTCATAGCCTGGTGGGAACAGGAGGTGCGGGATGTATCGCGTGTACGGGACGGCAAAGGGGTCTCCTGGCGACGAAGACTGGGAGCTGATCCTGGAGACGCTGGATGCTGTTGAGGCCACGAAGTCGGTTCATGAGTCCGAAGGAACGTTCTGGCGACGACTCACCGAGGATGACCAGGTCGTCCTTGACCGGGTCTGAGCAGCCGTGTCTCGGCAGGCTCTACTGATGGTTTCAGAATCAGGTCGCGAGCGTATGGGGCGCGACCGTTCGGCCGCTTATGGACACCGCTCCTGAGTAGCGAAAACGCAGGTCACCAACCTCTGACGGTTCAGGGACAGCCCAGGCAACGGCCCGGCGTCCCGTTCGACGGCCTACGAGATGATGGGCAACTCCCGCGGTGGCTGGTGTGCTTGGGCACGTAGCTCCTTCAGGCGACTGTGTGGCGGTTCTGGTTATTCCGACTTCGGGCTGCTGCCGTGAGGTCAGGCTGGCCGATCCGGGCCGGGACCGAGTAGATGGCGCTGAGTGGCTCGCTCCGCGGTTTCGGCCGCGGCGGGCAGTGGCTGGGCAGCAGCTCCGGCGTCGATCAGGACCTGGAACTTGACCTTGCCCTTGGGTGCATCGGTGGCCGTTGCTGCTATCCGGACGCGCACGGCCTCGTTCAGGGCGAGCTCCAGCAACTTGGCTCTCTGCGTATCGGCCACGGGCCGGCTGGCCCACCGCCATCTGAAATAGGCCATTTCGCCGGCCAACTGGGGGAGCGTCAAGAGTGTGAGGCCGTCGCTCTTGGCGACGGTCATTCCGCTGACGAGGTGGGTGTAGTCCTGGGGGTCAAGCATCGGCTTCCCCGGGGGTCAGCACGATTTGGGTGACGGGCTGCTGGGAGAGTTCTGCCGCAGCAGTAGCGAGGTCTTCGCGGCTGACTTCGTTGATCAGCTGCGGCAGCGTGGTGAATCCGCTGTCGACGAAGTAGTGGGCGCGTTCGTCCGAGACCGGGAACGGCAGCCGCTGCGTGGTCATCCCCGCAGTCTCCCAGCGGCACGCCCCAGCTAGCAGCGGCTTTTCCCCGGAGCCGTCGCGCAGCGTGCCGGGGACGGAGACTTCTTTCTGCCGGAAAGGGCGGTATGCCGCATGTAGCGAACCCGGTCTAGGGGCAATGCGGCGGGTGTGACTACGACCGATAGATGGCCTGCGGTCTGCTGGTACGGGCAGGTGGCGCGTTCTGAGGATTCGTAGTCGGCCCATGCGAGGACCGATGGCTGGCCCTGATCCGATCTGGAACGTGGAACCGGCGGCGTTGAATTTGGGGTGCCCGTCAGTGTGGACTTCGCCGAGCGCGGACTCGTTAGCTCCGAAAGTCAGATCGGCCATGACGGAACGGTCGGTGGTGAGACGGCGGGGGCGGCGCCGTGGCGGCGTTGGCGTCGGCTGTATTCGGTGATGGCCTGCCACAGGTCACGCCGGTCGACGTCGGGCCAGTAGTCGGGGGTGAAGTGCAGCTCGGCGTAGTTGGCGTGCCAGGGCAGGAAGTTGGAGGTGCGCTGTTCGTTGCCGGTGCGCCACAGCAGGTCGACGTCTGGCATGTCGGGGTGGGGCAGGTGGCGGGTGAAGTCGTCCTGACTGATGAGGTGGGGGTCGATGTCGCCAGCTCGCGCTGCCTGGGCGAGGGCTGCGGCGGTGCGGGTGATCTCGTCTCGGCCGCCGTAGTTGATGCACACGGTCAGGGTCAGTGCGGTGCGGTTGCGGGTGCGGCGCTCCTCGCGCCGGAGGGCCTGGACGAGCTCTTCGGGGAGTTTGTCGGGGTGGCCCAGCCAGCGTTGGCGTACGTCGAGGTCGCGGAGGGGGCCTTCGTCGAGGTCGCGTCGGATTACGTCCAGGATGGTGGTGATCTCTTCGGTGTCGCGTTTCCAGTTCTCGGTGGAGAACGCGTAGAGGGTCAGGTGGGGCAGGCCGATCTCCAGGGCGCCGTAGACCATCTCGTGGGCGGCGGCGGTGCCGGCGTGGTGGCCTTCCGGGCGGGGTAAGCCACGCTGGTTCGCCCAGCGGCCGTTGCCGTCCATGATGACCGCTACGTGGGAGGGCATGTGGTCGGCGGCGATCTGCGGGGGTCGGGCGCCGCCTGGGTGTGGTGGCGGGCGTCGGAGAGCTGTGTCGTCAGCTGCCGGGCTCGGATCGCTCGTGGTCATCACGGGTCGTCGCGGTCCGGGCACGGTCAGGGGCGTCAGGCTCCAGGCCAGGCCCGAGCGCAGGCGGGCAGGGGCCAGGATGCGGGTGCGGGCGACGAGGGAGGGGCGCGGTGCGCGCTTGAGCAAGGCGGGTCCGGCCGCGTCGACAGCATCGAGTTGGGCGCGCATCAGGCAGGCGGCCGTGTTGAGCATGCTGGCAGCGCCCGGGTGCATACCTCTGGTCATCGCGGGCTTGGTCAGCCACTGGCGGGCCAGAGTCGTCAGCTCTCGGATCAACGCCGCTGTGGCCGGGCTCCAACGCCCCTGCCGCAGGTCGTCTTCCACGCCGGGAAAGGCGTCGAGGGCCTCATCCGGCAGGAGCAGGTCGCCTTGGGCGAGGTCGGTGCTCAGGTCGGTGAGGGTGTCGGTGAGCTGGGCGCCGTCGACGAACTGCTCGTAGTCCTTGTGCCGGTCCAGCCGGAGTGTCATCGGAGCTCCGGCTTGCTCGAACAGGTGCCGTAGCTGGTCGACCCACGGCACGACTGCCTCGTTGCACCAGGCCCGCCACTCGGTCCAGTCGGCGAAGCGCCGGCCGCGGACGTCGTCACGCGTGCTGGTCATGGCGCCCTGCAGGCTGGACAGGTCCAGATGCCATCGCAGGGCTGTATCCACCAGGGCATGCCGGATCAGATCCTTGCTGGTGCCAGCCGCCAAGTCCCGTTGCAGGGCTTGGGTCCACGCTTCGACGCGTGCCTCACGCTCGGCCGGTTCCTCATCCCGACGGTCGGCCAGATCATCCAGGACGCTCGCCGCCGCCCACAGCGCCCAGCCTGCCGGGCGCAGCACGGCCGGCATCAGCTGGATGAGGGCGTAGATCCCGGGATCGTGCACGCGTGTGGTGCGCCGACACAGCTGGTACGCCGCCCGTAGCGACGGATGGGGCCTTGTGGGCGGGCGGCGAACACGTCGCCCTCGCTGTGCGGGCAGGGCGGCAACGAGGTCTGCCGTGGTGGGCTTCGTGGTGGCGCACATGTCGGGAACCGGGACCTCAGTGTGCTTCCGTGTCAGACGCCGCAGCCGATGGCGTGGCAGCTTGGCGGGGCGCGGGAAGGCCGGCCTTGCTGCTTCGCGGTCCGGGCGGCGAGGTGGGGGCGGTCGACGGCAGGCAGTTGCGGGTGCTGCCACGAAACCCCAGCAGGGCGAGAAGGGCGGCACCGGCGAACCAGGTGAGCTGGATGGCCAGATGCCCAGGGACCGGGCTGGTGGAGTATCCGGCCGCCGTGCTGGCCTGCATGGCCCCATACGAGGGCAGGTAGCGCACGACCGGGTTGTCAGCCCCGGAACTCGTGATGGGATTCTGCAGCGCCAGGTCGACGATGCTTGTCATCACGAGGGCGAACATCCCCTCGACTTCCCTGCGCAGCAGCGACCCGAAGCCGACACCGAGGGCGCCGTAGGTCAGTCCTGCGCAAAACAGGGCGGCGGCGAGCAGGAGTGGCTGGCGAGGCGTCCAAGCCAGGCAGGTGATGGCCGTGGCGTAGGCGGCGACCGCCGCCGAGACCAGAGCCAGGGCGGTGACCTTGGCCAGGACCAGGTGGGCGCGCGGATAGCCGGCCATGGCCAGGCGGCGGTCGAAGCCGCTGCCGGAGAACGTGGCGGCGAACATCATGAAGCCGGTGATCAGGGTGACGGCGTTGAGGGCGCCGCTGATCGATGTCAGTTCGTTGCCGTGCGGTGCCAGCGCCTCCCCGGTGGCGCGTAACCGCATCCGGGCCGGGGTGTCGGGCATCGCCAGGTACGCCAGGGTCGTCCACACCGGGATGAACAGGATCACCAGGATCATGGCGAACCGGTTGCGGCCGTGCTCGATGAGCGTGAGCCGGGTGGCGACCGCGAAGCGATTCAGGTGGAACATCACGAGGCCCCCACCTGGTCCGCATGCAGCGTCCCGCCGTCCAGGCGCCACAACTCGTCCAGGCGCTCCTTGTCGTACGCCAGATGGGAGACAACCAAGACCGAGCGTCCCGCGTCCCGCAGTCGCGCTGCCAGGTCCCAGAACCGCTGGTAGGTGTCCCAGTCGAAGCCCTGATACGGCTCGTCCAGCAACAGGACCTGCGGATCGTGCATGAGCGCCAACGTCACGTTCAACTTCTGCCGCGTGCCACCGCTGAGCACCCCGGCCCGCTCATCGACGTATCCGGTAAAGCCCAGGGTCTCCATGACCTCCTCGGCATAGCGCACATCGGCCAGGCGGTAAGCCGTCTGGAAGAACGTCAGGTGCTGCCGGACGGTCAGCGCGTCATTGAGGACCACGCGCTGCGGGCAGTAGCCGAACCGGCCGCTGTGACGGACCGTGCCGCGCGTGGGCCGCAACTCGCCGGAGAGGACCTTCAGCAGCGTGGACTTGCCGGCGCCGTTCTCCCCAACGATCCCGCACAGCGTCCCTGCCGGAAGCCGCAGGTCAACACCTCTCAGGACCACACGCCGACGGTAGGCATGATGGACGTCCCTGACCTCCACGCGTGTCTCCCCCCATAGGCCCGGACCGACCGTGCACCGAATGGCCTAACGATCGCGGGGCGGAACAGACACGAGCCCCATGTCACCGGCTTAGAGGTCGTTTTCTCCCGTTGTTTCATCCCGGAATCTGCCGTTTGGTCTGCTGTGTCGGATCGCGCCAGGAGATCGTGTTCTCGCTGGTGAGGCGGCGGGTCATGAGGTCGGCCATGGCGATGTGGATCATGGCTTCGGAGCGGGCGGGCCGGGTTTCGTAGTCGCGGGCCAGGCGGCGGTGGAGCATGAGCCAGCCGTAGGTCCGCTCGACCGCCCAGCGTTTCGGGATCGGGGTGAATCCCCTGCTGCCGGGGTAGCCGACGGGCTCTGGGTGTAGATCGTCTTTGGGGTGCTCATGCTGGCAAGGTAGGCCCGATTCGCTTGGAGCGTTCCCCCTGTCACGTGCTGAGCCCCCTGCCAGACTGCCCATTGGCCCACCAGGCATGCCCGTCCTGGCGGGCCATCCCACGCTCGCGTCCCTGGTCTAGATCTGATCCGAGCGCAGGGCCTGACTCGCGCTTTCCACGAAGGTGCCGTGCGCCATCTCGAACGCGTGTCGAGCCCGTCCCCATTCGCCGTCAGGGGACTCCGGCTCACTGCTCTCGTATCGCAGGCGAGCGCTGAAGACTGCCTCAACGGATTCGAAGACTGATTCGAGCGCTGGCCCCATGATCTCCTTCGGCCCGAGGAGATCAATCTCCCGCATGGCGCGGGCGAGGTCTCCGCGGCTGTCATGGAGGAGCCCCCAGCCGGCGCCCTGTCCACGGGAGTGGGCCTGTGCGCGCCGTCTACCCACGTGTCGGGCGGCAACTGAATCTCGGTGAGCTCACGGAGCCGATCCTGAAAGTGCGAGTGGGATTCAAGGAAGTCCCTGTGCTCCGACCGCGTGCCTCGATCCAGGCGACGAGCACGTTGATCAAGGTTGGCGCTGGAAAGGTCACCCTTGCCCTCTGGCCACAGCGGCGCGCACTTACAACTTCTCTCGATTAGGGTCCGTCTTCAAAGATCACCGGGTGGTGGATCATGGTGGGGTGATACGTCGCCATGAACTCACCGATGGGGAGTGGGAGTTACTCGCTCCG
>NZ_JAVDVA010000044.1:0-42301 GCF_031456635.1 Streptomyces sp. 3330
ACCGGACAGCCTCTAACAACCTAGCCCCACACAAAGGCCAGGACCTGGGGAATTACGTGACCGTCGCCCCGGGGAATTACGCCGTCGTCCACACACCCACGGCGACGGGCTGGCTGAGGCGGGTTATGAGATCAACGTCTACACCTACAACGAGGACCACAAGGTGTCCTCCGTGACGGACTTGTCCTCGATCGCACGGCACAACAACAGCCTGGTCTGCCGGGCAGAAAAGATCGGACCGAAGTCTTACGCGATCTACTTCGACGACACCTACGACCTGTGCCTGCGCAAGGGGAAGCGGAAGTCAACGCCCACCCCTACGGACTCGCCCGAACCCACGCCCATCCATACGTCGCCGAAGTCCACGCCCATCTACGCGCCGCCCAAGCCTGCCGGGTGCACACCGAAGTCTCCGGCCGGTAACTGCTATCAGGCTGGGCAGTACTGCCCGAAGGCGTTGGCGGGAACCTCGGGTACGAACTCGTCGGGCACCGTGATCTACTGCCGGTTGGACTCGACGGACAACCGCTGGCACTGGCGGTACTGACCTCGCCCACGGGGCCCGCATCCGGAAGATCGCATGCCGGGGGTGTAGCTCCTCTGGAAGGACGGTCTGAGCCGGGGCATTGGGCGAATCGCCTGTATAGCGGTGCGATTGTCCCTCGGGGGGCCAACAACCAGCACCCATTACCATGCGACGAGATGGTGGAGTTGTCAGTACCGCACTACAGCGGTGCGCGCCGCACGGTCGTACTTGCTCTGGTGATAGGTCCCCCGGTCTTTCGCCATCTGCATCAACAGCATCGCGCCGACCAGCAGATTCAGCACCGGAAGTGACAAGAAGGCCCCCCGGTCGAACTCCCGAAGAAACGTGTCTTTCCAAGAAGGCGGAAGCGTCCCGTCCGACCACAACCGGACTACCCGCAGCCCGAAAATCCGCTTTCCGACCGTTGTGCCCCACCAGTGCACAAGAGGAAGGAAGTAGAGCAGTCCGCCCGCGGCGAACCCCACTGGCATGAGGACCAGCAGTGCGACGCCGTCGCTGGCTGCCGCCGCAGCCATAAATCCGAGGCACGCGAATACCGACGCGATTCCCGTGTCCACGAGACGGGCCGCGACCCTCCGCCCGTTGGACGCCAGCACTAGCACCGGATGACCCGTCGCCCCGGCAGCCAGCGCCGCGTCAGCTACATACCCCACGTGAGCCCCCTCCGGCCGCGCGCCCCGCAACGGGTCCATGCTGGCCAGATGATTTCTGTACCATTCCCGCCCCATCGCCCTGGCCACCATGGAGGGAACTCCCTCAACGCCTTCGCGATTCACCACGGTCACGACGCTCACCTGATACCTCACCACTAAGCCGACTGGAAGTTCTTGAAATAGAAGCAAATAGACGCTACGCACCTTCGAACACCCTCGATCACACAAGAGGATGCAACAGTCGACAGTGCTTCATTCCATTCCGAGCGGAAATTCAGAGAGCACGCTCAGCGTCGCCTATTCGGGACTAGCAATGGGGCCATCTCCGGGTGAGATATCGACTCCTACACATCCGACTACTTTAAGCGGATGCGGGTCGAGGTAGAGCTGAAAATAGAATCCAGCTCGTTCACGATCGTCCACGTAGGACACAAGAAGGCCCCTATCACCCATTCCAGCAAGACCCGCAAGGCATTCCGCGACACCGAAAGTCGGCTTGCCACGCCGCCGCAAGGTGACCATCCTCGCCCGGCAGATACCCAGGAGCCTCGTCGCCGGAACGGGATCGGACCAGACGTCGAAATGCGCTCCAGAGCGTAGTGCATTTTTAGCCCTACTACTGGCCTCGGAGTCGGATCCGAATGCGGCTAGCAGTTCACTTACAGATAGCTCTTTCATTTCACCCACCCGCAACACTTGCCCAGGTTTCCCCGAAGTCAAAACTAATTTCCGGGGCGTGAATTTCCCCGACAAGCAGATGCTCATCTTCGAAGAATGACTTATCCCATTGACTGCCATGGATTTGAATATTCCTCGATGGGCCCACGAGTGGATCTATATCTGCCACCTTGATGCGCATTATGACACCTTCCCCAACCCATTTCCCGTTCAGGCTCTGAGAATGATCAACCGCAACTTCGAGAGCATCCGACCAAGATGTAAAGACGGAATCCGTGTTATTTCCACCCACGTGATTTTCTATGCTGGCATTACCTCCGAGAGGTATCGCACGGCCTTGAGTGGCCGCATCGTAACTATCGTGCCCCACAGCAAGACCGCGATACAGATACCCGTCTGTATTCAAGTCGCAATTGTGGACCAAGATTGGGACGACGCCTGCCACAACATAGTACGTGTGAGTTATAGCGACCGTCAGATCATGGGTCAGGTGTGGACGGTGCCAGATCTTGACGGCAGCTATCTGAGCTACCGCGCCCGAAGCCTCGTGCAAGGTCATGCCGGGCTTGAGGTGACCCGCATCGACCCAAGCCCCCTCGGACTCCACCCAGAACGGGTGGGTCACCGTAGCCACGATCTTCGACGGCTTGCCATTGGCCGTGTCGCGGATCGTGACGGTGGCGAAGTCCTTGTCGTGCTTAGTGGTGATCAGTTTCTCGACGGTGCGGGACTGGCTCTTGCCGGTCTCGGGGTCGGTAGCAAGGACCTTGTCGCCCGGCTTGATGTCCTTGATCTGCTTCTCGTGGCCGTCGGCCATCAGGACCTTGGTCGCAGGCAGGAAACTGTGGTCGCACTTAGCCGCGCCGCTGCGGGGTGCAGCCGTCTCCCCTCGCTGACCGCCCTTGGCCGCGCCGGCCGCGGCCGTCCCCTCCGCAGCATTGTCCGCCGCCTTCGCCCCAGATCGGGTCGCTGCCTTGGCTGCCGAGGCCGTCTCGGTGCCCTTCGCGACGGCCGCCGCACCGGCCCCCGCGATGCCCATCGACCCGGCAATGACGGCGCCGCCTTCGGCCGCTACTCCCACCGATGCGCCCACCAGGGCCCCTCCGAGGCTGCCCGCCTCAGCACCAGCTGTGAAGCCCTCGGCGCCCGCCACCAAAACGGCTGCGCATCCGCCTGCGGTGGCGGCGACGCAGGCGACCACGCCCACCACCACTGCTGTGGCTACCACGGCTGCGATCACCGGATGCTGCTGGACGGCGTGGTAGGCCTTGTGGGCGACATTGGAGACGTGGCAGGACAGGGACCAGCCGCAGCTGTGGTGCGAGCTGCCGCCACCGCCGTGGGAGCCGCCGCCTCCACCGCTGTGGTGGGTTCCGCTGTCGTTGACCGAGCCGGTGTCGACCAGAGTGGACTTCTGGTCAGCCTGCGCGCAGCTGGTGCAGCCCTGGTCGACGGGCATCTGCAGGCCGGAGGGGTCGCTGCCTCTGACCGGGTTGTCGGCCGCGTAGGTGTAGCCGTCGATCTGCTGGGCGTCGGTGAGTTCCAGGATCGGGTCGTCGGAGACGAATCGGCCGATGGTCGGGTCGTACTCCCTGGCTCCCAGGTGTGTCAGGCCGCTGGTGGTGTCCTTGACGCCGGCGACGAAGCCCTTGTCTCCGAGCCAAGTGGCCGCGGTCGGCTGGGTGCCCCGTGTGTTGCCGAAGGGGTCCAGGCGGCGGCGGGTGATCGCCTGGGTGTTGGCGTCGACCGCGATTTCGGCGGTGTCGTGGGCGTCGGTGACCTGCCACTGCAGGCTGCCGGTGCTGCTGCGGACCGCGATCGTCTGCCCGGCCCAGCTGTAGTACCGGGTGCCCGTGGTCGTCGTGGTGCCCTTGGCGAGGCGGACCTCCGTGTCGCCAAGATAGAGCGTGGTGCCCGAAACGTCCCGGGAGAGTAGTCGGTTGCCGCCCGCGTCGTACAGGTAGGAAGCCGAGGTGCCGTCCGCGTTGGTGACCTTGGCGAGGTGGCCTTCGTTGTCCCAGTCGAGCGTCTGGGTCTTGCCGTCGAGCGTCCGGGTGTGGGTGTTGCCTGAGGCGTCATAGGTGTACGACTTCGAGGTCGTGGTGCCCGCGGTGACCGTCGTGGACGAGCTCAGGGTGTGGGCCTGGCTGGTGCCCGGCGTCGGGTAGACGAAGGACGTCGTACTGTCGTTGCCGCCCGTCGTCGTCGCATGGTCGACCTGTGTCTTGCGGTTGCCGAGGTCGTCGTAGGCGAAGCTCTGCCAGTACGGGGCCGGGCCGCCGAGGACGGCGGTGGAGGGGTCGGCGGAGCAGCCGTCGGTGGCGGTCCATGCCTCGGTGAGGCGATCGTGGCCGTCGTAGCGGTAGCACTGGACGTCGTCGGTGGCGTCGGCGTGCGTGGCGACCTTGTTGGGGTTGCCGTAGTCGTCGTAGGTGTAGGCGGTGTCCTGGACGGGGGCTGTCTGGGCGTCGTCCGTGACGAGTTCGCGCTTGAGGCGGTGGGTGCCGTCCTCGTAGGTGTTGGTGATCTGGAGCCACTTGGCGGTGTCGGACGAGGACACCCCCAGCGTCACCTGACCGATGTCGCTGAGCTTGGTGTAGTTCGTCTTCTGGACATAGTCCGTGGCGCCCTTGAGCGTGGTGGGCATACTCAGGTCGTTGTAGCCGTACTCCAGCGACTCGGAGGGCAGTCCGCCGGCTGCCGGGTCCGAGGTCACCTGGACGGTGCCGTCGAGGTTGTAGCCGATCGTCGAGGTGTACGAGCCCGCCAGGGCTTCCTCGCCGGTGACCGAGGGGATCGTGACGCGCGTCAGGGTCGGCCGGTACAGGGAGTCGTAGGCGCCGACCTGGCTGATGTACGCCTTGCCCGAACTGCCGCCGACGTAGCGGATCGCCGACGTGGGCTGGCCTTTGGCGAGCGAGTCATACGTCCATTTGGCGAGCTCGTGGGCGGCGTCCTTGGTGGTGCCGTCGTACAAGTCGGTCTGACGGCCGAGGACGTCGTAGGAGTAGCTGAGGGTCTTCGCCTCGGCGGTGCCCACCGCGGTGGTCGTGGAGGCGACCTGGTCCAGTTCGTTGTAGGCGGTGGTCGTCGTGCCGGCGTCCGGGTCCGTGGCGGTGGTCTTGCGGCCCATCAGGTCATAGCCGTAGGACCAGGTGTTGCCGTCGTCGTCAACGACCGACTTCAGGCGGCTCTTCGCATCGTAGGCGTACTTGATCGACGTGTACGAGCCGGACGGGCTGCCGTTGTCGTACTGGCGGGTCTCGGTCGTACGGCCAAGGGTGTCTGTCAGGGTCGTCGTCGCGATGCCGCCGTTGGGCGGTGTGACCGTCGTGCGGTCGCCGCCGTACGACGTGGAGGTCGTCCACCGCTTGGCGCCGTTGGCGTAGAAGTCGGCTGCCGTGGGCCGGCCCGCGCCGTCGTAGGTGGTGAGGGTCTGGGCGGGGACGGCGGAAGTGATGGTGGCCAGGGTGCCGGACGGGTTGGACGTGTCCGTGTAGTCGGCGTCGGCCTCTACCGCGAGGCCTCGGCTGTCGTACTTGGTTTCGGCGATGACGCGGCCGCCGCCCGGCGCGGGGGTCTGCGTCTGGCGGGGGCGCAGCAGTGCGTCGTACAGGGCGTAGGTGGTGTCGTAGGTCGTGCCGTCGTTGTTGAGCTTGCCGGTGGTGACCACCGAGGCGGCCGTGTTGGAGACGGAGTAGCTGTAGACGAGGCTCGCGGACTGGTTCGAGGCCTTGGACCGGTTGGCCAGCCACAGTCCGGTGACGCGGCCGAGACCGTCGTAGGCGTATTCGGTGCGCTTGCCGTTGGGGTCGACGACGGACGTGGCGACGCCGCGGGCGGGGTCGAAGGTCGTGGTCGTCCCGTACGTCTTGGCATCGGAGGTGAGCGTGCTGGTGAGCGGGCCGCCTGTGGCGGGGGTGTACTGGGTGGTGCTGACGGTTGCCGAGTTTGTGTCCTTGACCGAGTCGACGCGGCCCTGGCTGTCGTAGTGGCTGGTGGAGACCGTCTGGTAGACCGGGGTGCTGCCGCTGTAGGAGGACAGCCGCTGGGTGGAGGTTTCGTCGCCGATCGTCGGTGGGGCGCCGAAAGCTTGGCTGTCGTAGAGGGTGCGGACGTCGGAGACGACGTCGTCCGGGCGGTTGGGCGTGGCGCCGCAGGCCACGTCGACCGTCTCTACCCGGACGGGGAAGGCGCGCAGCCAGGCGGTGGTGTTGTCGGCGAAGGTGGTGCGGGTGCACTGCTCGTCTCCGGTGACAGCGGCGTCGCCCGAGTCGTCGACGGTGAGCGCCGCGCCGGTCGTGGCGTCGTAGGTCGTGGTGACAGTGGTGTCGCGGGTACCGCCGGAGGACAGGTCGGTGCGGGTGTGGACGGTCTGGGCGCGGGTGTAGGCGGAGGCGCGCGTGCCGTCCGTGCCGGTCTGGTGGATCCACGGGTCGGTGATCGTGCCCGACACCTCGGCGCTGCCGTTGTAGGTGATCGATTCGCGTACGGTGCCGGCGAGCGGGTCGGCGTCCGCGACCGCGGTCCCGGTGGAGTCGGTCACCTTGGCGGTGCGCGTGGTCCCGTCGGCCTGCTTGTCGCCGTCCATGCCACGGAAGTACGTCGAGACGGCCTTCGTACGGGTGGACTGCGCGTCACCGGACGTCGATGTGACGCTGCCGTAGCCGCGCCAGACCGACCATGTCTTCCGCTTGGCGGGAGCGGTGATGTTGTCGCTGTCGTAGTGCCAGGCCGGAGCACCGTTGTAGGTGTAGTCGGTCTCCTTCAGCGGGGCGCCGCCGGTCGGGTCGGACTCGGTGACCTGGGCGATGACGTATTTGTGGAACCAGTCCAGCTGGGGGTCGGTCGTGTAGGGCGGCTGCCAGAAGGTGGGGAAGCAGCGCAGGGTGTCCGAGTCCGGGCTGCTCGGCATGGTCGTTCCCGCGACGCACTGGGGGTCGGAGTAGTTGACCGTGAGGACCGAGCCGGTCTCTGAAGTGATCGTGCGGACACGCCACTTGACGAGGGCGGCGATGTTGTCGTGCGTGGTGTCGACGCGGTTGAAGAGCTGGATGCCCTCGAAGGTCACTGGCGGCATGGCCGTGGTCGCGCCGTCCTTGCCGGTGCGGGTGATGGACTTCAGCCACAGACCGGCGGAGGTGCCGTCCCCGGGGTCGGGGAAGGAGTGCGCGAGCGCCCAGGAGTCGACGTCGCGGTAGGCCGGGGTCGCCAGGCTCGCGTCCCAGATGCTGGTCGTGACGCCGGTGAGGCGCTTGCGGGAGAAGAACGTCGGCCCGGTCGCGTCGCACACCTTGCCGGAGGCGCAGATCTGGTCGAACGGCACGTCCGGCCAGTGCGAGGCCGTGCTGGAAGTGAGCGAGGAGCAGTCCTCGGTGCTGGTGACCAGGCAGCGTTCTGCGGTAGTGAAGGTGACCTTTTCCGGAGCGGTGCCGAAGACAGTGGAGGCGGTGATGCCGTAGTCGATCCGGCTCAGGTAGCCGCCGCGGTCGTACACCGTGCCGTTGGCGGTGGTGGTGCCGTTCTTGGCGTAGTAGTTGGTCTCCTTGGTGTACCAGTACGACATCGCGTTGCCGTGCGGGTCGACGACGTAGTCCAGGTTCCAGCGCCAGGCCTGGGTGAGGGCCCGGCCGGAGAAGGCGGTGCCCTGGTCGTATCCGGGCTCGCCGGAGTCGTCACCGAAGACTGGTGCGGTGTAGGTGGAGTTGGTGACAGCGGCTCCGGTGGTCCAGCCGGGCAGGCGGTTCTTGCCGAAGACGTACTGGGTGCCGTCCTCGGTGGTGACCGTCCAGTACTCGCCGTCGTCGTCGCCGTTCGTGGCGCCAGTGGAGTGGACGACGCGCTCGCCGTCGTCAGTCTTGGGGTGCCAGGTACCGCTGGTCTTGTCCTTGATCAGGGGGCTGGACTTGCCGCCGAGGACGAGGGTGGCGTTGTCGTTCGCCCAGCACTCGTCGTTCTTGTCGCTCTGGCCGTCGTCGTCGCAGGAGTCGTAGGAGCGCTCGATGTAGGAGGTGGAGAGGTCGAAGCCCTCACCGGCCCAGGACGGCTGGTTGTTGGTGGACGGCAGCCGGCCGTCGATGCTCTGCGAGTCGTAGGTGATCGCCAGATTGGGAGCGGGACCGCCGTTGGAAGGCGGCACGGACAGCGGGTACGACCAGGTGAAGTCACCGCTGGAGCCGCCGGCGTTCCACGCGGCGGACGGGTTGAGGGAGGTCGCCTGGTAGGAACCGGCGCCGGAGGAGGGGGCGGTGGCGGTCGCGGCGAAAGCGGTCACCGCGGAGGAACTGACCGTGGCCGTCGTGGTCAGGGTGCGGTGCTTGACGTCGTTCGTGGTGGCGACGGGTGTCGTGGCCTGGCACTTCTTCAGGGCTGGGGTGGTGAGCGCGCAGGCCGGGAGGCGTACGAGAGTGAGGCGGGAGGCGTAGTCGCCGCCGTAGGCGTTCGCGAAGCCTGAGTAGTCCAGGGTCAGCCGGGTGCTGGCCGCGCCCTTCCGGCCGTCTGCGCGGGCCACGGAGAGCACTGTGCCGTTGATACCCAGGGCGGTTGCGGTTTTGTGCGCGGCCACCCTGACGGCCACTTTGGCCGGGGCAGCGCCCTTCGCCGGGGCGCTCACCTTGACCGGGAGCTTACCGACCGAAGTGGCCTTGGCCAGGGCCGCCTTGCCCGCCACTGGCAGGGTGGCTGAGGAAGCGATGGGCCACGCGGCCGGCTTCGCGACTGCGGCGGCTGTATGGGCGGCGGCGGCCTTGGCCGGGTCTTTCTTCGCGAACTTCTTGGCCTTGAAGGGCTCGGCCGTGCCGTTCTTGACGTCGGGCGTGTCCACCGTGTTGTGCCCGTGCCGCTCGGTCGCCCAGACGGCCGGGGCTGTGCCCAGCCCCGCGGCCACCAGGGCGCTCGCTGTGACAGCGACGACCCACAGCCGTGTCTGCCGTAGCCCACCCATGACTGCACTCCCCATCGTGTGACGTGTAAAAGGTCCGCTGCTGATCTGTCGCGTGCGCCGTGCCGGCGGACGGTCTTACAGAGGGATGGGCACTTCGTTGACGTACATCTGGTCGATGGCGGTGTCGGACATCACGCCCGTCCACACCCGTACGTCGTCCACGAGGCCGTGGGCGTAGTCGCTGTAGGCGCCTGTGCTGATTCGCCCGCGGCCGATGTTGAAGGTGCCGGTGGCCTGCCAGGGCTGGGTGAAGACGATGCCGTCACCGGTGTCGTTGTCGGTGTCGGTGTCGCCCTGGGCGCCCTGCCGGACGCCGTTGACGTAGAGGAACAGCTGATGGTGGGCGCCGTCGTAGACACCGGTCAGCAGGGTCCAGTCACCGGGGTCGACCAGCTGGGCCGAGGCGATGTTGGCGGGCACTGTCACAACGGTGCCGCTGGTGGTGTCGGCGGTGGTGCGGCCGAATACCCACATGCCCTGAGTGGAGCCGGCCGCTTGGTCGTACCACAGGCCCCAGGAGTCGCGGACGCCTCCGGACTGAGTGGCGATCCTCATGTGATGAGCCACGGACGTGTCGGACAGCGCCGACGCGTCGAGTTTGGCCCAGGCCGCCACGGTGAAGTCGCCCTGCGAGTCGACGATGGGGCCGGTCGCGGTGGCGTTGGCCGTCGACGTCCCTGTCAGGGAGAGGACGTTGCCCTTGCCGCCGTCGGTGTCGGTGGTCCAGGTGCCGCCGGCTGCAACCGTGGCCGGGTGGCCGTATCCGGAGGAGTCGGCGGCGCTCGTTCCCGAGGTCTCTTCCATTGCCCACTCGGCGGCAAGGCCCGGCCGGGCCTGGCCGGTACTCGCGTCGGTGGTGGCCTGGAGGTCGGCGATCTCCTCCTCGGAGAGGATCCGGTTCCAGACGGTCACCTCGTCGACCTGGCCGGGGAAGTAGTTGGAGTAGTGGCCTCCGTACTGGCCCCGGGCGATCTGGAGTCCGCCGGTGCCCTGCCAGGCGGTGGTGTAGGCGACGCGGGCACCTTGGGGGATGCCGTTGACGAAGAGCTGGATGGTCTGCTCCTGCGCGTCGTACACACCCATCAAGTGCGTCCAGACACCGGCCTCCGGGAGAGCGGTCGAATTCGAGCGGACGATGATCGGGGCTACGACGTCGGTGGTGTACCGGTTGAAGACCCAGGCGTTGTAGGAGGTCGAGTAGTACAGGGCGAACGCCGACCCGTTGACGCCGGCCTGGGCCAGGGCCACGGAGTTGTGGGAAAGGTCGTCCAGGCGGGCCCAGGCGGACACCGTGAAGCTCTTGGTGGTGTCCAGCACCGGGGCGGTGGTGGCCGCATACGATGTGGTGCCGTTGGCTTGCACCGACTTGCCGAGCCTCGCGTGGTCGGACCAGGTGGCCGATCCGGCCAGCGTTGCGGTCTTGCCGCCGATCGTGTCCGACGCCGTAGCACCGGTGCCTTCGTCCATGGACCACTGGGAGAGCGGTCCCGCCCCGGCCGCGACCTTGAACGTGTAGGTGTAGCTGCTCGAGGCATTACCCGCCGAGTCCCAGGTCTGCACGGTGAGGGTGTTCACACCGCGTACATCGGGAGCAAGGGAGATGGCGTAGCTGGCCGTCGCGGCCGTGAAGGTCTTGGTCCGCACCGGGTTGTCATTGAGCTGGTACGTGTACTTGACCACGTCGGTCGCGCCATTGGCCTTGAGCGTGAAGGACGCAGGCGCGCCCACACCGCCGTAGGCCGTGCACACATCCGGTGCGTCCGGACTCGCACACTCCTGATACGTCGCGGAGTCGACGTCCGGCTGGACGGGAGCGGAGGTGTCGACCCTGAACCAGCAGGCTGTGCTCCAGGCTGAATACATGTAGCCGGTCGTGATGCCGAAGGTGTACTTGTACTGGCTACGGGCGCGGAACCAGTAGGTCTGGCCGCTGGTGAGTGCCGCGGTCGTCCATGTACCGGCCGTGCCCGATGTCGTGTAGGCCGACGGACTGCCCGAGCCGACCAGGGGGTCGCCGACGTTCGCGTCGTAGCGGTACACCTCGAAGTTGGGGCGCAGTGTCGACTGCGAGCCGTCCGCCGATTTCGGCGCTGCCGTCAGCGTCGGGGTCGCGTCACGGATCACGGCGGCGGTGCCGAGGCTCGTCGCGCACGCCACGCTCGGGCTGGACAGCTTCACGCCGGTCGGCGTGGACGGCTTGGACACGAAGGTCACCGAGAGGGTGGGCTTGGTGTCCGAAGGGGAGGAGAACTGCTTCCAGGCGATCTCGTCGTCCTCGTCGCTAGCGCGCAGACCGAGGGTGGTGGTGGCGGAGGATTGTCCGGCCGTGTAGCTGACGGCATTCGTCGCATTGAAGGAGACGTTTCCGCCAGGGCACGAGGACGAGTAGCCCTTGGCGGCGGTGACCGAGTCCACCTGGGCAGACCACGATGGCTGCGCCGACCACTTCGTCGATGACGAGATCGACCCGGTGCGCCACAACTGCACTGCCTTGGCTGTGCAGTTCGCCGACCACACCTCCAACGCCGTGAAGGTTGCCGAGAGGATCTTCTTGCCGCCCAGGGTGTGGGTGTCGAACTGGTAGAGCGAGCGGGCCTTCTTGTTGTCGACCCAGGCGTCGTAGCCCACGCCGAGGGAGTGCGAGGTCTTCCAGAAGGACGTGGAGGGCGAGCTCGACCACACTGTCGTCCAGCCGGAGAGGGAGGCGCTGGTCGTCTGGGGGTCCAGCACCACGGGGTAGGTGGTGTCCGGGTCGTCGAGGAACGAACGGTCGGGCGTCAGCGTCAGCGCGGTGTCAGAAACCGTCACGTCCATGACCTGCGACCTGGCCCCCGGGGCCGGATCGTCCAACGCGCCATCTCCCGAGGCCGCAGCAGGGTCGGACGCGGTGGTCGCCGCGGTGTACGAAGCCTTCGAAGCCGTGGCCGAACCCGTTGGGGAGGCGGAGACCACCGACGAGTCGTACATCAGCGCGGTACCAGTGGTGAACACTGGGCGCCCTTGGTCGTCCACCAATGCTGCTCCGCCTGCACGCGTGTCGTAGGCGGAGACACCGTCCGCGGAGACAGGAAACACGATGCTCGACAGCTTCTCGTTCTGAGCCGCGTCGCGGGACTTGACCACCAGATTTTCACTGAAGCCGTCCGGCGTGGCCTGCACCACCAGATCTGTCCCGGGCATGACATCTGCATACGTCGCTGCGGAGCCTGACAGCTTCGGCGTCGGCAGCGTCCACGGGGAACCGACACTGTACGTCTTTCCGTCCCGCGTGATGATGGCGAGCGGGTCATTCGAGCCACCTCCGGAGAAGGTGACGTCCGCCGCGGCCGCCTTCGGCACGACGGCACCAGACGAAGTCGTCTCCAGGTCGGTGTCCACCGGGACCCACCCGGATGCCTTCTTGATGCGCACCGGTACTGGATCGAACTCGACGGTGAACGTGCCGTCAGGCTGGGCCGTAACCAGTTGGGTGGGAGTCGTCTCCGCGCCGACCTCGACCGGCGAACCGGAGTCTGTGGCTTTGCGCGATGCGAGAGCCTCGGGCGACAGGTCGCTGGCGTCGGCCGTCACCGGCGAGGCTTCCGATGCTGTCGCGGCATCCGCCTGGGCAGTAGCAGCGCCCATCACGGGCACGAGAAGTGCCGATGCCACGAGCCAGGCCATATGCCCTGACACCCGTCTGCCGCTCACGCCCGCGTCGCCGATACGACGCACCCCGCCCCGCCCCATGTCCCCCACCTTGCATTTACAGATTCATCACAGCCGGGTGATCAAAGCCCGGGCGGTCACCTCACGTCAATCAACCGCCGGAAGAACCAATTGCACGAAGTCGACCCATAGGCGACATTAGAAACGCAAAGAAGATAGATAGAGCGAGCGATGCACTCACCATCAACAGGTAAGGGAATCCCAAAGAGTTCGACCGCAAACGGCCGTAAACCCAAAAGATCAACATGGAGAGGAAAACCTTTTCCCACCTACCAAGCACACAGTAAGGCCACAGAGAATCACTTGCGCCGAGGCGGAAACCCGAGCCTCTACGTCGCCGCCGACTCGCTTCGCCCATCCACCGGCTACCGAGGCCACGCCATCTACGTCCTGGGCCACCGCTCCGCCAACTGTCATCGCAGACAACCTGTCTGACCAGTCCTCATGCCCACGTGACGCTGACTCGATCACCGCGTAGGCCTGCGGGCTGCTCGGGGGAAGCCACAACTGAGGTGGACACCCACCCTGAATCTGCACTGGGTGGAGACGTTCACCGGGGTGCGGATGAAACATTCGAGGGGTTGTTGAAGGTGTTCGAGAAGCCGGGTGGCGGGCCGCGTATCGGGCGGCCATGACTCTGCCGCTTGCCGGCTGAGCGCAGGGAAAGCGGGGGTGGAGTGGCGACGTGCTGAGTAGGTCGACGGTTGTCACTGGTCGCCCCCACTTCCATCCCGTCCGCCGACGGCCCATACACCGTGGACCGGGCGTGCGCAGCGGGCTGCTATGAAAGGCCTGGATGCCAGGGGCCGCGTCGGCTCGGCTTTGCCTGGCTGAAGAAGTTGTTGTTTCCGTCGATCGCAGATGTCGCGGTGCTGTCGGTAGCTGGCGCCCCGCAGTCCGTGTAGGTCGCGGACCGGTGGCACCTCTGCACAACCTCAGCGGCCACCGAGCGATGCGTCACCCAGCACCGCCAATGTCGTCGACGGAGTGAGCCTCAAGGCACTGCCCGGCAAGGTCACGGCCCTGGTCGGTGCCTCCGGCAGCGGTAAGACCACCCTCGCCCGTTGCCTGGCCGGACTCCACCGCGACCACGACGGAGAGATCCTCCTCGACGGTATACCGCTGCCCCGCAGCCTGCGCGATCGCAGCCGTACACAACTGGCAGCCGTGCAGTACGTCTTCCAGGACGCGCGCCGCCTTCGCCGAACACCGACCCGTCCTGCACCAGATCGCCCGCACCGCAATACGGCTGCGCGGCACTGAGACCTCCGCCGCGATGCAGGAGGCTCTGGCCGCGGCGACCGGTCTCGGCCTCCCGGAGGACTGGTGCGCAGACGGCCCAGGCAGCTCTCCGGCGGTGAACTCCAACACGCGGCCCTCGCCCGCGCCCTGCTCACCCGGCCTCGCTTCCTCATCTGCGACGAGATCATCTCCAGCCTCGACACGATCACCCGCCGGGAGATCCTCAACATCCTCACCGCGCTGCTCCAGGACCGAGACGACCTGTCATTCGTCCTGATCGCCCACGATCTGGACACCGCCCTGGCCCACCGCATCGCCGTCGTGGACGCCGGCGAACTCATCGAGCAGGGACGCCCCCCCCGTGACACGATCACTCCTCCGGTTAGCGACATCCTGGCTGCGCCCCGGCGGTCAACGAGATGCCAGCGGCAGCCATGTACAGACAAGGCGCTCTCCCCCACCTCAGCGAGCTGTGCCGTCGGGGTGGTTATGGATCCAGGACAGTCCTCCCAGGTCGAGGCGCTGCCGGGTGCGGGTTACCGCCACATAGGCTAGGCGGGCTTCAGCGTCGTCGATGGGGGCAGGGGATGTGCTCTGGCCTGGCTGGTCGCTGTTGCTGTCGTGGGGGCGGGCGAAGTCGTCTGCGATGAGCACGTGGTGCCATTCGCGTCCCTTGGCCTTGTGGGCGGTGGAGACAGCTACCTGGGCGTGCGATTCGGGAACCAGGTGGGCCACAGCGGTGAGGATGGCGTCGGTGCCGTGTGTGTCGATGAGGTTGACCAGGGGCTGTAGGTCCCGGCCGGCCGGGTCGTGGGAGGCGTAGTCCTGCAGGTCCCCCCAGGAGGGGAAGAGGACCAGTTCGGGGTGGTGGGTGCGGCGGCCGTCTTTCAGGTCGCGGGCCGCGAGGGCGAGGGCTTGGAGGTTGTCTCCTCCGCCGGCCAGGGCTACTCGGCATCCGGTGGTCATGAGGGTCATGACCTGGGCCATGGCGCCGACGTTGGTGCGGCACAGGACAGCGTCCGGGCGGGTGACGGGGCCGAGTTCGGTGGCCAGGTGAGGGGTACCGGTCAGGCGGATGGGGGCATCGGCGAGGTGCAGCCAGCGGTTGGCTTCGGCCGCAAGGGCGGGGCCGAAGCGAAAGGACTGGGAAAGGGTGAGCTGGGTGCCGTCGAAGCCGGTCATGACGTCTTTGGCGCCACGCCAGTGGTAGATGGCCTGGGCTGAGTCGCCGACCATGATCAGTTGGGTGTGGTCGCGCTGGCTCAGGAAGATCTGTTCGACGACGGGGTTGGTGTCCTGGGCCTCGTCCAGGAGCAGGAAGTCTGCGTCGATGCGTGGCCGGGCGAGGGCCCAGATTTTCAGGTAGTGGTCGTGGTCGAATCGGACGGCTCGGCCGTCGTGGTGTTGGAGGTCTGCCCAGGCTTTGCGGGCGAACGGAATGAGGTGGGCGGCGAGTTCGACATGGTGGGCTTCCAGGCCGCGCAGATGAGGCACGTGGCTGGGGGTGATGGCCTCGTCGGCGGTGTGACAGAAGCGGGTCACGGTGCGCAGAGTGGCGTTGGACAGGGCGCGTTGGGTGAGCTCGCGTTCTCCGATCCGGATGGCTTTGGTGAGGCCGAGTGCCTGTCCGGTCTGCCAGGCCGGGCGGCGGGGGGCGTTTAGGCGGCGGGCGTAGCGGTGGCCGATGGCGGCGTAGGCGAGGGCGTGGGCGGTTTTGCATTGGACGGTGGGTGGGAAGCGTGTGGTGGCGTCCCTGGCGATGGCGCGG
Source organism: Streptomyces sp. 3330 (assembly GCF_031456635.1). Lineage (NCBI taxonomy): Bacteria > Bacillati > Actinomycetota > Actinomycetes > Kitasatosporales > Streptomycetaceae > Streptomyces > Streptomyces sp. 3330. Next base: position 15,540 of record NZ_JAVDVA010000044.1, read on the forward strand.
TTGTAGGCGAGGTAGCGGCCGCGGCGTGTGGTGGTGCGGGCGAGCAGGTTCAGGGTGGTGGTTTTGCCGGTGCCGGCGCCTGCTTGCAGGGCCAGGTGGGCTCCGGCGTGGAAGGCGTCGGCTGCGGCGGTCTGTTCGTCGGTCGGGGTCATGGTGCGGGTTCCTCAAGAAGGTCGGCTGAGCGCGTGTCCGCTGGTGTCGAGCGGGTGGCCGAGGGGGTCAGGCGGATGGTGTTGTGGTTAGCGGCGAGGGGCCCTGCGGCATGCGGCGGCGTGTTGGGCCGGGCTGGGTACTCAGGTGAGGACGCTTCCCAGAGTGGTATGGCGTCGCTCTACTGCGGGCGACGCTGTGCGGTGGGCGGGGGCAGGTGAGGGTGGATGTGGGCTGCGTGCAGGAGCGGGTCGAAGGGCTGCCAGGCGGCCGGGGTGAGGTCGGCTGCGCCGGGTGCGGTGGCGTGGGCGGGGCAGCGCTGGGTACGCCAGCGCAGTTGCTCGGCGTAGGCGAGGTGCTGGAGGTCGTAGACGGCCATCAGTTGTGCGGACAGGGTGAGCTGTCCGGGCTGGGGTGCTGTGGGCAGGAGTCTCCAACGGCCGGCCGGGATGCGGGGGTCGTGTACGGGGTGGGTGCAGCGGTGGCGGTGGCGGGTCTGGGCGATGCAGCGGATGTCTGCGGTGGGTCGGTCGCCGAGGTAGTGGGTGAGGAGGATTCGGACGACGGGGCGGCGGGGGTGGCCTCGGTCGGTGTGTGGGGCTGTGGTGGCGGGTGTGCAGGGTGCTGGGGTGAGGGTGCCGGTGTCGATCAGGCGGCGGGTTCGGACGGCGAGGTGGCGCCGGAGGGGGGTGAGGCGTGGGCCGGTGCGGGCGAGGGAGACCCGCTGGGGGCAGAGCACGGCGTGCGGGATGCGGCACCACCCGCTGCCGTCGTCGTGGGGATGGGCGATGCCGCCGTTGAGATGCCAGCGGCACGGGGCGGGGACATCGGCGGCGGGGACTTCCGCGGGGTGCAGGGCGAGGGGCCGGCCGTTGGCGCGCTGGTGCCAGTCGATTCGGTTGCCGCAGTCGCGGCAGCGGCCTGTCTGTCCGGCGCGCAGAAGACGGCTGGGGCTGTGGGCGGCGATGTACAGAGAGCGGCGGGGACGGATGCGGCGGGGGCTGCCGTCCCAGTGGCGGCCGGAGGAGACGGGGTGGGGGTGCATGGCGGGAAGGTGCCAGGTCGCGTGCGGTGGTGGGCAATGCGGCGGCGCGCGTGCCCTCCGGATGGCGCACAGTTCCCGAACATGTAGACGACAGCCTGGCGGGCAGTTCGATGCCTGCTCGTCGGTTCGGGTGATTCGCGGGTGCCGCGAGGGCGTGGCGGTGGCGGCTTCAGGAGGTGTGGTCGCCGGGCGGGGTGTGGTCCGCGCACAGGGTGCCCAGCAGGTGTTCGACGGGAACATCGAAGGCGTGGGCGAGGGTGTGCCAGGTGGTGAGGCTGCCGGTGGTGCGGCCGTGTTCGAGGTCAATGAGGGTGCGCCGCGCCAGGCCGCTGCGGCCGGCGAGTTCATCGAAGGTCCAGCCGCGCTCGCCCCGCAGGCGCGCGAACTCGACGCGCAGCGCGGTGAAGTCGGGGTCGGGCGGCAAGATCGTCACTCCACCATCCGACGGTGCAGGACCCTGCCCTGTCAGTGCAGACTTCTGCACTATCTGCCGGTGCGGGAGTGACATTCGCGGTGCAGGAATCTGCACTACGGTGCGTCCGGTCCCGGCCCTTCAGCCGCCGGGGCACCGGTCATCGCCGCGTGGACGGACGGGAGGACGACCAGCCGATGAGGCTTGCCGGCGCGCAGGGCGCAGTGCGGCGTATCTGGACGGTGGAACTGAGTCCGCGGGCAGACGGACCATGTCTCATCTGCCCTCACTGCACCACCCCTCCCCCTTCCCTCAAGGCGTCCTCCGCGCGTTCCATCGCCCTGGCGCATCTGGCCTGCCATGCCCGCGCCGACACGCTGCCCCTCCATCTGCGTACCTGCCAGTGCCGCGAGCGCGGCTGCTCCTGGCATCCGCGTCACCGCGGCTGCGGCGGGCCGGTGCTGCTTGTCCTCACCCGTGACCGCAGCGGCCGCACCTGGCGCCTGGCCGACGCCTGTGCGGCCTGCGCGGCGGCGACGAGCCATACCGCCGTCGTGCCGGACACGCTGCTCGGCCCTCGCAGAGTCGGTCCGGAAAGCACTCCATCGGCCCCTGCACGTGACAGCTCGCGGACCGGACTCGACGAACGGGTACGCGTGCGGGAAATGCTCACCTACCTGGCATCGGCACTCCCTCACTTCACCTCCCCCGACGCCCGGCTGCTGGCCCTGCAGTGCGCCCTGCGTGCTGATACCTCCAGTCAAGTCCGGCTCCCGGCAGGCCTGCTGCGCGGCATGCGCCTGCGGGGACGTCAGGAACTGTGGGCCGAACTGGCCCAGGGCCGGTGGCTGGAGATGCCGGTCCTGAAGTCGGCCCCGGTCACGGTGCGCCTGCTCGATGCCGCAGTCCTGGACCAGGCTCCGGGCCGTGGCGCGCGCCGTCGCGCCGCTCACTGGGCACTTCACGGCGCGCCTCTCGTCCCGCCTGCCGGAGCACCGCCAGTGGTGCGACTTACGGCACTTGTGCTGTCGGTGTACTCCTCAGAGCCCGCTGGACATGGCACCGACATGGATGTTCTCGCCCGCTTGTGCGGGTGTTCCCCGAGTCAGATGGGAGAACTCATGGACAGGCTGGTGGCCATCCGCACCTTGGCGGTGTGGCATCACAACCGGGAGACCGACGAGACGATCTGGCATCTGCCCTTGCGCCATGCCCACCCTCGATTCCCCGGCCGCGCACCCCAGTTCAGACCCGCCATTCACTGACATCGGCGTACAAATGCGCGGGTCTATTCCAGCGGTCCGTAGTATCTCTACGGCAGGGCCTTGTGCACTGACGTCGTTCTTGCCCGATATCAGCCGGGAGGAGGGACTCGTGTGTGCGGCAAGCCCCCTCGCCTCCAGCTTCAATCTGGGAAGGTTGTGCACCTCATGTCTGAGTACGCTTCCACCACCGAACTGACCTCGCAGTACGCCGCTTAGGTCACTGGCGACCTCGAAAACAATACGAAAGAGCAGGAACGTATCAGCGGCGAAATCACCGTCCTGAGCGAGCAGTTGGCAGCACTCCAGCGCAATCACACCGTACTGCTCAGCATCCAGCAGGCCATCAACACAGTGCCGACGCAGGCTGAGTCTGTGGCGTCGGACGGCATCACGGTGCCTTCTCCCCGCAAGAGGACGGTTGCCAAGTCCGGCACAGGCAAGCGGGCACAGCCGAAGAAGAAGACCGCGCCCAAGTCCGGTGCCACCGCGGCCGGGAAGAAGGATCCCATCAAGGCAGCCGGGGCCGAGGCCCCGAAGACAACCCAGCCGACTCTGGTCGGCCTGGTCCGCGGCTACCTCTTTGAGCAGAGCGAACCCCGCTCGGCAGCGGAGATCGCCACGGCCCTCGGCCAGGCCCACCCCGAGCGCGGCGTCAAGACCACTGTCGTACGCACCACCCTCGAAGGGCTGGTTGCCAAGAACCAGGCTCAGCGCACCCGGCAGGGCACATCCGTCTTCTACACCACCGCGGCCAAGCCGCAGACAGAAGCTGTGGACAGCTGAGCCTGCACAGTCTCTCCCCCGTCCCCCCGCACCACAGGGACACCGATGAGGGACGATCAGCCTGACAGGCCCAGTTCGCGGGCAGCCTTGCGGGACTGCGGAGGCGCCGAGCACACCAGGTAGCGGATTTTACTCGGGTCCTGTCCCATGACCTCGGCGGCAGCGGTGCTGCTGTAGTCGAGCAGGCAGTGCAGCACCAGGGCGTCGTACTGCAAGGCGGGGCAGTCGATCAGCCGCGGCGGGATCAGGCTCTGGGAACGGATGCGGGTGCTCAGCAGCGTCCAGGCCCGGGCAGCGGGGTTGGGATGGCCCACGATGTGGGGCCATCTGACGGCGAGTTCACCCATTGCCCGTCGCACCACACGGTGTGCATCCCTCTCGGGCAGGTGTGCACGTGCGTAGGCGAGGTAGCGGTCGCGGTGGAGAGTGCAGAAGGCCTCGAAGGCGGGGGGCAAGGCCGGCGTCAGCGCAGCTGGCCGGAGGACGGACGGGGCTTCCCCGCGGGGGTAGAGGGCTAGAGCGTGTGCCGGTGAGGTGCGGTGGGGCCGCAGGGGGGTGTGTCGTGTCATCCGAAGACCTCGACGGGCGGGCTGTGAGGGGAACTTGCGGACAGCGGCAGCGGTGGGCCGGCTGCGGCAGCGCGTGCGGCGTCCCAGAGGGGTCGCAGGGGGGCGGCTTCGGCACGCAGGGCGGTAATGAGTTCCTCGACTGCCTCCCAGGGGGTAGGACCGTGCCATGCAGCATGGCCGTGTGCCGCCGCCGGGCAGTCAGGCAGTCAGGTCTCCGAGCGCCATGGCCCATCGCACCCCTGAGGTGCTCCCAGCAGGGCCCTGGCGGGGACCGCGACACTCACCATCGGCGTTGTTGGGCGGTAGGGCGGCGCAGTGTCATGGACAGCCTGGCGTGCTGCGCAGGACACGAGCAGTGAAACGGATGCGAGCGCGGCGGGTGGCGTGGGCGGCCAGTTCAGCTTCCATTCCTCCTACCAGCGTGCGCGCTGCCGAGTGGGCAGCAGCAGGGTGCGGATGGTCAATACGCGTGCGGATGTGCCGTGCGCGGAGGGTGCGGAGAACGGCTGTCGCGAGATCGTCGAGTTCGCGGCCGACGGTGTGAAGGCCTGCTGTGCGGGCCACCGGGGCGAACACCTCAAGGGTTTCGCGGGCCGTTCAGTAGCGGGTGACCGAGGGAGACAGGCGCTGGTACGCAAGTTGTGCAACCGGCCGACGAGTCTGATGGTCAGCACGGTCATCTGCTGCGACGGGCCAGTAGGGGGTGTTGACAGTTCGGTGACGCTGCCGGCCGGCAGGCTCGGACCGAGCAGGGAGGTGGGGATGGCGGCCGCCAAGCCAGCGATGTCGGTCCCGAATCAGTCAGCCAGACGGCTGAGCGGATAGGCGGTTTCCTCAAGGTCATGCAGCAGGGCGGCAGACACAACTGACGGCGGCATGCACGGCCAGCGGCGATCGCTGCAACCGTGAGGCAGTGGTTACGGATCGGGCCTCCGTTGCGGCGCAGGTGCCCCTGCTGCCAGAAGGCAGCCCCTTCATGGGTGAGTTCAAGGAGCGTCGTATCGGCATAGAAATGGCGGGTGCGAACGAGGGCGAGGACGTGGCGCGTTGCCGCATCGGGCGGTTCGTAGTCCTCCCGCTTGGTACCAAGCGGGAGGACTACGCCGGGGACCGTGACCATCGGAGTTAGCAGCCCTTACGAATGAGCCAGACGGCAAGAAACGAGCCAGATTCCAGGCCGACCTGAATAAACGTGACGTTCACCTCGAAGACTGCATGCGGCCGAAATCCATCGACGAGATCAACAGCAAAGTGGTTGAAATGGGCACACCATGCACACTCTTACAGGCAGCGCGTGGCCCTCTTTGCGCCTCCTGTCATGACGGGATGGATCTTGCGCAAGAAAAATCTGCAACGTAACTTTCACATTGTCAGTCCAGTTGCCACGTAAGGAGTTGAGATGCTTTCTCCGATCGAAGAGACCGCAAAGACCGGTCTGAGCACCGACGACGTCGACACCGAGAAGCTCATCGCCCCGATCTTCGAGATCGAGGTCTCCGAAGTCGAACCGGCCCAGATCATGCCCAAGCAGGGCTGTATCCGATAGAACGCAGTTGACGGCGGTGGGTCAGTGCTGCCTCTGCGGCACTGACCCACTTCTTTTCCGTCCCCACTCCGGGGACATCACTGGTGAATGGAACGCAGAATGCGCTCTCCTATCCCTCTCGTGAGGGCAGCGCAACCTCGAGATGCGCAAGAGGTGGCCGAAATCCAAGTCGTCACCTGGCGACAGGCTTACAGCGAAATCCTTTCTGCAGAAGAGCTGGAAGCACTGGATGTCGACAGGTCGGCAGATTTCTGGCGTGAGCAGGTGGCCTCCTCGACGGTGGCAGGTACGCAGCTCCTGGTGGCACAGTCAAGCGATCAAGTCGTGGGCTTCTCGTCTTTCGGACCGGTCCGAGACGAAGACCTCAAAGGTGATCGCGTCATGGAGCTCTACGCCCTTTACGTGCATCCTTCGCTCTGGAGCGCCGGAGTGGGGCACGCCCTGATGTCAGCGACCGCCCAGTACTGGTCGGAGCAAGGCGTAGCCGAGGCGACTCTCTGGGTTTTTGAACGCAACGATCGCGCGCGCACCTTCTACGAAAGGTCCGGCTGGCGACTCGACGAGCGAGTCCGTCCCACCGGAGAGAAGCCTGCCGAGCTAGAGGTCCGCTACCGGCTCCAGGCAAGACACATCTGACATGCCTAGGTGACTCGACATCTCAACCCGGTTACCACGGAGGCTGTTTACCCGTAAGGAGAGCACTTTGCTTATCAGCCAGCAGCACAAGCCGGCCCACGTCCATCTGAACGGACCCGCATCCCGTGCGCTGGCGGGGCACTCCGAGTGGCGGCTCCTTTGCGCTGCTGTTCGCCAAGGTGCCGCGCACAGCGAAGTCTTTGAGCGTTTCACGGCTGTCCGCTCCCATCTCGCCGTTGCAGGAATAAGCGAAGGACTCCTCAACGGCATTGCGACAGGTTTGCACGGAGGTTCCTGGGACGACGCCGTCAGCGCGTTCACTCACTCTCGCGGGCAACAGGTGAACTTCTATCTGGGTCCCATACGCACTTCTGAGAATGGCCCGTCGAGCATGGGGCTTATCATCCTTGAGCGTCGGCCTCATGCCGCGCAGACGGTCGCCATGCTGGAACAGGCAGCGAATCGAATCGGCACGGCGATGTTCGGTGCTCCATGCTCCTTTATGGACCGGCTCGTTGAGTTCTACGACATGACCGCTGCGGTGGGCCCTTTCGAAGAAGCCGGAGCAAGTAGCATCGCCCTCTTTACCCCGTTCTACTTCGACGGGTGGTCAGATGTCGCCCGCCAGCACGAGACCCGCCGGTCTTTGATCTTGCACAACATAATCCGTGCCCGGTTCGACCGTCTCACCAGGCCCTTCCTAGACGGTCTTCGCATCGACACGCGTCTCTCGTCACTGTGCGATGCCTCAGACCAGCAAATCGACGATGCTTTCACGCTTTGGCTCACCCTGCACGAGATGATGCACGCGAGTGGCCCTATGCCTCTCTTCGCAGAACCGGGCCACAAGCTTTCCCTCGGCATGGACTACGGGCCAGTCGAGGAAATGCGAACGGATATGAGCGCCTTCGTCGCTCTAGGGGTCCTGGAAGGGGAGCTAGGCGAACGTGCCAGGCTGGCCCAGGAGCTAGTCCTGGCTGAGCGGCTAATGCGGTCCGTGCGGGTAGGCAACGCGCTGGACCCGGAGGCGAACGGCATCGGGAAGTCGCTCGACGGAGAACATGGCTGCCTCTGGGCCGCCGCGCTTCACGTGTCGGGCGCGCTCCGTGTCGAAGCGGGGCAGATGCATGTCGACTGGGAAGACGCACACGCAGCAGTTCGCGCCGTCCTCGGTGACATCTATGCGGGAGAGTCAGCTGCTCGTAACTCCCTTGACGCGCCCCAGGAACTCAGCAATCAGGCCGCCGGCCTCCGCCGGAAGGTGTTCACTCAAAGCGGCCAAGGCTACGCCTTGCCGGTGGCGCTGGAGAGGCACTACCGCACGGTCACCGGTCCCGACCGGATCGTTTTGACCTTCCAGGACTGCTGAAGATTTCGACCACTACCTCAGACAAGGAAACGGTGCGTTGAAAGTTCGATGTGCGCTTGATCTCCAGATACGCAGCGTCGCTGGCGATGTCTACCTGAGAAGCCCTCGTGAGGCCCGTTCGTTCGGCGGCGGCACGCTCAGCGACACGCACCTGATGGTCTTCCTCAGTGAACTCCAGGAGTGGACCTCGATCGATGCGGCCGCAGAGCGCATCGCCGCGCTTACGGGGGTGACCGCTGCAGTTGCCCGACCGGAGGTGGATCGCCTGCTCGCAGCGGCCATTCTGGTCAGCGATGACGAATCCGGTGAGCAACGTCAGCTGTTCTCCGGCAAGGCCCTGTGGGACGAGTACGGATGGGGCGATGCATTCGCCTATCACGCATCGACCGATGCAATTCCCCGCATCGATTACAGGCACCAAGACGGGCAGCGTCAGGATGTGGCGCTGATGCGCGAGTACTCTTCTGCGGAGGCGCCGCCGCCCGTCTATATGCCCGCTGTCTCGTCGCGCATCACGCCACTCCCAGAACCGGGGCGAACGCTCGGTGTCTCAGTCACGGCCGCATTGGATGAGCTCGCCCTCGAAACAGCTGAGGCCGCTCCCGCACTGGACGCACTGACCCTGTCACGGATCCTGTGGTTCGGCTTCGGTCAAACCGGAACCAAGAAGCTGCCGGTGACGGGTGAGCACATCACCAAAACCAGCCCCTCCGGCGGAAGTCGGCATCCCACGGAGGCTTACGTCTTCGCCTTGAACGTGGCCGGTCTCGCCCGCGGTGTCTACCACTACGGCGTGAAGAACCACGAACTTGAACAACTCCAGGACGGCTTGGACGAGGACTGGGTGGCCGCAAACATCATTGGTGTACCACGGTGGCGCATCGCTTCGCCAGCAGCCCTCATACTGCTCACTACACGTGTACAAGTCAGCATGTACCGATACCGCGAAAGCAATTCCTACCGCGTCCTGCACTACGACACAGGGCACGTACTCGAAACTGCGTCTCTCGTCTCACGCATGCTCGGACAGACAGCCTTCCGTGCCTTCTCCATGAATGAACAGGCAGTTGCTGGTTTGCTCGGAAATGACAGGCTCATGAACCCGGCGATGTCGTTCATGGCCATCGGTTGGGAGGCCTGACCTCTATGACCATGTACCGCCTTAACGACTTCATGCGGATTCGCCTCGGCTCTCCGGTGATCTTTGATCTCCTCTTGGAGCGCCGGTCGGTCAAGGTGCCGGACGTCCGCGTTCTGTCCCTGCTCGGACGGGTACGACAGCACATGAGCGAACCTGACCTGATCAAACTGTGCGCTGACGTGTTCGGCTGCGATGCCGCGGCAGCTGAGAGCCTCGTGACCAAGCTCATCGCAGCCGGCGTCCTGCAGGACGCCGACCACGAACACGAACTGATGCCCGAAGTCCACGAGTGGAAAAGGTACGGCTGGCTCGACGCACTGGTGCTGCATTGCCTCTCGGAGGGCCAGAACTACTGCGACGTCGTCGATGCGGCCGATCCTCACAGCCCCGACGACGTACTGCAGGAACGGATCGCAAGGCACGGTCTCCCGACGTTCTGGAAGCAGATCGACACCGACCGACTCCTCGTTCTCCCCGAACCGCGCGAATACCCTCCGCGTGACCTGGGAGAGGTTCTGCTGGCGAGGCGTACCCACGTCCCCTGGTCAGGCGAGGTGATGGATGCCAAACAGGTCAGCCGCGTACTGCTAGACGCCAACAAGCCGCTCGTCGCGATGCGGCGTCGTGCAGAAGAGGAGTACGTCGCACGACCGTCCGCGCTCCTCGAGAATGCGTACGCGGACATGGAGACGTATTTCGTCTCGTTCGACGTCGATGGAATCCCACCAGGTCTCTACCACTACGACCCGGCCGGGCACCGCCTTTCACTGGTCCGAGCAGGAGATCTCCGGGAGGAAGTTCGCACTGCGTTCACGGGGCAGGAACGGGCCAGCAGCGGTTCGTGCGCGCTGCTGCTGTCAGCGGTGTGGGAACGGCACATGTTGCGCTACGAGGGCGACCCGCGGGCCTACCGCACCTTGCTGACCCTGGTCGGGCAGTTCGCCCAGCGCTACCTCGTGACCCTGACGGCCTTCGGCTTCACGACGTTTCCGACGCCCGCACACCAGCCGGTTCTGGCTGATGACCTCATCGGGACCAACCGGTTCGAGGAGTCGAGCCTCTACCTTATTGCCGCCGGCTAGCAGGGATCATGGACATTCCAACTGACTACTACCTGCAAGGCGCTCTGGCGTTCCACGAACAATCCACGTACGGGAACTATCCGGAACCGCGGCCTGCCGACCTGTGGGCGCATACCAGGGCCGCAACCGAGACGCAGCCTCAGGCCGACATGGCGGTTGCGTGCCCGGACGATGCGGAGCATCTGGACCGCATCTTGCGTGCCCGTCGTTCCCGACGCACACGGTCCACGAGGGTGGCGCGGGAGACACTGGTCGGCGCCTTGACCAGTGCCATGGCTGCCTCTACCACTGGCTTGCGGCCCTACCCGAGCGCCGGCGGCTGCTACTCCGTCTCCGTGTACTGCTACGTGAGCGACATAGAGGGAGCAGGCCCCGGGGCGTACCGTTTCGACCCGTCAGTACGATCCCTACTTTCCCTCCACGCTAAGGACGCCGAGAATCCGGTCTTGCCGGACCTCTCGGAGCTCCTCCGCACAACCGTGCTCCGCGCAGACACCGTGCAGGCGGTTCTGCTTCTCGCTGCCGACATGAACGGAGTCGGCGCGCGCTACGGGGAGCGGGGCTACCGGTACGCACTGCTCGAAGCCGGTCACCTGGCCCAGAACTTGGCGCTGGCCTTCGACACCCGGGGCGTCGCCCACTGTCCTCTCGGAGGCTTTTTCGACGATGTGGCGCGGCATCTGTTCACCTTGCCGGATGCGCTCCATCTTCCGCTCTACGCGATGGCTCTCGCGTGACGCACCGACCTGACCTTCCCAAACTTTCGCTTCCCTCGACCGATTGCCGCTCCTGTGGAGCTCTATGGGCGGCAGAGGCACACCCGTTCGTCGCCACAAGCACCGGTGTGTCGCAGGCTTTCGTGGTGCATCCCGACTGCTGGGAGCATCCGTATGGAGACGAGCGGTGGCAGGCCCTCGATTCCAAGCCCGATGGGCTGGGCGTTCACGCTCCTTTCGGACCCCTGCTTCTGCAGCAGGTGGTGGAGGATGCGAGTGCCGGGGTGTGGTCGTCGGACGTGCTCGTGACGGTTCCTCGCGGGACGCGTGGGTTTCCCGCTGTTGTCGGCGGTGGCATGGCCGCCACTGCAGAGCAGGCTCTTACCCTGGGCTGGATCGAAGCATTCGAACGGCGCTGCTCGTTCAGGCGGCCGCGGGAGCAACTCATCTTCGCGGTGCAGCCCCCGGGCCTTGCCATGTCTGAGGCCGTCGCCGAAGAAGCTCCCATGTGGTGGACCCAGGCGCACGGGTTGGACGGCGAGCCCACCTGGCTGCCGCTCCAGGAGGCCGTCCTTGCCTCCCAGTGGCGAGGCACACCACCCGTCACTACGGACACGACGGGCATGTCCGCACACACATCCAAGGAGCGTGCGATTCTGCACGGATTGCGTGAATGGCTGGAACGTTCGGTACTACACAGATGGTGGACACAGCCGGACAGTACCCGCTGTTCCATCCACTCCCGCATGGCTTCTGACCTGATGCGAGGGTCGTCCCTGGCTCTGCCAGACAGTGCGTGCGAGGTCTGGCATCTGCGTCACGGCGACTGGCACGTGGCGGGATGCGTGATTTTCACCGAGCGGGGGATACGCCCCACAGCCGCGTTCGGCGGCGGAACAGCACTCACCGCTGATGCCGCAGTCAACGCCGCTTGGCGAGAAGCCTTCCAAATGCACATCGCTCCTCAGCCCGCGGTAACGCGAGAGGGACAAATAGTGTTCGGGCCTCCAATCGGCCACACCCCAGTGGACGAGGACTTCCGAATCCGCTTCCTCGCGCAGTTCCCCGCCCGCTCTGACTGTACGGAGCCCGGCAGGGAGGAACCGATCGATCACGCGGAGGAGGCGGGTACCAGGGATTCCATCCTCAAGGTTGTCGACGGTCCGGTCGCCACGGTGGACTGCGGCGACGAACTCACTGACGCACTAGGCCTGCATGTTCTGCGCGTGCTCTGTCCCGCACTGCCAAGGTTCACCCCGGACACCCGTACCCCGAGCGGGCTGGCACCTGCATTCCTGGGAGGCTGACATCACTGCCCCACTTCAGGCATGGACCGTCTCGCCCACCGCTTCCCTTCTGCACCATGCAAGCAATTGGTTTCTTGATGACCCTTACCAAGGCGCCATACGGGAACTGGGCATCAGCAACGAGACGCTCTGGGACTTCTTGCGCGGACTGGTCGAACTGGGTTCCGTCAACACGGCTGCGGCTGCGGCAGCTGCCATCGCTGCGGGCGTGCCCGAAGCAGCAGCTGACCGCTGTGTGGATTCGTTCCGGCGCGCGGGACTACTGGTGCCGACCACGTCCCACCCACTCCCTCGCGCGGAGGCACCGGTCCTGCAGGACTGGCGGCTGGCCAACCTGGCTCTGCCTGCGGACTACAGGGATCCTGATACACAGGTCACCGATCTCCGGCAGATGGAGGAATTTGCTGCCGCAGAAGCTCCTCCTGCCGTCTCCGTCCAGTGGCCGCTCGGGCTGCGTCGGACTCTTCTGCCGCATCCCGTCCACGATGCGCCTGAACGTCCGCACTATGCATTAGGCAACGTCCTCTACTACAGCAATGCTGTTCTACGGCCAGCGGCCCTCGGCCCCTTGCCCCGCACTCTCCGGGTCCCTCCGTCGCACGGTGCGGCACACCCGTTCGACCTCACCGTCATCATGAACTCCCAGCGCGACGGGAGCTCCGTCACGCTCGGGTACGACCCCGTGGCTCACGCGCTAGTGCGCCTTCCTGGCATTCCGATCGCCCCCGTAGCACCCGGCTACGTGCTGATAGCCGTCCATCTCGCGGTACGTCGAGTGCAGTGGCGGTACCGGGCGAGCACCGCCTACCCGACAGTGTTCCTCGATCTGGGCCACCTCCTGCAAGTCATGGAGACAGCGGCCGAGAACCTCAATCTCGCAGTGACGGAAACACCTGTGCCAGAACAGGCTTCCATCCGCGGGCGAACGCCCTCCCTGGGGGCGGTCGTCGCCCTCCGAAGCCTGCGCACCACTGCAGAGGAAGCGGTGAACCTTGCCGATTGAACCTCTTGCGTCCGAGGTTGCCGTCGCCCTGAAGTCGTTGCAAAAGTGCATGAGCGATCCTGTGGCAGACGGCCTGCCCGAACTCGTACGGTTGCGCGAGGTTGCTGGGGACTGGCTGCGCGAGTCAACCGCCGACGCGCTGCAATATGCCCTCATGGCCAGGGACTGGTCACCGGTCGCGGGCGATGCCTGTCGCATTGCCGCTACAGTGCGCGGGCCATCCATCATCGTGGTTCCCCGGGTGCTGGCCGACCGCACGGTGGGCGAGCTGGTCTGCACGAATCACTGGGGGCCTGGTCAAACGGCAGTGGCCGAGGCGCTGAACCACTTGCCCCATGCCGTCACACGCCTCTTCGGCTACCAGACGGAGCAACACGGCCCGCTCGTCGTCGCGCGCAAACTGCTGACTCCTGACCGCTGCCATGTGGTGGACGCACTGGGCCAGATCCGGCTGTCACTGCCCCCCGGGTCGGCTATGTGGGGGCGTTCACGCGTCACCATCGTAGTCAACCCAACAGGACACGTCGCGCAGCCAGCCGCCCGCTGTGACACCCCGGAACAGGTTGTCGCAGCCGTGACGTGGTCGACGCTGGCTTGTGCGCTCGCCGGCGAAGGTCCGTTCCGTCCGCAGAGAATCGCAGGACGCCTGGCCCTCGGAGACCAACGTGACCTGGCCGGAGCCTTCTTGGGCATTCTCAGTAGTTTCGTCTACCTGCGCAGGGTGTCGGGCCTCAATGATCTACTCGTGAAGGCAGCAACCTCTCATGCGGGTGTGCCTGGCACGCCTTTGAGCGAGGTGATGGACTGCTGGGCTAGGGCTGCTGGCGACGGGGCGAATGAGGATTCTCTGCTCAGGAGCGCGCATGAGCTGCTCGCTACGGGGATCAAGATCTTGGCGAGGGACGACCCGGACCTGCTTGGCAACTTCACACGGTGGCTCCGCGGTAATTCTCTCGATTCTGGTTGAAGAAGGTAGGGCAGGCAGTGTCCGCAATCGTCATGCGCGATGTCCGACGCGCTTTCGACGTCGTTAAAGGATCCGCCTGGCGGATGAACCGCAGGGTGCAGCAATTCGAGGCACTCAGAGGTGTGAACCTTGATGTGTCAAAGGGCGAGCTGTTCGGTCTTCTCGGACCTAACGGAGCCGGTAAGACGACCACGATCAAGATTCTGACGACCCTGCTGGTTCCGACGAGCGGGGAGGTCTACCTCAACGGCCTCGACTCGGTGCGCAACCCGGATCAGGTCCGCAGTCGGATCGGCTATGTGTTCGGAGGCGACAAGGGACTCTACGATCGACTCAGCGCCCGTGACAACCTCCGATATTTTGCGAACCTGTACCGCATTGCCCCGGGACAGCAACGCAGGCGCATCAACGAACTTCTCGAGATGCTGAGCCTAACGGACCGTCAGAACGATCGGGTGGAGACGTTCTCCCGAGGAATGAAGCAGCGGCTGCATATAGCCCGCGGGCTCCTCCACGATCCGGACATCATCTACCTGGATGAACCGACGAACGGTCTCGATCCGCTGGCCGCACGCGATGTGCGCGACATTGTGAGACGGCTGAAGCACTCCGGGAAGACGATCCTTCTCACCACGCACTACATGTTCGAGGCGGAAGATCTGTGCGACCGTCTGGCCGTCATCGCGGGCGGGCGCATCATCGCCGAGGGCACCAGCAAGGACCTCGGCGCGCTCGCGAATGCCGGCCCCGTCGTTCGGGCGGAGGTCACTGGGGGCGCCCAGGCCCTGTGCCGGGCCCTTGAAGATCGCGCCGACGTCGTCAACTGCCATCTAGAGCCGCTCAGCGGGCGCGAACTGGTGACCATTCGGTTCGCGGCGCAGACCGGAGTCGAGGCGTCCCGAGTCGTTGGCGAGGCCGCTGCAGCAGATACCGGAGTACAGCTATTGGATCTTCAGCTCCGCGAGCCGACTCTTGAAGACAAGTACGTCACGCTGGTGAGTCAGTCCCTCGACAAGGAAAGCGCATGACGGATCGCCGTGCAGGTTTGGGATACTTCGCCTCCAACGTCCGCTTCTACCTGCTATACCTTTCGCGATCACGGATTGAGATCACTCTCACCTTCCTGCTGCCCCTCTTCTACGCGACCGTGGCGCATCTGATCGCGGAATCCGGGTCGGGCCGGATCACCCCTCTGGAAATTACGCTGGGGGCAGGCCTCATGGGCATGTGGACCACAGTCATGTACGGAGCGGGTGGCCTGATCAAGGAACAGCGGCGCCTTGGGATACTCGAACTCCTGTTGGCAGCGCCTGGACGCTTCCCCTCGGCGATTGCAACGATGACCCTCGCTGTCGCCCTGTTTGGGTTCGAGGCCATGCTCGGCACTCTCGCCTGGGGATATATTCTATTTGACGCACGGATCAATGCTACCGCTCTGCCTGCTCTGACAGTGGCCGCCACACTCACTCTTCTCGCCATGAGCGCAGTGGGCTTCATGGTCGCTGCCGTGTTTGTCCGGGTACGGAAAGCCGAGAGTGTGGCTGAAGCCGTCGTAGCTCCTTTGTGGCTGCTCTCGGGTGTCCTGATTCCCGTCTCCACTCTCCCCGACCCTGTGCAAGCAATCAGCAGGCTTCTGCCCATGACCTTCGGAGCGGAGGCATTGCGGGCGGCCACGCGGAGCGTTTGGGATGCGCGCGCCATCGCAGCCTGCCTCGGCCTTAGCCTTCTCTACGGGGCAATCGGATGGGCCGCCGTCAACGCTGCGGCTCAATCGTCTCGATCCCGAGGGGGTATGCACCTGTGGTGAGCCACGAAAGCCGCACCATGCCGAGCAAACCCTCGCTAGACGCAGCTCCCGTAGTTCGACACGTGGTGGTGTCCAACTACCTGTCCTTCCGAGCTCTTTTCAACTGGTCGAGACCAAGCGACTTCCTCCTGGCATTCGTCTTTGCACCCGTATTCGATCTTCTGTTCTATGGCCTCTTCGGTCACTACATGAGCGTCGAGGACGGAGCCTTCTACCTGACCGGCGGCGTCATGCTTGCCGCATGCCTGCCTGCTCTCTCGGGCGGAGTGATGTCCGTGACGAGTGAGCGCTACTACGGCACCCTGCACGCTCTCCTCATCAGCCCAAACGCTTTAGGGCCCCTCTTCCTCCGCCCCCTGCCCTACGCCCTGTTCGGGGCGCTCGCTGGGGGCGTCACCCTCCCCGTCGGCATGCTGCTCCTCGATGTGCGACTGCCGGACGACGTGCTGCCTGTTCTGTTGGGATGCCTGCTGTGCGGGGCCCTCTCCAGCGCTGCCCTCGGCATGCTTCTTGGTGTCTTTGCTCTCTACGTGCGCGACATCTTCACCGTCATCAACCTCGCCATGTGGTTCCTTTCGCTGGCGTTGGGCCTCTTCGTTCCTCCGTCCGCCTATCCGACATGGCTGACGGTTGCTGCGCACTGGGTCCCGGGGTACCACGCCCTCAGCGCGGCCCGAACGGTCGTGGAAAGCGGCGCCCCGGTTGGCAGTGACCTTGCGATCGAAGCGGCCCGTGCTGCCGGTTTGATCGTGGTCGGCATGTGCGCAATCACGTACTACCGCCGGCAGGTGCGCCGCGGGCGCACCTCAGGCTTGGATTGACACCACGACGGACTACACATGGCAGCAACTGCCGCCAACCTTCGACACTTCGGCTTCGACCGCGCATCGGTGCTTCGCCGAGTTAATTGCCGACCCGCCTATGGGCCGAGCTGCACCGTTTAGCGCTGCCCGAACTCGGCGCACGCGGGGAGCTGGACTGGTCGCGCGGTGCGCGATCAACTCTTCGGGCCTCAGAGAGAGGATCTAACCGCTGGCACGAGGCGGACGTTGCCGCGTTCTGCAGCGCCTTCCTGCCCCGCGCCGCCGGGCTCGGTGCACGGCGCCAAGACCAACTCGCGCGAGCCGCCGATCACTTCCTCTTCGCCAAGTGCCATACGTTCGACAACTCCGGCGGCACATCCACAGTGCCACACCTACACCTGAGCGAAGCCGCGTTCCGACTCACCACGGCCATGGAGTCTCTGCTGGCCTGCGGGGACGGCGGGCATGCCGAGGCTGGCCGCAAAGTCCAGCAGCGTGCCGCCATGTTCGTCGGTACGGATTACGCAGTCGGTGGCTACTGGGGCTGCGGGATGGGTCGACGCGTCGGCGGCATGCTTTCGCACGCGCGGGTGGGGCCGGCCCGGAGATCGAGTACGTCGATGGCGTAGTAGGCCGCCGCGAGGTCGCAGTCATCCAGGGGCCACGCCGCAGCGCCGGACTGGCGGCGGCTGACCTGTGCCTGGCTGACTCCCAGGGCCACAGCGAGGTGGGCTTGCGTCTCCCCCGTCAACTGCATGAGCGCGGCAATCGCGGCCCTCACGCGCTCCCCAGACGACAGCACCATGGTGTTCAACCTACCGCTGTCCATCGTTGCCACGTCTGCACGTCGGTGTGCCGGGGAGGCCCTGGTGTGTTGTGGTGGGCCGGTCAGCGCGGGCACCAGGTGCGGATTTCGAGGTGGAGGATGTGGGCGTCGGGGTGGATGCGTCCGGTTTCGACCAGCCATTGATGCATGGCTGCAGTGACGTCTCCGGCGGCGGCGTTGACGCGGCGGGCGATGTCGGCGGCGTCGAAGCCGCCGGTCTGGGCGGAGCCGTAGGAGTGTTCTTCGGTGTGGTCGGCGCGTTGGATGACGTCGCGGCGAATGCCGGGTGAGTCGGTGCGGCTGCCAGAGGGGCGCAGGTATGCGGTCTTGGCCAGGCGGACGGTGAAGGCCAGGCGCAGGCCCTGGCGGGCGGCTTCGGCGATGAGGGGGCGCAGGCGGGCGGAGCCGGAGGCGATGGCCTGGGCACCGACGCGGCCCGTTCCGGAGCCGGTGGGGGTGATCAGGACGGCCTTGGTGCGGACCCGGGCCCGGGCGCCGGAGGTGGTGGTGCGGCGGGTGATGTGCCGTGCGGCGATCTCGGTCAGTTCGGGCAGGTCGGTGATGCCGCCGGCTTCGACGGCGGTGAGTACGTCGCGCAAGGCGGCGACGAAGGCCGCGCCTTTGTTCTTGGTGTAGAACTGCGAGACCAGCGACGGGTCGCGGTTGATGATGCGGGCGATGTCGCGTTTGGTGTAGCCGGCGGCCTGGAGCCGGTCGGCGAGGCGGGCCGCTTCGTTCAACTCGGCCTTGTGTGGCGGCCGGTTGCGGCGGGGGCGGGGTGGCATCACGTCTCCCGTGCGGTGGTGAGGGCGGCGCGTCCGGCGTTGCGTGCGGTGAGGAGTTCCTCTTCGGTGGTGGGGGCGGCCAGGGGTCCGGTGAGGTGGCCTTTGAGGAGGTAGTCGCCGGGCTGATGGTGGTAGGGCCAGTTCTGGGGCTGGGTGAGGTAGAGGGCGTCGGTGCGGAAGGCGATGACGCTGCCGGGCGGGGTGTGCAGGGCTCCGGCGTAGGTGTCGTCGTCGCGGTGGCGCTGGGTGAGGAGGGCGGCGCGGGCGCCGGACCAGATCGCTGCGGCCCATTCAGGGTGGGCGTTGGGGTCGCGGGTGAAGCCGGTGGGTTTCTGCCAGGTGATGAGTTCGTCGTCGAAGCCGATGATTTCGGCGTCCGGTGGGACGTCGCGCTCGAGGTTGCGGGGGGTGGTTCCGGTGACCATGCGGGGGCGCTGGGCGAAGGAGCCGATGCCGTACAACAGGATGGAGCGCACGGCGCGGGAGGCGAGGTGGGCGGCGCGGGCCTGGTGGGGATCGCCCTGAAAGTGGGCCTGAGCGGTGAGGTTGGTCCAGGTCTCTTTGAGTTTTTTGGCCCAGTCGTCGAGGGGTTTGCCGTCGTCCCAGAGGATGCCGTCGAGAATCTCGATCTTCCACGGCTGGATGGGGTTGGACAGGGCGGTGTGGATTTCGGGGCCTCCGGCCCAGGTGGTGAAGGTGGTGCCGGGTTCGGCGGGGTAGTGCCAGGCGCGGTCGCCCGGGGCGGGGGCGGGCAGGAGTCCGACGTGCTCCCAGGTGGCGGGGACTGTCACGCGTACCTGCCAGTGCCCGCAGCCGTACAGGACCCGCATCTGCTCTTTCTGCGACCAGGCTGCGAAGGTCGCGGCGGTGATGCGGCGGGGGGTTCCGACCGGGGGTTTCCAGGTGTGTTTGGCGTAGGCGAAGGTGCGGTCGTACTCGAGGAGTTGAGGCAGCTGTTCGGGGACGCGGGGCGGGGTGAGGAGTTCGTTGCGGCCCTGGCCCGCGGTGGCGTGCAGCAGGCTGCGCAGTTCTTCCGAGAGGACGGGGAAGCCGTCGGCGTGCTGGCCGCGGGCGGGAATGGTGCGGGTCCACAGATCACGGCCGGTCTGGGAGGGCGAGCCCATCAGGACGGCATCGCTCCAGTGGCGGCGCAGGGCCTGCCACAGCAGCACGAACGCGTCGCGGACGGTGGCCGGGTCGTCGCCGTCGAGGTCGAACCACTCCCCCACCGAGCGGATCTCCACGTGGCTGTCGCTGTTGTCGCGCTGGTAGCGGCCGACAGGGTTGCGGGCGTGGACGAAATGCCCAGCCATCCGGTCGCGTCCACGGCCGGTGTCGGTACGCCAGTCCAATGCGGGCGCGTTCAGCCAGGCGGCGACCGCGTCACGGAGGTAGGGGTGGCGGTCAGCGTCGCGGTGCCAGGGGTCCCCGGCCGTGATGTAGATGCGTTCCACGCCGTCGGGGACTGTGTGGAAGACGGCAGTGAGGATGTCGGCGGCCGAGCGGCCGGCGAGGTCGAGGCGGTGGGTCTGGTTGCGGTGGACGAGGACGCCTGTGTCGGTGTCGAGGAAGACGGTGGAGCGGGCCTGCTGGGTGAAGTTGGGTCGGGTGGAAGCCAGGCCTGAGGTGTGGGTGAACCAGGCGTCACCGCTGTTGCTCGCGGGGATGGTGGGCAGTTTCCGGGGGGTCTCGCCTACTGCGGGCGGGTCGGGGGCTGTGGTCCGGGCCGGGAGGGGTGGCGCAGCGGAGGGTCCGGCAGTGGTGGTCATCGCGGGGGCGGTTGCTCCCTGCTGCGGCGAGTGCGGTGCCGGTTCGTCAGCGGCGCGAGCTGTGGGCGGTTCGGGGGACAGCGGCTGCGGGATGTCGCTTTCGGCGAGGCTGTCGGGTGCCAGGGCGGGGGCGATGGCGACGACGTCGGCGACGCCCAGGCCGGCCGCAGGGGCGATCCGCTCCGCTTTTGCTTTCTCGTAGGAGGCCAGCTGGACGATCTTCTTGTTCCGGTCAGTTTCCAGTTTTGCCAGTTGCGTCCGCGCCTTCTTGATCTCGTCCCGCATGGTGCGCAGCTCGGTGAGCGCTGTGTTGTAGCTCTGTGCGTCCATCGGGGGGCTTCCTTGTCCGGGCCGGGGTTCAGTCGGTAGTGGGCGTGGAGACGTAGGCGATGGCCCCGCCCGAGTGGGAAGTGAGCCGGGTGCCTAGCAGCAGTTCAGCAAGTCGGCGGTCGGTATCAATGCTGGAGGTGATCACTGTGTGCGGGGCGGCCAGGTCGGTGACGTAGCCGGCCAGGCGGGCGTCGGGGAAGGCATGGCGGCCTTCGGCGTTTTTCTCCCAGCGTTCGAGGCCGGTCAGGACCGCCACCACATAGCCGGACAGGGTGACCGGTAGCACTTCCCCGGCTGCGACGCTCGCCGCATTGCACCGCCACCAGCCGCGCAGCGCTCTCAGGAGGCCGTCGGGAGTGAGGGTGGCGGAGAAGCCGATCCAGTCACGGTCAGTGTCGTCGGCGGGCTGTGCGGTATCGACACGCAGGACGGCGATTTCGTGGGTGCTCAGTTGATGCAGGGGGGCGTGGTGGCGTGCGCTGAGGGCCTGCACCGTGTGCAGGGGAATCATGACGCGCACTCCGCGACGGGAGAGCCCGGGCAGCAATCCGGCGTGCACGAGGCGCCGGAACGTCGTGATGGCGCAGCCGAGCTCTTCGGCTGCCTGGCCGGTTGTCAACAGCATGTGCACCACCTTCAACATGCATGCATACTTCGATATCTGATTCGGCACTGATTCTAGAGTGCGGATGGAAAGGTCGTCAAAGAGCGCCCTGCACCTGCGGAGCGCGCCACCCGCCGGAAGGGGGCGTACACGACAGAGCAGCGGCGGAGGCGGATGCGTCATCCTCCGCCGGCCCAGGGTTCGCGAGCTGGTGCAGCGGGACTCCGGCAGGCCGGACCGCCACGGGTCGGATCCAGGAGCCCTGGCAGTTGACCATGTGCGCGGCCCGGTCATGGAGCAGCCACAGAGGCCGAGCGCTCAATTGCATCGGCAATGCGCCGCCCGAGGGGCCGGTTGACGCCCTCTGAATGCCAGACGCTTCTGGGCCCGCCGTCACGGCCGGGGGCATGAGCTGCTCCACAGGAGCCCGCCACGCTCCTGTGGGTCGGTCGCGTCGTCAGGCCAAACGGGCGCGGCCAGCTGCTGCGGATCACAGCCCCCGGAGAAGCCCCTATCTTGCGCCCCGCGAAAGCACCGGGGCTGTGATGCTCAGCGGAGCGGTGGCCTGTGCGCCCGCGGGCGCGCCGGAGTGCGCTCCATCTGATTTTTCACGCGCCCGTAGACGGTGTATCAGAAAGCTTGCAGGCGAAATTGATCAATTCCGATCACATGCGGCCGCCTTTCGGTGCACGACAGACGCATTTGAACGAATTTATTGATTGCCGAAGCTGTTTCGCACATCGATACGGCTGGGTTTCGGGTTAATGCCTCACTCTGTTGGCCGTGCGATCCCAGGGCGCGCTAGTGTCACGCCGAGATAGAGGCCCTGGCCCAAGGGTGGTGCCAACAGACCAGGACCTCTCAGCATTTTGACCAGCCGTCAATTCAGAGGTGAAAGATGACTGACCCCAATGTCGTCCCGGGCACCGTGGTGTCCGGGACGCGTGTGGACGGTAGCAATACCGTCCGGAATTACGCACGCTTGCGTGCCTTCGCTGTCACGGTCGGCCTGGCCCCTGCCGTAGTGGTGGCTCTGTCCCTTGTTCTGCCGGGCCAGTGGCCCGCTGCCACGTGCGTGGCGTTCGCTGCCGTCGGTGCGGCCGCATCACGGACGTCGCGGGTCGAATTCCTCTGGGCACGAGTGGACTGACCCGACTCGCCGGGTGGCTGGCCTGCTGAGGTCGGCACCAGCCACCCGGCTTCGGGTTCACAGGCTGAGGCGGGCGCTGCCCGCCTCAGCGGGATACAGGAGAAGGATACGAACGTGACGACTGATCCGTCACAGCGGCAGCAGTGTCCGGTGTGTGCGGGCCCTATGGTCCAAAAGCCCGGGGCCGGCCGGCCCCGGCATTACTGCAGCCCTGCCTGCCGCCGCCGGTCCCAGCGCGATAGGCAGGCGCGCAAAGCCCCGGCCGCGGCCCAGCAGGGGCCGTTGGGCGCTTCGGTGGCGGCCGAGGTGCGTAGGTTGGCACAGCAGTTGCTGGACAGCGAGATGCGGCAGGAGGAGCTCGGCACCTTGCTGGAGAGGGCCGAGGCGATCCGGCGGGAGCTGGATATCTATACCGCAGCTGCGGTGCAGGATGCCCGTCATCGGGGTGAGAAATGGGAGTCGGTGGCCAGGGCTGCGCATGTCGCTGCGGAGACGGCGCGGGCTCGGTGGGGGCCTGAGCGGGTGGCCAGGATGATGGACCTCCACGCCAACGAGAAAGGGGCTGCTCCCGCCCGGTGGCGTGGCTCTCAGCCGGTCCGTCTCGCTGATGGTCTGGAGGACACGGCTGGTGATCACGGTGCCGAGGCCCCTGTCGCCCAGCTGGCTTCGGCCCTGACCCAGTTGCAGGTGGCCAGCGGTCAGACGATCCGTGAAGTGGCAGAGTCCACGATGCTCTCGCCGTCGTTCATTTCGCGTGTCCTGTCGGGAGACCGCCTTCCCACCTGGGACCTGACGTGTGCGCTGGCGAGTCTCTTCGGTGCCGACCCGGCCGACCTGCGCGTGCTGTTCGAGTCGGCGCACGGGCTGACTGCGCAAGGGCGGCAGCCTGTTGCGGCGGCCATCGCGCAGTTGCACGCTGCGGTACGCGGCCTTTATCTGGCGGCCAAGTCGCCTTCGCCGGAACGGATCGAGCGTCTGAGTTCGAACGCAGTGAGCGCGCTCATGGCGCGCCGTGTCCTGGCGGGCATTGACGTTCCGGAGTGGGAGGTCATGGCTGCTTTCGTCTGTGCGCTCGGAGGACGTCCTCAGGATTTCAAGCCGCTGTGGGAGGCAGTGCACTACACCTTCCTGATGTGCGACGACCCGCGCTCGCCGGAGGGGACGGCGCACATTGCCGTGCCGGAAGAGGAGCAGTGAGCGGGCACCGCCCTGCCGCCCGGTCCGGGGTGTCAGCCCCGGAGTCCGTCAGCACAGGGCAGCGAGACCGTTTCCTGCACCGGGATCACCGGGTCCCTCGCAGCGCTCTGACGGCCTATACCGCCTTCCGTGAACGTCACTACGAGCCGTACCTGCTGTACGCCGCATTACGGATCGGCCGGCCCGGGGCAGCCGAGGCGGCCGTCACCGCCGCGTTCACCGAGCTGGCGATGTCCTGGACGGCCATCCTGGGCGACGCCCGCCCTGCCGCGGCTGCCTGGCGCATCCTGCACGACCACGTCGACCGTGCACTGGGGTACGGTCCGGCGGACGTCTCCGCCGACCATGTCGTGCAGATGCTGCGGCGTGACGCGTACGTCCTGGACAAGCGCATGCATCTAAGCCGTGACCGCATCGCCGAGGTACTCGGAATACGTCCAGGAGACCTCCACAGTCTGCTGCCGCGCTTCCCTGAGAGGTGAGATGCGGCTGTTGACCGGCATACCGCTGCGTTATTTCTCTACACTCCGTGAATGAGGGAACACGCTGCCGTGGCGTGCGGGCAGAAGGGGAACGCGCGTGAGCTTGCCGTACGGGGTGGATGTCACGATTCCGAGTGTGGCCCGCATGTACGACAGCCTCTTGGGCGGGCAGGACAACTACCCCGCAGATCGAGCGGCCTGCGAGGAGCTCCTCGAGCACGTGCCCAGCATGCGGGAACTCGCTTTGAACAACCGGGAGTTCCTGCGCCGCGTGGTACATGTGATCGCCGCTGAGCATGGCATCCGACAGTTCATCGACCACGGATCGGGGCTGCCGACCCAGGACAACGTCCACGAGATCGCACAGCGGGTGAACCCCTCCAGCAGGGTGGTGTACATCGACAGCGATCCCATCGTCCGCACCATCGGCGGCGTGCTGCTGGCAAACAACGAGAACACGGCCGTGCTTCAGGCGGATATGAGGGAGACCGCGGAGATCTTCGCCAGTGAGCCGGTGCACCGGCTCATCGACCTGAGCGAGCCGGTGGCAGCGTTGTTCGTTTCGGTGCTGCACTGCATCCCGGATCGCGACCGGCCGGCAGACCTGGTGGCCCGGGTCGCACAGCGGCTGCCGGCCGGCAGCGTGATGGTCGTGTGCCAACTCGTCAGCGATTCCGCCGAGGTCCGTGACACAGTGAGCTGTTTCATGGACGAGCAGACACAAGGCCACTGGGGGCGGGTGCGGAAAAGGGCAGACGTGGCGGACTTCTGTGCACCTCTGGATGTGATCGAACCGGGGCTGGTGGAGGTCTCCACGTGGCGGCCTGGCCGAATTGACGCCCCCGCTCAGCGAAGTTGGGAGTGGGAGGAGTACGGCGGGGTCGGCTTCGTCAGACGCTGAACCCGCGCAGCGGCGTTGCCGGCGTGTGGTGTCACCGCCAGGATGCCAGTGCCTGTTCCAGCAGTGCCGGTGTCTGCTCAACCGGATTGGCCACTCCGCAAAGGTTGTTCAGGATGGCCTGGTAACGCTCGGATTCCGCAGGCTTCTCCTGGTAGACAGCTCCTTCGTACTGCTCGAGGTACACCATGTCGGGCAGATACTCCGGGGTGAAAAAGCGCAGGTGTACAACCGGGTGGCCGATGGCCCCGGCCGCGCCCACTGTCAGCGGGGCGATCTGGAGATGGAGCTGGTAGGGCAGCTCCTCCAGCAGAGCCAGCAGGTGCTGGATCTGCCGGTACATCACCCCGGGTGTGCCGACCTGGCGACGGAAGACCTCAGAGTCCATTACCGCCAGGAGGACAGGCGGTGTCTCGGCACGGCGCAACATCTCAATGCGCCGCACCCGCACAGCCACGCGTTCCTCGATCTCTCTGGCCGGCTTGGTCGGGTGGGCCGCCCGGATCACGATCTCGGCGTATTCCTCGGTCTGCAGCCAGCCGGGCACCAGCTGAGGTTCATAGGAGATGATGCGGCGGGCGGCTGGTTCCATGGCGAGCAGCGGCCGCAGGAGTGTCGGTACTGCATTGGCGTACGGCTGCCACGCCTCCGGTTTGGCCGCCTCCTGAACCAGCTCGTCGATCCTGGCGCGCTCGAGCGGATCCCTCACCCCGTAGGCATCGAAAAGCCGCTCGACCTCGGTGGCTTTGAAGACTGCCTTGCCGTTCTCCATGCGGCTGAGCGTCGCTGCGGAGATGTTGATGAACCGGGCAGCCTTCGGCGGCGCAATGCCCGCGTGCTCGCGGCAGCGTCGCAGGTGTCCGGCAACCGCCTTGCGATGTGCTGCGGGGCCCAACTCCGGGCGGTGCGGAAATCCGAGGATCGACGGCGCCTTCCGGCTGGCTGCCATACGGGCACTCCTATGAGGCTATTGAGGGCCCAAGTATGGCAGCCAGAACCCAACCGAGTCAGCAAATGGCCACGAATGCACTCTCCGTCACGAGAGCGCGAAGTCGAACTCGCCGTCCTTTACTCCCCCGAGGAAGGCAGCGACCTCCTCGCGCGCGTAGACGAGAACTGGCCCCTCAGGAAACCTGGAATTGCGCACCGCCACATCTCCGCCGGAAAGACGGGCGAGCTCCACGCAGTTGCCGTTCCCCCCGCTGTCACGGCTCTTGTACCAGCGCACCTCCTGCACCTCGCCTGCGCTCACGCCGTTTTCCACCCGCTGCATACCTCACCATGCCCTCAAAATCACACCCGGATCCAGCCAGCCGAGCCCTTCAGGGCCGACAGCAGATCCGACCGTCTGTGCGAATATTCGAGCTCTGCAATTGCAGAGACGCGCTTGCAGGAACGAGGAGCGGCCCGGAATAGTGACGGTCAAGACGGCACGTCGTGCTTACAGCGCGGCACCAGTTCCGGGGGACGGACGATGACGCCACGACACGAGGACACATTCCAGCCACGGTCCACGTCTGCCGCACACAGCGAACGAAGACAGCAGATGCTCTTCCTCGGCGAACCCTTGGCCTCTACCCCCAACCTCGCCGTCCGCTCAGGTCTGGGCAGCACTCCCTTTGCCGCCCGCCGGATCCCCGTGGCTTCCCCCCACTGCTGCTACATCGCTCGCCAGTTCACCCGGCAGACCGTGCGCCGCTGGAATCTGAACAGCATCTGCGACGACGCAGTCCAGATCGCTTCTGAACTTGTCGCCAACGCCGTCCGCCACGGCCGGCCCGACACGGCAAAGGACAACGATCCGCAAGCCGGAGTGTGGCTGGCCTTTGCCCTGCGGCCTCGCACTCTCCTGTGCGTTGTACGCGACCCCAGCCACCTCCGACCCCGGCTCACGGCACCTCCGCCGATGGCCGAGCGCCACCGGGGACTGCCCATCGTGAACGCCCTCAGCAACACCTGGGGCTGGACCACGGACGCCCAAGCCCGGGGGAAATCCGTCTGGGCACGCGTGTCCCTGCCCGCCGCCTAGGCGCTGTTTCTCGGATCATGTGCGGAGCCAGATGATGAGTGCTGCGAGGGTGACTGTGCCGAGGTAGGTGTAGGCCCGTTTGTCGTAGCGC
>NZ_JAVDVA010000045.1:0-36756 GCF_031456635.1 Streptomyces sp. 3330
ATCCGGGCCACCCAGCGGACCTCATGACGTCCGGAGCACACGTGCGGGGAAACGGACCGGGGCGCCCACCGGGCGCCGCCGCAACCAGGCATCGCCCCGGATACCGTGTCACTGCCTCAACCTGCCCTCGAACGAAGGAAGTTGCGTTTGTGCGGGCGGGTGGTCGGCGGGCTGCGGCCGGCCGGGCGGCGGGGTGCGCGGTGCGGAGCGGGAGCCCTTTCGGGAGAGCCGGCCGGCGTGGGGCAGGTCACGTTCCGAGGGCTCTTGGCGCGATGCTGAGCGCCGTGTCACACTCTGGGCACGCCTTCCCTGCCCGAAATCGCGCCGCCCGCCGGGTGAGGGACTGCGCCGCGAGACGGCGGCCGCCGAACAGCTGGAGCCGTGTCCACGGCGGGAGCCGTAGGCGTTGCTGACCCCCCGAGGAGCGCGGGCCCGCTCCAGCCTCCGGACGCTCGCACCGGTCCCGGGCCGCGCGCGAACACCGTCGCGCGCGTCGGCGGCGCACACCCCGACGTGCCCGGCCTGTCACGGCCGCGCGCGAGCGCCGTCGGCTCCGGTCGCTTCCCGGAACCCCTTTTCGCGGCGGTCGTCAGGCCTGTGCCGCGAGTCGACGTGCTGCGGGGGCGCTCGCCGGCGGTCCGCACGGCGTCGCGTGCCCGTGCTTCTTCCCTTGCGTGCGGGGAGTCCCGTGCCGCCCGTGCGGCCTGTGCGGGTTCCCCAATGTGGCGCACCCCGCTTGCCGCCGGCTTGGCGCCGGCTTGGCCGGCCGCGTGATCAGAGGAGTGAGAATGCTGAAAGGCCCAGAGACCACGAACGACGAAGTCGACTCCCGCGCAGCAGGGTTCGGGTCCCCGGCGGGCCGCCGGGGCGGTGTGTACGTCATTCCCGGGCAACGGCCTGCGGGCGGCGGCGAGACGCGCCGCATCGCCGAGCTGGAGCGCGAGGTGCGCGAACTGCGGCGGGTGAACGAGACGTTGACGAGGTACTTCGCCAAGGCGCTCGACCTCGACTTCCCCCTCCCCCTGCCCCGCGCCGGCCGCGAGAGCAGGGGCCGCGGTGACGGTGCGGAGGGCGACGCCGACGCCGTTTCCCGGGGTGCGCCGTCGCCCTCGGCGGGAAGGGCGCCGGCGCGGCCGCGGGAGTCACCGGAGGTGTCCGCGGCCGGGGTGGAGTTGCGGGTGCTGGGTCCGGTGGAGGCGGCCGTCGGTGGCCGGGCGGTGGATCTGGGAGCGCCGAAGCAGCGTGCCGCGCTCGCGCTGCTGGTCAGCCAGGTGGGCCGGCCGGTGTCGGTGGACGTGATGCTGGAGGAGCTGTGGGAGGGGCAGCCGCCGCCGTCGGCGATGACGTCGCTGCACGCGTATGTGGCCAATCTGCGCAGGGTGCTGGAGCCGGAGCGCGCGCCGCGCAGGCCGGCGACGGTGCTGCGCACGCGGGGCCGGGGCTATCTGCTGGACAGCCGCGCCGTGCAGGTCGACGCCCGCCGCTTCGGCGAGCGGGCCACGGCCGGGTGGCAGGCGCTGGACCGGGGCGATCTGCGGCGGGCGCTGGACGCGTTCGAGGCGGGGCTGGCGTTGTGGCGCGGGCAGGCCTACGCGGAGGTGGCCGACACCGCGCAGGTGGCTCCGGAGCGGGTGCGGCTGGAGGAGCTGCGGCTGTCGGCCACCGAGGGACGCTGTGCGGCGCTGATCGCGGTGGGCGCGCACGAGGTCGCCGTGTCCGAACTGGCGGCCTTCACCCGCGCCCATCCGCTGCGTGAATACGGTTGTGAGCTGCTGGGTCTGGCGTTGTACCGGGCCGGGCGGCAGGCCGACGCGCTGGCGGTGCTGCGCAGCCATCACCAGCGGATGGCGCGGGAGCTGGGGATCGATCCGAGTCCCTCGCTCCGGCATCTCGAGAGTGAGATCCTGCGCCAGGCGCCGGGGCTGGGCTGAGGGCCGGGGTGTGGCCGCGCCCGGGCCGCGTTCCGGCACCCGGCCGCCCGGCGGGTGCCGGGAGGCCGGGTGCGCGGGGCGTGGCCGCGGGGCGTCAGCTGCCTTCGAGGGCGGGTTCGCGGTCGGGCCTGCCGGCCGGGGCGGCGGGGGTGCCGTCGTGGCGCGCGAAGAGCTTGCTGGGCCACCACATCCACCGGCCCACGTCCAGGGTCAGCGCGGTGACCAGCACCGAGCGGACGATCAGGGTGTCCAGCAGCACGCCGAAGGCCACCGTGAAGCCGAGTTCGGCGGCGAACAGCAGCGGCAGCGAGGCCATCGCCGCGAAGGTGCCGGCCAGCACCAGGCCCGCCGAGGTGATGACCCCGCCCGTCGCGGACAGGCCCTCCAGTGCGCCGCGCCGGGTGCCGTGTTCCTCGGTGATCTCGCGGACCCGGGTGACCAGGAAGATGTTGTAGTCGACGCCGAGGGCGACCAGGAACACGAACGACAGGAGCGGGAAGGAGGCGTCCGCCCCGGCGAAGCCGAACACGTGGTTGAACATCAGGCTGCTCACGCCCAGGGCCGCGGCGAAGGACAGCACCACCGTCGCCATGAGCAGCAGCGGGGCGACGACCGCCCGCAGCAGCAGGGTGAGGATGAGGAAGACCACGAGGAGCACGATGGGGATGATCACCTTGGAGTCGCGGGTGGCAGCGTCCCGTGTGTCGAGGGTGATCGCCGCGTTGCCGCCGACCTGGGCGTCGGCCGTCTCGATCCCGTGGACGGCGGTCCTGGCGCGCTGGACGGTGTCCAGGGCGGCCGAGCTGCTGGGGGCGTCCTGGAGTTCTCCGGCCAGCAGGGCGTCGTCGCCCTTGACCACCGCGGGGGCGACGTCGGCGATGCCGGGGACGTCGGCCAGCGCCGTGCGTACCCGCTCCGCCGAGTCGGCCTTGGTGACGACGTAGAGGGGGTCGCCCGAACCGGCCGGGAAGTGTTCGGCCTGGATCTCCTGGCCGACGGCCATCTGCGGTTTGTCGGTGAACTGGTCGGTGGTGGACAGTCCGTCGGCCTTGAGCCCGACCATGGCGACGGCCATGGCGCCCAGGACGACCGCGGTGCCGATCCACACCGTCCGCGGCCGGCCGGAGATGGCGGTGCCGACCCGGGTCCAGATGCCTTCCCGGGCGGTCTCGGCCGCTCCGTAGGCGGGTTTGACGGGCCAGAAGATCCAGCGGCCGAAGATGACCAGGAGGGCCGGCATCAGGGTGATCATGGCGAGCAGTCCGACGGCGATGCCGATGGCGCAGGCCGGGCCGAGTCCCTGGGTGGAGCGCAGGGTGGCCAGCATCAGCAGGGTCAGGCTGACCGCGACGGTGGCGGCGCTGGCGATGATCGCCGGGCTGCAGCGGCGCAGGGCCTCCGCCATCGCCTCGTGCCGGTCCTCGTGCAGCCGCAGTTCTTCGCGGTAGCGCGAGGTGAGCAGGAGCGCGTAGTCGGTGGCGGCGCCGAACACCAGCACGGTCAGGATGAAGCTGGTCTGGGAATTGACGGTGAGTCCGGCGTTCTTCGCCAGCAGGTAGATCACCGCTTCCGAGGCGCTCAGGGCGACGCCCGCGGTCAGCAGGGGCACCAGCGGCAGCACCGGGCTGCGGTAGGTGAGCAGCAGGATGACGATCACCACCAGTGCGGTGATGGCCGTGAGGCTGCCTCCGCCGCCGAAGGCCTCGATCGAGTCGGACGCGTGGCCGGCCGGTCCGGTGACATGGAATCCCAGGCCGCCGGCGTCCTTCTTGCCGACGTCGATCATCGAGGTGACGACTTCGTTGACGCCGTTCCAGCCGCTCTTGTCCTTCTGGACCTGGACGACGGTCTGGATGGCCATGCCGTCCTGGGACTTCAGCGGTCCCTGCGGGCGGCCCGCGACGTTCTTGATCTTCGCGAAGGCTTCGGCGTCCGCGCGGGCCTTGTCCATGTCGGCGGAGGTGACGCCTGCGGGCCGGTCGTAGATCACGATCGCGGGCATGGTGTCGGAGCGCTGGAACTTTTCGGACCGTTCGACGACCTTGGTCGACTCGGCGTTCGCGGGCAGCCAGGCCGAACTGTCGTTCTTCTGCACGTCGCCGAGCTTGCCGGCGAGTGCGAGGGCGGGGATCAGCAGGGCCACCCAGAGGGCGAGGACGACCCATTTCGCCACCCTGCCGCTGGGCAGGGAAGCCATGGTGCGAAGCATGTGTCACTCCTGAGTGATCACTCGTGGTGTGGGAGTCGGCCGGTGCCGGCATCGCCGCGGAGCCCGCGCACCCGGCGGCCGTCCGGGACGGGGCCGGGGGCGGTGGCCGCCCGGGTGGTGGCTTGGGACATTCCTGCCGGCGCAGCGCCGTCGGCGCTGCGGGCCTCGGCGGCGGTGCCGAGGGCGGCCCCGCACCGCGGGTTCACCGGCCGGCGGCTCGCCGGGGCGGGCTCACGGCAAAGGCGCCGCGGGTGGGCGTGGTCGCGGGCGTCGCCGTGCTCGTGGACGCGGTGGGCGCGCGGGCGGGTTGCCGGCGCGGGGTGTCCGAGGGGGGCCGCGGTCCGGGGAGGCCGCCCGCACCCGTCGCCGTCCCCGGCGTGCCGGTGCGCGTCTTCGCCGCGGCCCGCCGCGGGATCCGATGCCGCCTCCTGCGGGCCGCCCCGGGACAGGGCCGTCTTCTGGCCCGGCGGGGGGTAGGACATCTTCGGACCTCTCCGTGCGGATGCATTCGAAGGGAGACCCGCCCGGCACCCGGAAATGTGACATCGTCCCCGCGCGGTGTGGCGCACATCACCTCACCCGGTCCGCCGTCAAGCGGGCGCCAACCGCCCGTACAGTCCCGGCCAAGGCCCCTGGTCCACGCTGTTGCTCCGCACCCCGTGTTCGGCACAGCCGAAAGAAGAAGGGGTGCCGGCCACCTGCTGGTGGAACCCCGCGCGGGCGCGTCGGAAACGACCGCGGGCACACCGCCCCGCCCGCGCGCGAGGTGCTCCTCCACCGGCACGGACCTGACGGGGAGGAGACGAGAAGGCGGCCGCCCGCGGGATCCGTGAGGCCCCCGCTCCCCCGGCCCGCACATGCCGCCACCCGCCCCGGTGCGGGCGCCCCCACCGGCGCGCCGCCGCTGCGCGATGCCCTCGGGCAGGTGCGCCGCTCGGCGGCACGGCCCGCACGCGGCGCAGCGGCCGGTGCGACCGCACAGGACGCGCGGGTCGCGAAGGACGCGCAGGACGCGCGGGCCACGACCGGACCTGCCGGTCCCGGTTGGTCCCGGTCCCGGTCCCGGTTCCGGTCCCGGGCTGGTCCCGGTCCCGGTCCCGGTCGCCGTGGCCCGTACCGGCGCCGACGGCCAGCGGGCGGCCGGCCGGGCGGTGGCCCTGGAGCCGCCCGGGCGCCGCGATCCGGCCGGACCGCCCGGGGCCATGTCACATTCCGCTCGCCCCACCTGTCGTACGAGGGACGGGACACCTCACGTCGGTCCGAAACGAAAAGGAGAAGATCGTGGCAGCACAGAGCGCAGCCTCCGCTACCGAGGCAGCCGGAACCGAGGGGAGGAACCCCCGGCGCTGGCTCATCCTCGCCGTCATCTGCGTCGCGCAGCTCATGGTCGTCCTCGACGGAACGGTGATGAACCTCGCGCTGCCCTCCGCGCAGGAGGACCTGGGGTTCACGAACTCCGACAGGCAGTGGGTGGTGACCGCGTACCTGCTCGCGTTCGGCAGCCTGCTGCTGTTCTGCGGGCGGCTGGTCGACCTGATCGGCCGTAAGGAGACCTTCCTCATCGGGCTGGTCGGCTTCGCGGGCGCCTCCGCCGTCGGCGGCGCCGCGACCAACTTCGGGATGCTGGCGGCGTCCCGCGCCTGCCAGGGAGTGTTCGCCGCGCTGCTGGCGCCGGCCGCCCTGGCGCTGCTGGTCACGACGTTCACCGATCCGAAGGAACGCGGCAAGGCCTTCGGCGCCTTCAGCGCGGTCGCGGCCAGCGGCGGCGGCCTCGGGCTCATCATCGGCGGTTCGCTGACCTCCTCCCTGTCCTGGCGCTGGTGCATGTACATCAACCTGGTGTTCGTCGTCATCGCGGCGACCGGCAGCGCGCTGCTGATGGCCAAGCAGCCCAAGTCGCCGGGCGCCCGCCTGGACGTCCCGGGCGTCATCATGGTGTCGAGCGGCATGTTCTGCCTGGTCTACGGCTTCTCCAACGCCTCGACGCACAGCTGGGGCACGCCCTCCACCTGGGGCTTCCTGATCGCCGGCGCCGTGCTGCTGATCGTCTTCGCCGGCTGGCAGACCCGGGCCGCGCATCCGCTGCTGCCGCCGCGCATCGTCCTCGACCGCAACCGGGGCGGCGCGTACCTGACGATGCTGATCGTCGGCGCCGCCATGTACGGCATCTTCCTGTTCGTCATCTACTACATGCAGAGCACCCTGGGCTACTCGGCGATCAGGTCGGGTGTGGCGCTGCTGCCGATGGTGGCGCTCACCGCGGTGGCGGCCAACGTGGGCAACATCAAGCTGATGCCGCGGTTCGGCCCCAAGCCGCTGGTCACCGCCGGTCTGCTGCTCGGTTCGGCCGGCATGGTCTGGCTGACGGGCATCGACGTGGACTCCGGCTACGCGTCCGCGCTGCTGGGCCCGCTGATGATCGCCGGTGGCGGCATGGGCCTCATCTTCGCCTCGGCGTTCCGCACCGGCACCTCCGGCGTGGCGCCGTACGACGCGGGCATCGCCTCGGCGAGCATCCAGACCGGCCAGCAGATCGGCGGCGCGATCGGCCTGGCGCTGCTCAACACGGTGGCGACCAGCTCCACGACCGACTACATCGAGGGCCACGCGCAGGGCCGGCCGACGCTGCCGCTGATCCACACCGCGACGGTCCACGGCTACACCACGGCGTTCTGGTGGTGCGCCGGCATCTTCGCGGCCGGCGCCGTCATCTGCGGCACGCTGATGCGCCGCGGCCCGCTCCAGGCGCCCCCGGCCCCGCCCGCCGGGAAGCCGTCGGAGCCCGAGACGGCCCGGGCCTGACACGTACACCGCCGGGCTGCGTGCCCGGCGGGCCGCAGAAGAACCCGTGCCTGCCTTCGGCCGCGGCTTCCTCCACATTCAACGGTTCGAGCCGGCCTCCCAGGTCTGCTCGCCGTGCGGCGTCGAGGACGGCCCCGAACCCCTGCACCTCCGCGTGTGGGGATGCGGGGCTTGCGGGGCCGTCCTCGACCGGGGCATCAACGCGGCGGTCCACGTCGCCCAGGCCGCCGGACCGGCGGTATCAGCCTGTGGAGCGCAGGCAGGACCGGTACTCGTACCGGCCCAGCGCGGCGAAGCAGGAACCCACCGAGACGGTCGGCCGACCGTGGCAGGAATCCCCGGGTTTCAGCCCGGGGAGCGGAAGTCGAACCTGGTGCAGGCTGCAGGACGAAGCGAGCTGTCTGCTGCTGGCAGACCTCGTCGACGACACCGCCGGCCCTCTCACCGCCCTGTCGGCGTTCACCGACGTGATGGCTGAACTCAAGGGCGACCGGCTCGCGGAGCCGCTGACCATGGAGCAGCTGCCCCCGATCGGGTCCTACCGGTTCTTCTGACCCAACCCCGCCCGGCCACGGCTGCTGCCGTGCCCGGCGGACCGCACCCCGGGGCTCCGGCCGCGGACGGCGACCTGCCCTGGTCGCCGCCCGCAGCCGGAGCCCTCTGCCGTGCCCGCGGCACGCAACCGGAACCCCTGCCCTGCCGGCGGCCCGCGGCCGGAGCTCTCCGCTGTGCCCGCGGCACGCCCGCGGGGCCCGCGGGGCCCGCGGGGCCCGCGGCGGCGGGGCCGTCGCCCGGGGGCGGACTTCACCGCCGCGTGACGGCGGACGCGCCGGGGAGGTCGGGTGCGCCGAGCGGGAGCCGCGGGCCGCACGGCCGGCGCGGCAGCGGGGCCGTCGCCGGCAAGCGGATGACCGTGGCGGGGCGGTGGTGGGGGCGGGCCGGGGGCGGAGGGGTGTCGGGGGCGTGCCGGTGTGCGGGGGCGGTGCGGTGGCGGACGGGCTGATCGGGGAGGGTGCCGCGGGCTGCCCAGCCGGCGCCAGTCCGCGGACAAGTCGCCGCCAAGCCCGCGCTCATACGCTCTCGGCGGCATCAAAACGGAGTCCGCGGGGGCCGCACGTCTGGCGTGCGCCACGCGGTCTCGCGGCAGCCGGACGGTCTACCGGCAGAGTGCGCCAGAACCCTGCGTGCCCGGCGGCCCGAACTTCCCCCCATGAAAGGAACAGCGCATGGTCAATCGGCGATCCTTCCTCGTCGGTGCGGGCGGAGCGGCACTGGCAGTGGCCGGGATCTCCGGCCCCGCGTTCGCCCGGTCCTCACCCGGGAGCAAGTGGAACCGGCTGCGCCACCATCTCAGGGGCCGGCTGGTGCTGCCGTCCGACGCGGGCTACCCGACAGCCAAGCAGCTCTACCTCGCCCAGTTCGACGACATCCACCCCCGGGCGATCGCCTACTGCACCTCTCCTTCCGACGTGGCGCTGTGTCTCGGCTTCGCCGAGCACCACGGCGTGCCCATCGCCGTACGCAGCGGCGGCAACTGTGCGGGCGGCTACTCCACGAAGCCCGACAGCCTCGTCATCGACGTGTCCAGGATGAACGGGATCTCCCTCGGCCCCGAATCCGCGAAGCTCGGCCCCGGCGCCCAGCTCGTCGACATCACCGACCGGCTCGGACGGGCCGGGCTGACGATCGCCGACGGCTACTGCCCCACCGTCGCGGCCGGCGGGTTCCTCCAGGGCGGCGGCGCGGGCCCGTTCACCCGGGCCATGGGCATGGCCACGGACAGCGTGACCAAGGCGCAGGTGGTCCTCGCCGACGGCAGGGTCGTCACCGCCTCGCCGCACGAGCACAGCGACCTCTTCTGGGCCGTACGCGGAGGCGGCGGCGGCAACTTCGGCGTCGTGACCTCCTACACCATCACCCCCGAACCCCTCACCGATCTCGACACCTGCACGCTGCTGTGGCCCTACGACCAGGCGCTGGAGCTGTTCGACGGCTGGTCGAAGTGGCAGGCCGACGCGCCGTGGGCGATCGGCAGCGCGCTGCTCATCACGCTCATGGACGCCGCGCCGGGCAAGGTGCCGGTGGTGTCCGTCTTCATGGGCTCCGTGGACACCAGCGGCATCCTGGCCGGCGAGGTCGAGCGGCTGATCTCCCTGGTCGGCCGCCCCCCGGCG
This sequence comes from Streptomyces sp. 3330, assembly GCF_031456635.1. Lineage (NCBI taxonomy): Bacteria > Bacillati > Actinomycetota > Actinomycetes > Kitasatosporales > Streptomycetaceae > Streptomyces > Streptomyces sp. 3330. The sequence continues at coordinate 9,117 of NZ_JAVDVA010000045.1, forward strand.
TCGCGCAAGCCGGTCAAGGCGCCGTATCAGCAGGTCATGATGGGCTTCTACCAGTGCGACGACAAGACGGTCGACGAGTGCCACCGCACGGGCACGGTGCCCGGCGGCCTGGTCCCCAGGATGGAGTACGGGATCTGGCGCAGCCGCCTGTTCAGCGAGCCGCTGCCGCACGAGGGATGGTCGAAGGTGCTCTCGGTCTTCGACAACGAACGGCATCCCGGGCAGATGCGCCAGTTGCAGCTCGTCACCATGGGCGGCAAGGCCAACACCGTGCCGCGCGACGCCACCGCGTTCGTGCACCGCGACACCATCTTCTCGATCGCCTTCCTCGCCGCGAACTACACGGGGCCGGTCTCCGAGGAGACCGTGGCCTCCGCGGAACGGTTCGCCGACACCGGCTTCGAGGTGATCGACCCCTATTCCAACGGCGAGACCTATCTGAACTTCTACGACCCGCGCGACCCGAACTGGGAGAGGTCCTACTACGCCGAGAACTATCCCCGGCTGATGAGGATCAAGGACAAGTACGACCCGTACAACCTGTTCAACCACGCGCAGAGCGTGCGGTGATCCGCACGTAACAGGGCTGCGAGCAGGGCCTTCCGGAGCATGGCGGGACACCGAAGAATCCCCGCGTGCCCGGGAGGCCCGTGCCGTCGCCGGATCCGGCCTGAGCCATTCCCGACCCCTGGGGGCGAAATGAACGACATGACCAAGGCGCCTGTTCTCATAGCCGGCGCCGGGATCGGCGGACTGACGGCGGCGCTGAGCCTGCACGCCGCGGGCATCGACGCGGTCGTGCTGGAGAGCTCCCGCGACATCCGCCCGCTCGGCGTCGGGATGAACCTGCTGCCGCACGGGGTCCGCGAGCTGATCGAACTCGGCCTGGGCGACGACCTCGCCGCCCTCGGCGTGGCCACGGCCGAGCACGTGTTCTGCGACAGCGCGGGCGAGCGGCTCTTCACCGAGCCGCGCGGGAAGTCCGTGGGCTACCACTGGCCGCAGTACTCCATCCACCGCGGCGAGTTGCAGCAGCTGCTGCTCGAGCGGGTCCGCGAACGGCTCGGCCCCGACGCCGTGCGCACCGGCCTGCGGCTGCTGGACTTCACCGAGCACCCCGACGGCGTCCGCGTCCGTGTGCGGGACCGGGCCAGGGACACCGACGAGACGTTCGAGGGCGCCGCGCTGATCGGTGCGGACGGACTGCACTCGACGGTGCGCACCCGGCTCCACCCGAAGGAGGGGCCGCTGTCCTGGTCGGGCCAGCGGATGTGGCGGGGCGTCACGGTGATGGAGGAGCCCTTCCTGACCGGCCGGTCCATGGTGGTCGCCAGCGACGGCACCGCCTCGCTGGTCGCGTACCCGATCGGCCGGAACCGGGTCAACTGGGTCTGCCTGGTGCGCGTCGCCGAACCCGGCCCGCTGCCCGAGGACGGCGCGGTGGACACGGCCGACGACTACCGCGCGGGCCGGCTGGACGAGGCGCTGTCGCACTACGACGGCTGGTCGCTGGGCTGGCTCGACGTGCACGAGCTGCTCAAGCGCAGCGACCACATCCTCGAATACCCCATGGTCGACCGCGAACCGCTGACCTCCTGGGGCCGCGGCCGGGTGACGCTGCTCGGCGACGCCGCCCACCCCATGTATCCCGCCGGGGCCAACGGCGCGTCCCAGGCCATCCTGGACGCGCGGGTCCTCGCCCACGAACTGGCGCGGGCGGGCGACGACGTGCCGGCGGGGCTCGCCGCGTACGAGAGCGCCCGCCTGGAGGCGACCGCGAACGTGGTCCACGCGGGCCGCGCGATGGAGCGCGCCGCCGGGCCCGCGATGCTGAACCGCGGCATGCTCGCCCAGATCATGGAGTTCTACCGCAAAATGGCCGACAGCGAGGTGGCCGAGCTCAACGCCCGGCCGTCGCTGACCCCGGCCGCCGCCGGCCGCCACGGGACGCCATGACGCCACCACCACCGCCCCCGCGCCCGGCCCGGTGACGCCCCGCCTGCGGGGACCGGGCCGGGCGCTGTCGGCGGAGCCGGGCCGGTGCTGTCGGCGAGGCCACGGTCGCGGTGACGGCGGCCACCCCGGCCCGCTCCGGACAGGGCGAGGCGTACGCGCGCACCTGCGGGAGGCGCCTCACGGCTGGCGGCCGCTTGCCTCTCCCCCGCCGGTCCTGGCGGCCGCTCGCCGGTCCTGGCCGACCGGCGAGCGGCCGGCAGGGCCGGCGCGGCGCTTCGTGCGCGAGCGGATGTGCCCGCAGGAGAGCGGCGGACGGCGCAGCGGACCGCGGCTCCCAGGTGAGCGGCGGACCTGGGCGCCGCGCCGGTGCGCCGTCCGCCGCGGCATGCGACACGCCGCGCCGGCCGGGGAGAAGGGGCCGGGTCTCCCCCGGCCGCCGGTGCCTGCCGCCGGTGCCTGCAGCAGGCACCGCTCGAGGGGCCGCGGAGGGAATCGTCCGCCGCCGGGAGCCGTCGCTGCGGCGGCGGTGCGTCGCGACGGCTCCGGGTCATGATCAGGGGTGGGGGCCGACGACGGGAGCGCACATGTCCGCATCGCGCAGCGATACACCGGACGAGTCCGGGACAGCCGTGCCGGGCCGGGCCGACGGGCCCGGGCGGGCCCTGCTGCCGGCGTCCGCGCTGGCCGCGCTGTGGGCGGTGCGGCACGGGCAGAGCACCGCCAACGTCGCCTTCGCCGAGGCCGGGCGGACCGGCTCGGCCGCTCTGCCGGTCACGGGACGCGACAGCGACGTCCCGCTGTCCGCGCTGGGGCGGGCCCAGGCTCGTACGCTGGCCGGCTGGCTCGCCGGACACGCTCCGGGTGCCGGGCCGGACCTGGTGGTCTGCTCCCCCTATGTGCGCGCCCGGCAGACCTGGCAGGCGATGGCCGCGGCGGCGCCGGACGTGCCGGTGCTGGTCGACGAGCGGCTGCGCGACCGTGAGATGGGCGTCTTCGAGCTGCACCCGCCGGCCGCGCTGGCGGCCCGGGCGCCGGCCGAGGCCGCGCGCCGGGCACTGCTGGGCGAGTGGTCGTACCGTCCGCCGGGCGGCGAGGCGCTCGCCGACGTCGCCCTGCGTGTACGGGACTTCACCTCCGAGCTGGCCGGGGCCGCGGCCGGCCGGCGCGTCCTGCTCGTCGCGCACGACGCGATCGTCATCGCCCTGCGCCATGTGCTGGCCGGTCTCGGCGCGCCGGTCCCGCACGCTCTGCCGCCGGTGCCCCACGCCTCCGTCACGCACTGGCGGGGCGACGGGCGTCATCTGCGGCTCGCGCAGTGGGGCCGCACCGCCCACCTCGCCGGCCTCGCCCGGCCGGAAGGGCCCGCGTGAGCGGCGCGCCTGCGGCGGGGATCCGGGCTCGCCGCAGGGCCGCCAGCCGGTGGCTGACGGCCCGTCATGAAAGGTGCGGGCGGGGCTACTCCGGGAGGTTGTCGAACGCCTTCACCAGCTTTCGCTGGTAGTCGCTGATCTGGTAGTAGGCGCCGAGCTTGTAGTACTCCTTCTCCGGCGACAGGGCGAGTCCGTAGACGAGCGCGCGCTGCTCGCCGACGTAGGCGTACGGGGCGGTGTTGGCGTACTGCGCCATCTGGCCGAGCTCGGGCTCCGACTTGGTGGGGGCCGTCTCGGGGTCGGTGGTGATCACGGCGAAGCAGATCCGCACGATCTTCGAGGAGTCCCAGTTGAGGGTCGGGTAGATGGCGAACGACTTCTTCGCGAACTCCACCCCCTGCTCGCCGACTTCCTTCAGTCCCATCTCCCGCAGCATCGACTGGATGTAGTCCGCCTCCAGAGGGGCCGTGGTGGCGCGGTCGCAGTAGAGGTTCAGCTCGTGGCGCTTGTAGTCGACGGAGACTCCCGTGACCCGGTCCAGGCCGTAGCGGGCGAACAGCTCGGCGTTCTCCGCCGCCGCGCGCGGCATGGACGGCAGGTCGAAGAGCTTCTCCAGGTCGTGCACGTCGTTGGAGGGGAAGGCCGCGTAGGCCTTCTTGAAGCCTCCGGCGACATCGACGTCGATGCCGTACATGCCGACGGGGAAGCGCTCCTGGAAGTCGGAGATGACGGAGCCGACGGGGTGGTCCGTGGGCTCGATCAGGCCTTCGGACAGCGCGAAGGAGTACGGGTCGACGTGATCGGCGGGGACGGTCATGCTGAGGTCGAGACCGCCGGAATGACTGCCGCTGGCGGTCATGGAGAAGACGATCACGGCCTCGTCCAGCAGGTCCTGATGCCCGGTCAGGACCGGTCGCACCTTGTCACCCGCGCATACAGTGCCGGCCAGGGCTGCCGCCTTCTCCACAGCCGCATACACACGGTCGACTTCAGTGGCTTTGGACATTGCTTCCTCCATGCCTCGAGCGCTTCCTGACGCTGCTGCTACATAGTTGCCGGTCGTCCTGGCCGGGCCGGCACGGCCGCTCGGTCCCGTCCCCGGCCTGCTCGCCGTGGCGTGGACGCCCGCTCACGCCACTTCCTGGGGAAGCGGCGCCGCGCCCGGGACCCGGGAGCGGACGTGACCGAAGGCGAGCAGCACGGGAGCCTGGGTCAGGACGGAGACGTAGTACGGGAAGGGGCGGGGGCCGACCATGTCCGGCGGCCCGCTGTACGCGCCGTCCGCGTCCTGGTTGTCGAGCAGCCAGGACAGGGCGCGCCCGACGGGCCGGGCCTCGTCGCCGCAGCACAGTGTGATCAGCCCGTAGGCGGTGCTGATGGCGTCGCTGGCGTCGCCGGGCTGCATGCCCCAGCCGCCGTCGGCGTTCTGCGTGGCCCGCACCGACTGCTCCATGCGGCGGGCCACCTCGGCCATGCGGCGGTCGTCCGCGTCCGCGGTGCCCACGGCGAGGCGCGCGCGGAAGATCGTGTGCAGGCGGCTGCGGCTCCACCCGGGCTCGAACCCGCCGTCGGGCAGCTGGCTCTCGGCGAGGAAGTCCAGGGCCCGCTGCCGTGCGGCCACGGTGTCGGTGTGCGGGGCGAGCGCGTTGACCGCCGCGGCCGTCATGCACGGCTCGCCGCGGGCGCCGGCGACGTAGGTGGGGAAGCCGCCGTCCTCGCCCTGCACGGCGAGCAGCGCGTCCACCCCGCTGCGGACGGCGCCGTGGAAGCGGACCGGGGCGGTCTCCTGGATGAACTCCAGGGCGCACGAGGTGCAGTCGACGTCGTTCAGCGCCACGCCGGGGGACATCGACCAGCCGCCGGTGAGGGCGGCGCCGCGCGACAGGGAGGGCAGCGGGGCGCCGCCCTGGTGGTGGACGAGGGTGCCCGCCATCCGGCGCAGCAGCTCCGGCGGGGCGCCGGTGGCGGCGAGGCCGATGCCGGCGGTCGCGGTGCACCAGTGGTGCATCTCCGCGATGAACGGGAAGCCGCCGTCGTCGCGCTGGTGGCGCAGCACGCTGTCCAGTCCGCCGCGCACGGTCGCCTCCTGCCCGGGGACACCGGCCAGCGCGTGCAGGGTCAGCAGGTGCATCAGCACGTAGCCCTCCCACACCGTGGTCGCCGGGTCCGTGGCGGTCAGCGTGGTCAGGGCGGCTTCGGTCGCCGGGTTGTGCACCTTGGCGGCGTTGGCGAGGATCAGCGTGACGGCGGCCTGCTGGACGACGTTCCAGGAGTGCGTGGGGTCGGTGGGCGCCGCCTCGTCCGGCGCGGGCGCGACATCGGAGGGCAGGGGGCATCCGAGGACCGACAGCACGGCGTACAGCATCTTGCGGCGGCGGGCGGAGATGAACTCCGGTGCGCTGCCGAGCACGGCGTCGGTCAGCTTCTCGATGAGGTCGGTGTCGCCGTCGGGGGCCCGGTGGACCGCGGTGGAGACGGCGAGCGTGGCCAGGACGCGGTCGAATTCCTGCGGGGAGTCCAGGCGCGCCTGCAGGAAGGCGAGCACGCGGTCCCGGGCGGGCGAGGCCGCGCCGATGCGTGCCATCAAGGTGAGCGCGAGCGCCGATTCCAGGACGCGGCTGTGGCATTCGCCGCGTATCGAGCCGTCGGCGTCGACCCTGTCGATGACGTTGTCCCGCAGTCGCGACACGGCCTGGTGCACGTGATCGGGATCGACGCCGGCCGGCCACGGCAACGGGGCCGGACGCGGTGCATTCAGTGGTCTCATGCCGTGCTCCTTTGACATGTCGTTGCGGCTCCCCCGCCGGGGCCACGGCAGGACGCATTTGGGATTGCGGCCAAGAGTCGGTGACGGGACTTGGCTGGCGCTGTTCCGCGACTTGGCGCCTGCTTGGCAACCGGGGGCGGCCGTGCGGTGCGGGCGTCGGCCGGCCACGAAAGAGCGCGCGGCGACCGGGGCGGCCGGGGGCCGAGGAGATGGCTGTCGCCCCGTACGGGCGGGGCACTACGGCGTGCGGGCTCACGGATACGGCGGTGCGGGCTCGGGGAGGTGGCGGTACGGGCTTCCGGGGGGGCGGGTCGTGTGCCGGTGGCGCCGTGCGGGCGGGCGTCGGTCTCGGTGCGGCGGCGCCAACCCGGCACCAAGCCGGGAGATAGTGCGGGCCAATCAGGCAGGCCGATGATGGGGGCCGCGGCGCCGGACGCGTCGGATGTCGTCGCGGCGGGGCCACCGCCGCATGCCCGAACGGCTTCCCGGCCGAGCCGATGTCGCGTTCCGTCCGCCGCCGGCCGCGGTCGTTCGTGATCGTCCGACGCCCCGCACGGGGCCCTCACCTGATGGAAGGCCGAATATGGAGGAGACCGAGGTTGCGGTCCTGATCGTGGGCGGCGGTGGCTGCGGCCTGTCCGCCTCCGTCTTCCTCTCGGACCACGGTGTGGGGCACATGCTCGTGGAACGGCACGCGGACACGTCGATCCTGCCGAAGGCGCACTACGTCAACCAGCGCACGATGGAGATCTTCCGCCAGCACGGCGTCTACGACGCGGTCGTCGAACACGCCTCGACCACCGGCCAGTTCGGGCGGGTGCGCTGGCAGACCACGCTCACCGGCGACGGGCCGCTGGACGCGCGGGTGATCCACGAGATGGACGCCTTCGGCGGCGGCGCGCTGACCGCGCTGTACGCGGCGGACGGCCCCGTGCTGCCGGTCAAGCTGCCGCAGCTGCGGCTGGAGCCGATCCTGCGGCGGCAGGCCGAGGAGCGCAATCCCGGCCGGATCCTCTTCTCCCGCGAACTGGTCTCCTTCGCCGAGGAGGACGAGCGGGTCGTCGCGGAGATCCGCGACCGCGAGAGCGGCGAGGTCACCCGGGTCCGCGCGCGATACGTCATCGCCGCCGACGGCGGCCGCACCCTCGGCCCCGCGCTCGGCGTGCAGATGCAGGGCGTGTTCGACATGGCCGACGTCACCACCGCCTACTTCTCGGCGGACCTGTCGAAGTGGTGGCGGGAGGGCTCCCTCATCACCTGGTTCGTCAACCCCTACCGCCCCGACCTGAGCAGCGCGCTGCTGGAGATGGGGCCGACCTGGGGCCGGCACTGCGAGGAGTGGGGACTGACCTTCAGCCTGGGCGACGTGGACCGCTCCGACGACGAGGCGATCGCCGACCGGATGCGCACGGTGCTGGGCCTGCCCGGTCTCGACCTGACGGTGCACAAGGTGTCGCACTGGACGGTCGAGGGGGTGCTCGCCGACCGCTACCGGGCCGGCCGCGTCCTCATCGTCGGCGACGCCGCCCACCGCCAGCCGCCCACCACCGGGCTCGGCCTGAACGGCGGCATCCAGGACGTGCACAACCTCGCCTGGAAGCTGGCCGCGGTGCTCGACGGCCGCGCCGACGACGGCCTGCTGGACACCTACGAGGCCGAGCGGCGGGCCCTGGGCCGGCGCAACGTCGAATGGGGCCTGGCGACCTGGTTCCACCACCGGGTCATGACGGAGGCCGCGCTCGGCCTCGGCCCGCACGTCCCGCCGCAGCGCCGCTCGTCGGCGTTCACCACCTACTTCGCCCCCTCCGCCATCGGCGCCGTCACACGCGCCAGGGCGGCGGAGTTCTTCGACACCCACCGCGCCGAATGCCAGGCGCACGACCTGGAGATCGGCTTCGCCTACGAGGAGGGCGCGCTCGTCCCCGACGGGAGCCGGCCCCAGCCGCGCTCGCCCATGGGCGACGCCTACCGCCCCACCACCCGCCCCGGGCACCGGCTGCCGCACGCGTGGATCGAGCGCGACGGACAGCGCGTGTCCACCCACGACCTGGTCGGGGCCTCGACCGCGTTCGTCCTGATCACCGGCCCCGGGGGCGCGCCCTGGGCCGAGGCCGCCGGGCAGGTCGCCGAGAAGTTCGCCGTGCCTGTCACCGTGGCCCGTATCGGGGACGGCGCGCCGTACGCGGACGTCGACGGCGGCTGGGCGGCGGTGCGCGAGATCACGGACGACGGCGCGGTCCTGGTACGCCCCGACCACCACGTCGCGTGGCGTTCGACGGGCGCGGCCGACGACCCGGCCGGCGTACTGGCCCAGGCGCTGTCACAGATCCTGGAACACGACACCACCGGCAGACGCTAGCCCACCGGAGCTGATGTTCCGTCAACTGCGCTGCCCCGTCCGTCAACTGCGCTGCCCCGTCCGTCATCTGAGCTGGCCGACATCTGAGCTGGCCGACATCTGGGCGGTCCGACATCCGGGCTGTCCGGTCTGCGTCTGGGGCCTGACCGGCCCGGCGCCTGCGGGTGCCGTGGCCTGCCGTCCCGGTGAAGCACGGGGTGCGGCCGATGCGGCCGGGACGCCCCCGCACGGCGCCGCAGCGCGAGAGGAGGGCCGGGGTGACCCCGGCCCTCCTCTCGCGCCACCACCCGGCCGGAGCGCCGGCGACGACCTGCCCGGGTCCGACCGGCCCGGTGCCGCCGGTGACCGCGCGGTGCCCGGGGTCCGCCGTCCGCCGGGTGGGCCGGGCCCGGGAACCGCGGGCGGCCGGGGGCCCGGGCGGCGGGGCGGGGGCGGATCGTCTAGTGCTGGTCCGCCCGGGCCGTGTGCGGGGTGGCCGGTGTGGTGAGTGCGCGGTCGACCAGCGGGCCGGCGGCGCCGGTGTAGCGGGCCGGGTCGAGCAGCGCGGCCGCCTCGTCGCGGCTCAGCAGGCCGGCCAGCTGCGGGAGTTCGGCCAGCACGTCGGCCAGAGGGCGGCCGGTGCGGGAGGCGAGCGCCGAGGCCTGCGTCAGCAGTTCTTTGGCGGCCGTCCGGCCCAGGTGCGGGGCCAGGACGGCCGAGACGCGTTCGGAGACGAGCCGGCCGCCGGTGGCCTCGAGGTTGGCGCGCATCCGCTCGGGGTGGACGGTGAGTCCGCGGGCGAGTTCCACGGCCGTGTGGGCGGCGCCGCCGGTGAGGCGCAGGGCCTCGCGCAGGGGCTGCCATTCGGCGTGCCACACCCCGGCCGAGCGTTCGTCCTCGGCGGGCAGGCACTGCATCAGCACGGTGCTCAGTGCGGGCACCTGGAGGGCCGCGGAGCGGATCAGGGTGGCGAGGACGGGGTTGCGTTTGTGCGGCATGGCCGAGGAGGCGCCGCGTCCGGCGGCCGCGGGCTCGGCGACTTCGCCGACCTCGGTGCGGGTGAGTACGAGGACGTCCGCGGCGATCTTGCCGAGGGCGCCGGCGGTGTGGGCGAGCGCCGCGCCCAGGTCGGCGACGGGGGTGCGCAGGGCGTGCCAGGGCAGCAGGGGGGCGGTCAGGCCCGTCTCGGCGGCGAAGGCGGTGCCGAGGTCGTCGAGCACGGCCGCGGGGTCCGCGTCGGGGCCCGCGTACTGGAGGTAGCCGGCGAGGGTGCCGGCCGCGCCGCCGAGGGCGACCGGCAGTCCGTCGCGGGCGACGCGTTCGAGCCGGTCGGCGGCGTCCAGGACCAGTTGGCGCCATCCGGCGGCCTTGAGTCCGAAGGTGGTGGGCACCGCGTGCAGGGCGAGGGTGCGGCCGGCCATCACGGTGTCGCGGTGGGCGGCCGCGAGGCCGGCCAGTGCGTCGGCCACCGTCCGCAGGTCCGCGACGGTCAGGCGCAGTGCCCGCCGGGCCACCAGCATCGCTGCGGTGTCGAAGACGTCCTGGCTGGTGGAGCCGCGGTGCACGTATTCGGCGGCCTCGGCGGAGCGCTGGGCGACGAGCGCGGTCAGCGCCTTGACCAGGCCCACGACCGGGTTCGCGGTCTCCCGTGCGGCCAGGGCCAGTTCGCGGACGTCGAACAGGTCCGCGCGGGCGGCGGCCGTGATGGCGTCGGCGGCGAAGGCGGGCACCGTGCCGCAGCGGGCCTGGGCGCGGGCCAGGGCCGCCTCCGCGTCGAGCATCGCCTGGAGCCAGGCGTGGTCGCCCACGGCCGCCTCGACGGGGGTGCCCGCGCGCACCGGTGAGAGCAGTCCGGCGTCGAGGTGGGCGGCGGGGGCGGGTGCCGTCGGGGATGCGGGCGAGGAGGTCATGCGTCTGCCTTCGGGCTCGGGGCCGGGCCGTCGGCGCGGGCCGCGCGGCCGGCCGGGTCGGTGGGTGCGCTCCCCTGGCGTGCCGGGGTGTGCGGGCAGGGCGGTCCGGGCCGCCGCCGTCGGGCCGGGGTCCTCGGGGGCCGCCCGGGGTGTGCGCGTGTGCGCGGACGGCGCCCCTGCCGTGGCGGGCAGGGCCGGGTGGCCGAATACGTAGGGGCCGGGGCCGCGTCGGGGCGGGGTGCCCGCCGGGTTCGGTGTCCGTCCTTCCCGCGCCACGTTCGGCGCAGGCGCTCGGGTCCGGGTGGAACGCGGCTCGAAGGGGCGGGCGGGCGGGGCGCTGCGCGGGGCGGGCACGAACGCGGCTGGACCGGGCCTCCAGCAGCCGTCGCTACGTTCGTCGGGTGCGGAAGGGCCCTGCGGGGCAGCTGCGTGCGCCGCACCGACCGAGGCCGTCCGGCCCTCAGGCCGAGCGGAACTGCCCTTGTTTCGCGGGGGTGTTGCGGCTCGGCTGTCCAGCCCCGTCTCGGGCCGTGCGGCCGCGGGCCGTGTCACCTCACGGAGGAGAATGCGATGACGGTACAGCCGTGCCCCAGACATCACGCCCATGAAGGCGGCGCCGCCGACGGATCCGTCCTGTGTGCCCGCTGCGCCGGTCAGGCGGAGCGCGACCTGCGGGCGCTGCCCGCCCTGCACCAGGAGTGCCTGCACCACGCGTCGCCGACGTCCCGGCGCGGCAACCCCACGAAGGTGTCGGGAAGCCGGAGTCGGGATCATCTGAACGTCGCGGTGCTCGACGCCCGTCACCGTCTTGTCACCACGCTCGGATCCTGGGCGGAGGTGGTCGCCGAAAGTCACGCGGTGGCCGTTCCGGGCCGGTCCGTGCCGCAGTTGGCGCGGTTCCTGGCGCAGCATGTGGCGTGGCTGGTGGCGCAGCCTTGTGCGGCCGACTTCGCCGACGAGGTGGAGGCGCTGGCGGCCGAGCTGCGCAGCACGATCGATCCCGGCTCCGGGGAGCTGCGTACGGCGATCCGCCGGTGTGTCGTGGACCGCTGCTCGGGGACGATCAGCACCTCGCTGGGCGGGGGCGAGCGGGCACGGCCGGGCCGTCTGGAGTGCTCGATGGGGCATGTGTGGGACATGCGCGAGTGGCTGGGTCTGCGGCATCTGATGGAGCTGCAGCAGCGCGAGGGGGCCGGGGCATGACGAACCCGCCGCGTCACCGGCTCGTGCCGACCAATGTCGCCGCGCTCGCGGTGGGGGTGTCCGAGGCGACCATCCGCAAGTGGGTGAGCCGGGGGAAGATCACGCGCTACGGCGCGCCGAACTGCCGTTCCGCGTTCGACATCGACGAGCTCACGAAGATCGCCATGCAGCGTTCTCCCCGTCCGTCACGGCTCCCCCGCTGACCGGCGCCGGCGGCTTCGGGCAGGTGTCCCGTCGGCTGCCCCTGCCGGGCGTGCGTGCCCGCGGCGTGCGGGCCCGTGGCGTGCGGGCCCGGGCGCGGGGCTGCACCCTGTGCGGTGCGCCCGCCCCGCCCCCTGGCGAAGTGACCCAGGTCACTTTGAGGTGTCCTTGGCGTGGGAGCACCCCCGTGTCACTATCGATGCACATTTTCGCTGCCCGAAAACTTCTTCGGTGCGGCCGGGCGGGTGTGATCTCCCCGCTCCTCCCAGATGAGCGCCGGCTGCCGGTGTACGGCGCGGTGCTGTCCGTGTGCCCGGCGCCGTCCGGCGCGGGCGGTCCCCCGCGGCCGGCGCGGCGGCGCGTGCGGCGCCCTGGTCCCTGCGGCCGGCGCCGTTCCCGGTTCCCTCTCCCGCCGGGCCGGCGCGGCTTCGGCGCGCCCGGCTCCCGGCGGGGCGCGGCCGGCCGGCCGGCGCGGTGCGCGCCGCCGTCCCCGAGGCCCTGCGGCCGTCCGCGGCGCCCTTGGCGCGCCGGGGAAGTCCGGTGCGCGGACGGCCAGTCCGATTTTCACTGCAGAAACGAGAAGGGGAGCTGAGTGCGTTGACTCTACCGACCTCTGTGGCGGGGGTCTCGGCACACCACCGGGCTCGCTCCGTCGGCATCGGTCGCGCTCACGCCAAGGCCATTTTGCTGGGGGAGCACGCCGTCGTGTACGGGGCTCCGGCGATCGCGGTGCCGATCCCGCAGCTGTCGGCCACGGCGAGCGCCGGGTGGTCCGCCGACCCTCCGGACGCCGCCGGCGCGCAGGGCGGCCTGTCCTTCGCCATGACCGGTTCGGTGTCGCGGGCGATGGTGACGCAGGCCTCCGACGGGCTGCGGGAGCTGACCGCCGCCTTCACCGCGCAGCTGGGCGTGAGCGACGCTCCGCGCCTCGACGTGATCGTCGACGGCGCCATCCCGCCCGGGCGCGGGCTGGGTTCGAGCGCGGCCACGTCGCGGGCGATCGCGCTCGCCCTGGCCGATCTGTTCGACCGGGAACTGAGCGAGGCGGCCGCGTTCGATCTGGTGCAGACGGCGGAGAACATGGCGCACGGGCGGGCCAGCGGCGTCGACGCCGTGGCCGTCGGCGCGTCGGCGCCGCTGCTGTTCCAGGCCGGTCAGGCCCGTGAACTCAGGCTCGGCTGCGACACGTTGCTCGTCGTCGCCGACAGCGGCACCGCGGGCAGCACCAAGGAGGCGGTCGGGCTGCTGCGCGAGGGCCTGCGGCGCGAGGGCACCCAGGACCGGTTCCTGCGCCGCGCGACCGCGTTCGTCGACGCGGCCGTGGCGGCCCTCGCCGAGGGCCGGGCCGCCGACGTCGGTGCGCAGCTGACCGGCTATCACCAGCTGCTGCGCGCGGCCGGGCTGAGCACCGGCCTGATCGACGCCATGGTCGAGGCCGCGCTGGACGCGGGCAGCCTCGGGGCGAAGATCACCGGCGGCGGGCTGGGCGGCTGCATGATCGCGCTGACCCGGCCGGAGCACGCCAGGAACGTCACCGTCCGACTGCACGAGGCCGGCGCCGCGCAGACGTGGGTCGTCCCGCTGAGGAGGCTCGCCGACCATGTCTGAACAGCACACCGCCGTGGTGCACCGCTCCGGTCCGCACGGCGCGGCGGGGGCCGCCGCCGTCGCGCACCCGAACATCGCGCTGGTGAAGTACTGGGGCAAGCGCGACGAGGAACTCGTCCTGCCCCGCACCGACAGCCTGTCGATGACGCTGGACATCTTCCCCACGACCACCCGGGTCCGGCTCGACGCCGCGGCGCGGCGCGACGAGGTGAGCCTGGGCGGCGTGCCCGCCACGGGTGAGGCGCTGCGCCGCGTCGTCGCCTTCCTCGACCTGGTCCGCGACCGGGCGGGGCTGTCCGTGCGGGCGGTCGTCGACACCGAGAACACCGTCCCCACCGGGGCGGGGCTCGCCTCCTCCGCCAGCGGGTTCGCCGCCCTGGCGGCCGCGGCCGCCGCCGCCTACGGGCTTCGCCTCGACGCCACCGCCCTGTCGCGGCTCGCGCGGCGCGGCTCGGGATCGGCGTCCCGGTCGGTCTTCGGCGGCTTCGCCGTCTGGCACGCGGGCACCGGCAGCGGCGCCGGCGCGGACCTGGGCTCCTACGCCGAGCCGGTGCCGGCCGCGGGTCTCGACCCCGCACTGGTCATCGCGGTGGTCGACGCCGGGCCCAAGACGGTCTCCAGCCGGGACGCGATGCGGCGCACCGTCGCCACCTCGCCGCTGTACGGGCCGTGGGCCGCCTCCAGCAAGGACGACCTCGTCGCGATGCGGGCCGCGCTGCTGCGCGCCGACCTCGACGCGGTCGGTGAGATCGCGGAGCGCAACGCGCTCGGCATGCACGCCACGATGCTGGCGGCACGGCCCGCGGTGCGCTATCTGGCCCCGGCCACGCTCATGGTCCTCGACAGCGTGCTCCAGCTGCGCCGGGACGGGGTGGCGGCGTACGCCACGATGGACGCCGGGCCGAACGTCAAGGTGCTGTGCCGGGGCGCGGACGCGGGCCGGGTGGCCGCGGTGGTGCGCGGCGCCGCCCGGGGCGCCGCGGTGCACATCGCCCGGCCGGGGCCGGGCGCCCGCCTGCTGACCGGCGACGGGCGATGAGCGGCGGGCGGACGGTCGTGCGGCGCGCGCCGGGCAAGCTGTTCGTCGCGGGCGAGTACGCCGTGGTGGAGCCCGGCACCCCGGCGATCGTGACGGCGGTGGGCCGGTCGGTCACGGTCCGCGTCCGCGCCGCGGACGAGCCGGGCGTGGTGATCTCCTCCGACCTGGTCGCGCGGCCGATGCGCTGGCAGTGGCGCGACGACCGGCTCGAGGTGTGTGCCGGGCAGGACGAGCACCGGGTGCGCGGCGCGGCGGCCCACGTGGTGTCGGCCGTCGAGACCGTGGCCCGTCTGCTGGCCGAACGCGGAGCGCCCGCACCCCGGTTGGACATCTCGGTCAGCAGTGACCTGCACGAGCAGGGCACGAAGTTCGGTCTGGGGTCCAGCGGCGCGGTGAGCGTGGCGAGCGTCGCGGCCGTCGCGGCGCACCACGGCATGGAGCTGTCGTCCGCCTCCCGGTTCCGCCTGGCGCTGCTGGCCGCCGCCCGTATCGACCCCAAGGGCTCCGGCGGTGATCTCGCCGCCAGCACCTGGGGCGGCTGGATCGCCTACCGGGCGCCCGACCGCGCCTTCGTGCTCGACCTGGCGCAGCGCCGGGGCGTCGGGGAGGCCCTGCGGGCGCCCTGGCCGGGCCTGGGGGTGCGTCCGCTGCCGCCGCCGCGCGGCCTGCGTCTGGAGGTCGGCTGGACCGGCCGTCCGGCGTCCACCACCTCGCTCGTCGCCGGCCTGCACCGGCGCACCTGGCGGGGCAGCGCCTCGCACCAGGAGTTCATCAAGACCAGCACCGACTTCGTGACCGCCGCGGTGGACGCGCTGGAGAGCGGTGACGACGACGCCCTGCTGCACCAGATCCGGCGCGCCCGTCAGGAGCTGGCCCGCCTGGACGCCGAGGAACGCCTCGGCATCTTCACCCCCGAGCTGACGGCGCTGTGCGCGGCGGCCGAGGCCGTCGGCGGCGCGGCCAAGCCCTCGGGGGCGGGCGGCGGTGACTGCGGCATCGCGCTGCTGGACGCCGCGGCCGGGCACGACATCGCGCACGTACGGCAGCGGTGGGCTGCGGCGGGCGTTCAGCCCCTGTCCGTCGCGTCCGCCCCGGAAAGGAACGAGGAATGAGCAGCGCTCAACGCAAGGACGACCATGTCCGCCTGGCCATGGAGCAGCACCGTGCGCACAGTGGCCTCAACCAGTTCGACGAGGTGTCGTTCGTCCACCACGCCCTGGCGGGCATCGACCGGCCCGACGTCTCGCTGGCCACGTCCTTCGCCGGCATCCGGTGGCAGGCCCCGCTCTACATCAACGCCATGACCGGCGGCAGCGCCAAGACCGGCGCCATCAACCGGGATCTGGCCACCGCCGCCCGCGAGAGCGGCGTCGCCATCGCCTCGGGCTCCATGAACGCCTACCTCAAGGACCCCTCCTGCGCCGACACCTTCCGTGTCCTGCGCACGCACAACCCGCACGGGTTCGTGATGGCCAACATCAACGCCACGACCTCGGTGGACGACGCGCTGCGCGCCGTCGACCTGCTGGGGGCCGACGCCCTGCAGATCCACGTCAACACCGCGCAGGAAACCCCCATGCCGGAGGGCGACCGGTCGTTCGCGGCGTGGGCCGGGCAGATCGAGAAGATCACCGCCGGCGTGGACGTCCCCGTGATCGTCAAGGAGGTCGGCAACGGTCTGAGCCGCCAGAGCGTCCTGCTGCTGAAGGACCTGGGCGTGCCGGTGGCCGATCTCGCCGGGCGGGGCGGCACCGACTTCGCGCGCATCGAGAACGGGCGCCGGGAGCTGGCCGACTACGCCTACCTGCACGGCTGGGGCCAGTCGACCGCCGCCTGCCTGCTGGACAGCACCGGCGCCGGCCTGCCGGTGCTCGCCTCCGGCGGGGTGCGCCATCCGCTCGACGTCGCCCGCAGCCTCGCGCTCGGCGCCCGCGCCGTCGGGGTGTCGGGCGGGTTCCTGCGCACGCTCATGGACGGCGGCGTCGCGGCGCTCGTCACCCAGATCACCACCTGGCTCGACCAGCTGGCGGCGCTGCAGACCATGCTCGGCGCGCGCACCCCGGCCGACCTGACGCGCTGCGACGTGCTGGTGCACGGCTCGCTGCGCGAGTTCTGCGCGGACCGGGGCATCGACACCGGCCGCCTCGCCCGGCGCTCCGCCGCCACCGACTCCACCGACGCCCTCCACCAGATGACGGGAAGCACACGATGACCGACACACACGCGATCGCCGGCGTACCGATGCAGTGGGTCGGTCCGGTCCGCATATCGGGCAACGTCGCCACCACCGAGACCCAGGTGCCGCTGGCCACCTACGAGTCGCCGCTGTGGCCCTCGGTGGGCCGCGGCGCGAAGGTGTCCATGCTCGCCGAGCAGGGCATCGTCGCCACCCTCGTCGACGAGCGGATGACCCGCTCGGTCCTGGTCGAGGCGACGGACGCGCAGACCGCGTACACGGCCGCGCGGACCATCGAGGCGCGCATCGACGAGCTGCGCACCGTGGTGCGCGGGTGCAGCAGGTTCGCCGAACTGATCGGCATCCGCCACGAGATCAACGCCAACCTGCTGTTCATCCGCTTCGAGTTCTCCACCGGCGACGCCTCCGGCCACAACATGGCCACCCTCGCCTCCGACGCGCTGCTGGGGCATCTGCTCGAGACGGTTCCCGGCATCTCCTACGGGTCGATCTCGGGCAACTACTGCACCGACAAGAAGGCCACCGCGGTCAACGGGATCCTGGGGCGCGGCAAGAACGTCGTCACCGAACTGCTCGTGCCGCGGGCGGTGGTCGAGGACGTCCTGCACACCACGGCCGCGAAGATAGCCGAGCTCAACCTCCGCAAGAACCTCCTGGGCACGCTCCTGGCCGGCGGTATCCGCTCGGCCAACGCCCACTTCGCGAACATGCTCCTCGGGTTCTACCTGGCGACCGGCCAGGACGCCGCCAACATCGTCGAGGGATCCCAGGGCGTGGTCATGGCCGAGGACCGCGACGGCGACCTCTACTTCGCCTGCACCCTGCCCAACCTGATCGTGGGCACCGTCGGCAACGGCAAGGGCCTGGCCTTCGTGGAGACGAACCTGACCCGGCTCGGCTGCCGGGCCGACCGCGCGCCCGGGGAGAACGCGCGCCGCCTCGCCGTCATCGCGGCGGCGACGGTGCTGTGCGGTGAACTCTCGCTGCTGGCGGCCCAGACCAACCCCGGCGAGCTGATGCGCGCGCACGTCCAGCTGGAACGCGACCACACGAGTGCAAAGGTTGGTGTTTAGGGCATGTCCATCTCCATCGGAATCCACGACCTGTCGTTCGCGACGGGCGAGTTCGTCCTCCCGCACACGGCGCTCGCCGCGCACAACGGCACCGACATCGGCAAGTACCACCTGGGCATCGGCCAGGAGTCGATGAGTGTGCCGGCCGCCGACGAGGACATCGTGACGTTGGGCGCGGCGGCGGCCGCGCCCGTCATCGCCCGGCACGGCGCGAGCCGGATCCGCACCGTGATCTTCGCGACGGAGTCGTCGATCGACCAGGCCAAAGCGGCCGGCGTGTATGTGCATTCGCTGCTCGGGCTGCCCTCGGCGGTCCGGGTCGTCGAGCTCAAGCAGGCCTGCTACGGGGCGACGGCCGCCCTGCAGTTCGCCGTCGGCCTGGTGCGCCGCGACCCCGCGCAGCAGGTCCTCGTGATCGCGAGCGACGTCTCCAAGTACGACCTGGACAGTCCCGGCGAGGCCACCCAGGGCGCCGCGGCGGTGGCCATGCTGGTGGGCGTGGACCCGGCGCTGGTGCGTATCGAGGACCCGTCGGGGGTGTTCACCGCCGACGTGATGGACTTCTGGCGGCCCAACTACCGTGACGCCGCCCTGGTCGACGGCCAGGAGTCCGTCAACGCCTACCTGCAGGCGGTCGAGGGCACCTGGAAGGACTACAGCGAGCAGGGCGGCCGCGGCCTCGACGAGTTCGCCGCGTTCTGCTACCACCAGCCGTTCACGAAGATGGCCTACAAGGCCCACCGCCATCTGCTGAACAGCAACGGCCAGGACACCGACGAGGCCCGGGTCGCCCGTGACCTGGAGCTGACCACGGCCTACAACCGGGTGATCGGCAACAGCTACACCGCCTCGGTCTATCTGGGGCTGGCCGCGCTCCTGGACCAGGCCGACGACCTCAGCGGCCGCCCCGTGGCCTTCCTCAGCTACGGCTCCGGCAGCGTCGCGGAGTTCTTCGCCGGGACCGTCGCCGCCGGCTACCGCGACCACCTGCGCACCAAGGAGCACCGTGCCGCGATCGAGCGGCGCACCCCGCTCGACTACGCCGGCTACCGGGCGCTGCACGAGCGTCGCCTGCCCACCGACGGCAGCGACCACGCCACCCCGCAGCAGACCACCGGCCCGTTCCGGCTGGCCGGGATCAGCGGCCACAAGCGCAGCTACCAGGCCCGCTAGCGCACGGCCGCCCGGGGCGGGTGCGCCCCGGGCGGCCGCGCACCGCCGGTCCGTTCCACCCATGAGGTCCCAGACGAGGGGAGGACAGCCCCGTTGCCGACGTCAGGATCCTCGGTACCGGTGCCTTTGCCCCTGGACGAGAAGGCCCTGCGGGCCGGCAAGCAGTACTTCCGCATGCACGGGCGCGGGGTGCGCCGCTTCGTCGAGGACCATCTGCCGCAGCCGGTCAAGGCGGGCTTCGCGCTGCTCGAGCGGTGAGCGCACGACCGCACGCAGGCGGCCCCGGCGCGACAGCGCCGGGGCCGCCTGCGTGCGCCCGTGCGGGCGGGGTCAGGAGGCGGGGATCCAGTCCCGGCGGATGTGCGGGGTGGGGATGCCGAGGGACTTCATGTGCTCGAGGGGGTTGGTGTACTCGCGGCTGGCGGCGATGTGCCCGTCGTCCAGGGTGAAGCCGTGCACGAAGTGGTTGCGGTAGCGGCCTTCGGGATAGCCGGGGAAGCGGATCGTGCCTTCGCCGTCGCACTCGGCCCAGATGACGCAGGGGTCCTGGGTCTCGTAGATGCGGATGCCGGACCACTGCCAGTCGGGCAGCACCTCCAGGGACAGTTCGCCGTGCCGTTTGAGGTTGTCGCGGCCGGTGACGACGATGGGCCGGCCGATGTCGGTGTAGAAGAGGGCCGCGGTGCCGTCGGGGGTGTAGAGGGTGTACCGGCTGAGCCGGGCTTCGGCGCCGGTGCGCAGGTAGTGCTGCACGGCGCGCAGGTTGCGGGCCCGCAGGTCGTGGTGGTCGGTGAAGACGTGGCTGGTGGCGGTCTGGGGGGCGGTCGGCGAGGTGATGGTCTCTCCCGGGGTAGGAGCGGGCGGGCGGCGGTCGCAGTCGTACGGGGCGCGGATGCGCGGGTACGGAAGTGCGGGGGTACGGACCTGGGGGTGTGGAGGGCGTGGGGGGTGTGGGGGGGTTCAGGGCTGGAGGCGGGTGGTCTGCCAGCCGGTGGCGGTGCGGTCGTAGCGCAGCCGTTCGTGCAGCCGGTCGGTGCCGTTGGCCCAGAACTCGACGCCGGCGGGTTCGAGCCGGTAGGCCGCGAACGTCGCGGGCCGCGGCAGCGGCCGCTGCGCCTCGCCCAGGTGCAGTGCCCGGGCCCGCAGCCGGGCGACGTGCTCGAGGCCGTCGAGCGGGCTGCTCTGGCGCGAGACGGTCGTCATCGCGTGGGTGAAGACGGGCCGCGCGTGCCACAGGGACTCCGCCTCGGCGTCGGACAGCCGGGTGACCGGGCCCGCCAGGGTGATCTGCCGGCTGTTCTCGCGCCAGTACAGGACGCCCGATGCCCAGGGGTTCTCGGCGAGTTCGCGGCCCTTGCGGCTGTCGGCGTGGGTGATGAACACGATCCCGTCGCCGCTCGCGTGGGTGAGGGCCACGGTCCGTGAGGAGGTGCGGCCCTGCGCGTCGGCGGTGGCCAGGGCCAGGGCGCGCGGCTCGCGCACCCCCTGGGCGGTGGCGTCCTGCAGCCATGCCGACAGCAGGCCCATCGGCTCGTGCGGCGGTGTGCCGAACTCGGGGAAGGCCGCCTCGGCGGTCGCGGTGAGCGTCTCGGACCGGGCGGCGCCGGCGGGGACGGCGGCCGCGGTGCGGCGGGCCGGGGACGGGTCAGACATGGAGCACCCCTTCGATGGTGGTCACGCCGGGTCCGGCGACCTCGACGCAGGTGACGTGGTCGCCCTCGCCGTGTGCCAGGGCGCTCATGGGTGAGGGGCGGCCGATCTCGACGCCCTGGGTGATCTCGATGCGCTGCCCGTACCCGAGGGGGGTGTGCCGGGCGAGGTGGATGGCGAGGGGTCCCGCGGCGGAGCCGGTGGCCGCGTCCTCGACGACGCCGTAGGCGGGCGAGAACATGCGGTTGCGCCAGGTGGTGCCCTGTCCGGCGTAGCAGTTGGTCGCCATGTCGGGGAAGCGGGCCAGGGCGCGGTGGTCGGGGTCGAGTTTCGCCAGTGCCTCGACGCTTTCGAGGCCGACCAGGACGTGCCGCGGACCGTTGCGGTAGATCTCCACCGGGAGCGCGGAGGCGCTGATGCCGAGTGCCTCCAGGAGTTCGCCGGTGCGCTCGAAGGGCTCCCACACGGGCACCGGCTGGCGCATGCTCGCCCAGACGGCCCGGCCGTCGGCGCGCTCCAGGCGGAAGGGGATGACGCCCATGGCGGTCTCGATCCGCAGCTGATCGGCGTCGGTGCGGGCGCCGAGCGCGAGGGCGGTTCCCAGCAGGGGGTGCCCGGCGAAGGGCAGTTCGTTGACCGGGGTGAAGATCCGCACGTGGGCGTCGTGGGCGTCCTGGCGCGGGCGGAGCACGAACGTGGTCTCCGACAGGTTCATCTCCCGTGCGATGCGCTGCATCTGCTCGGCGCTGAGGTCGTCGGCCTCGAAGAACACCGCCACCGGGTTGCCGGTGAGGGGTGTGCGGGCGAACGCGTCGACGACGACGTACGTATGCATCGGTTGTCTCCCACTCGTGTGGTGCCGTCGGGTGCCGGGCCGGCGGTCGGGTGCGGGCGGCGCGGGGGTCGGGTGCGGGCGGCGCGGGGGCTCAGGCCGGTTCCTCGGCGGCGGGCGGGGTGAGCAGGGCGGCCAGGCGGTCGCCGAGGATGCGCGGTCCGTGCCGGGTCAGCACGGACTCGGGGTGGAACTGCACGGAGGCGAAACGCGGGCCGCTCAGGGCGTGCACCTCCCCCGTGGCCGCGTCCCTGGCCACGCGGACCTCTCCCGTGCCGGGCACGGTGAACGTGTCGTCGCCGGCCAGGAGCGCGAACGTGTTGTAGAAGCCGACGCGTTCGGGGCGGCCGAACAGGTCGATCTGCTGCTGCACGCCCTGGTTGGGGACCGTCCTGCGGCGCAGCGGCAGGCCGAGGCGCAGGCCCAGGACCTGGTGGCTGAGGCACACGGCGAGGAACGGGCGGTGGGCGCGCAGCAGGGTGTCGACGGCGTGGTGCAGGTGGCGCATCTTGGGGTGGGCGTGTTCCTGCGGGTCGCCGGGGCCGGGGCCCAGCACGACCAGGTCGTGTGCGTCGGCGGCGTACGGTTCGTCGAAGCGCCGGACCCGCACGCGCAGTCCCAGGGCGCGCAGTTGCTGTTCCAGCATGGAGGTGAAGGTGTCCTCGGCGTCGACGACGAGGACGCTGCGTCCGGCCAGCTCGGGCCGGGGCGCGGTGTGGTCGCCGGCGCCGGCGAGCCAGAAGCCGGCGATGGAGGCGTTGCGCCGGGTGAGGGCCTGGCGGACGGCGGGGTGGCCGGCGAGGGTGTCCGTGCGCGGTCCGGCGCCGAGGGCGGAGACGAGGACGGCGGCCTTGGCGCGGGTCTCGGCGGCTTCGGAGGCCGGGTCGGAGTGGCGCACGATGGTGGCGCCCACGCCGATGCCGAGGCGGCCGCGGTCGCTGATGTCGGCGGTGCGGATGAGGATCGCGGAGTCCATGACGCGCTCGCCGCCGGCGTCGCGTCCGATGAGGGCAGCGGCCCCGCTGTAGTAGCCGCGTCCGCCGGGTTCGTACTGGGTGATGATGCGGCAGGCGCTCTCCAGGGGGCTGCCGGTGACGGTGGGCGCGAACATCGTCTCGTGCAGGATGTCGCGCACGTCGCGGTCGGTGCGGCCCTCGATGAAGTACTCGGTGTGGGCGACCTTGGCCATTTCCTTCAGGTAGGGGCCCACGACGCGGCCGCCGTCGGCGCAGACGCGGGCCATCATCTTGAGTTCCTCGTCGAGGACCATGTACAGCTCGTCGGTCTCCTTGCGGTCGCCGAGGAAGTCCAGGACGCCGTCCAGGGTGGGTCCGGTGGGCGGGTAGCGGTAGGTGCCGCTGATGGGGTTCATGACCGCCGTGCCGCCCTGGAGGCTGATGTGCCGTTCGGGTGAGGCGCCGACGAGGGTGCGGGTGCCGGTGTGGATGAGGAACGTCCAGTGGGCGCCGGATTCGCGCTGCAGGAGGCGGCGGAACAGGGCGGGGGCGCTGCGCGGTCCGTAGTCGGTGATGTCGGCGACGAAGGTGCGCCTGATGACGAAGTTGGCGCCTTCGCCGGTGCCGATCATCTCCTTGACGACGCGGCGCACCACGTCCTCGTAGGCCGCGTCGTCGACGTCGAAGTCGGCGCCGGCCAGCGGGGTCGGCACGTCGGGGATGCGGGCCAGGGCCTCGTGCAGGGCGAGCCGCTGCTGGCCGGTGACGGTCATCGCCACCAGCGGGGTGCCGTCGTCGGCGCAGGCGAAGCCCCGTTCGGTCAGCTGCCGGTAGGGCACGACGACGAGGACCTCGTGGTGGGCGCCGGCGCCGTCGGCGGGGCGGGCGGGCAGCGGGATGCCGGCCAGGGTGGCGGGCAGGGTGACCTCGCCGGTGAGCACCTCCACGGTGGCGGGGCCGGTGGCGCCGGGCCGGTGCAGCAGGGCGTAGGGCTGCGCCGGCGCGTTCAGCACGCGGTCGAGGAGGTCGTCGCCGGGGGGCGGGCCGGAGGTCATCGGATACCTCCGAGGAAACCCCGGCCTTCAGGCCGCGCAGGGGGCTGCGATTCGCCGCCAGGACTAATCGCAGTGCTCTGGCTCGCAGGTTTGGACCTGATCAGTGGTGGCGCTAGTTTGTGAGCGTGGCCACGGTCTTTGTGAAGCGGGCGTTCAAGTACCGCTTCCGTCCGACGGATGCGCAGGCGGCCGAGCTGTCGCGCACCTTCGGGTGCGTGCGGAAGGTCTACAACCTGGCGCTCGAGGCCCGTACTGAAGCGTGGACACGCCAGGAACGGATCAGCTGCAACCAGACCTCCGCGATGCTCACCGCGTGGAAGAAGACCGAGGAACTGGCTTACCTGGGTGAGGTGTCGTGCGTCCCGCTCCAGCAGGCTTTGCGGCACTTGCAGGTGGCGTTCACCAGCTTCTTCGGCAAGCGGGCGAAGTACCCGCGCTTCACGTCGCGCAAGAGGTCCCGCAGGAGCGCGGAGTACACCACCAGCGGCTTCCGCTTCCGTGAAGGCCGGCTGACGCTCGCCAAGATGACCGAGCCGCTCGACGTGGTGTGGTCGCGGCCGCTGCCGGAGGGAAAGCAGCCGTCCACGGTGACCGTGTCCCAGGACGCGGCCGGCCGCTGGTTCGTGTCGCTGCTCTGCGAGGACACGATCGCCCCGGCCCCGGCGACCACGCATGCGGTCGGTATCGACGCGGGGATCACGTCCCTGCTGACGCTCTCCACCGGAGAGAAGATCCCCAACCCCCGGCATGAACGCAAGGACCGCACCCGGCTGGCCAGGGCCCAGCGGGAACTGTCCCGCAAGGCCAGGGGCGACGGGGCCAACCGGGCCAGGGCGCGCCGTCAGGTGGCCCGCGTCCATGCCCGGATCGCCGACCGGCGCCGGGACTTCCTGCACAAGCTGACCACTCGGCTCGTCCGTGAGAACCAAACGGTCGTGATCGAGGACCTCACCGTCCGCAACATGGTCAGGAATCACCGGCTCGCGCGTGCGATCTCCGACGCCTCGTGGAGAGAGCTGCGGACGATGCTGGAGTACAAGAGCGCCTGGTACGGGCGGGAACTCGTGGTCGTCGACCGCTTCTTCCCCAGCTCGAAGCTGTGCGGCGCCTGCGGCACGATCCGGGCGGAGCTGCCCCTCGACGTCCGTGCGTGGACGTGCGAGTGCGCAGTGGTCCATGACCGGGACGTGAACGCGGCGAAGAACCTTCTGGCCGCCGGGCTGGCGGTGTCTGTCTGTGGAGCCGGTGTAAGACCTCAACGGGAGTCCTCCCGGACGGGGCAGTCGGCGATGAAGCAGGAACCCCCACGGCGCAAGCCGTAGGAATCCCCCTCGTTCACGAGGGGGAGGAAGTCAAGCGAGCACCTCCTTGGCGGTGACGACGCGGGCGCAGCGTTCGGCGGCGTAGGTGAGGGCCGAGCGGTGGTATTCCTGCGAGAAGTCGGCGGTGGCGTCCGCGACGAAGAAGGGCTGGATGTCGTGGCTGAAGGCTTCGACGGCGGTGGCCAGGACGCCGACGTGGGCGTACACGCCGCACAGGACGAGCTGGTCGCGGCCGGCGGCGCGCATGCGCTGGAGCAGGTCGGTGCGGAAGAAGGCGCTGTAGCGCCACTTGGTGAGCTGCCAGTCGTGCGGGGCGGGTGCGAGGGCGTCGGTGATCTGCCGGTCCTCGGGCGAGGTGCGCATGCCGGGGCCCCAGAAGTCTTTGAGCAGGCCGCGCTGCTGTGCGTTCATGCCGCCGGGCTGTGCGGTGTAGGCGACCGGGACGCCGGCCCGGGCGCAGCGCTCGCGCAGCTGTGCCGTGGTGCGGATCAGGTCGTGGCGCAGGGTGTCGGGCAGCGGGTCGAGGAAGTAGCGCTGCATGTCGTGGACGAGGAGGACGGCGCGGTCGGCGTCGGCCGTCCAGGACACGGCGGCCGGCGGGAGGTCGCCCTCGGCGGGCAGCGGGTAGGCGGTGATGGGGGGGATGCCGGTCATGGCTTGGGTTCCTGTTCCTGCTCGGTGCGTGGGGTGCTCAGGCGGTCCAGGACGAGATCACGGACAGGGCCTGCCGCGGGGTGAGGCGGGGGTCGCACAGGGAGGTGTAGCGCTCGCCGACGCGGGCGAGTTCGGCTTCGCTGCCGGCGCACTCGGTGACGTCGTCGGGTGTGGTCTCCAGGTGCAGGCCGCCGGGGACGCCGCCGGCGTCGCGCACGGCGCGCACGAAGCGGGAGACCTCGAGCGCGACGGTCTCGACGAGGCGGGTCTTGTGGCCGCTCGGCGCGGTGACGGTGTTGCCGTGCATGGGGTCGGTGAGCCAGACGGCCGGGTGGCCGGCCGTGCGCAGGGCCTCGACCAGGCGTGGCAGCCGGTCGGTGACGGCGTCGGCTCCCATCCGTGCGATGAGGGTGAGTCTGCCCGGGTCGCGCCACGGGTCGAGGCGTTCGCACAGGGCCAGCAGTTCGCCGGGTTCCATGGTGGGCCCGACCTTGCAGGCCACCGGGTTGGCGACCTGGGAGAGCATGGCGACGTGGGCGCCGTCGACGGCGCGGGTGCGTTCGCCGATCCACGGCCAGTGGGTGGAGCCCAGGAACAGCCGTCCCTGCTCGTCGGTGCGGAGCATGGGCACCTCGTAGTCGAGGAGGAGCGCCTCGTGGCTCGTCCACACCAGGGGGCTCACGCTGTCGCGGCCGGCGCCGCGGTCGCGCCAGCCGAGGTGGCCGACGACGTCGCTGGCGGCCATGTAGCCGGTGAGGATGCGCAGCGGGTCGGCCCGGCGGCTCTCGGCGTCCGGTTCGGGGCCGTTGACCATGTGTCCGCGGAACGCGGGCAGTTCGACGCCGCCGACGGTCTCGGTGGGCCGGGAGCGGGGTTTGGCGAACTGTCCGGCGATGCGTCCGGCGCGCAGGACGGGCCGGCCGGTGATCAGGCCGAGGGCCCCGGCGAGCAGGTCGAGCACCGCCGCCTTGCGGGCGACGTCGCGGGGGCGGCATTCCTGCGGGTGTTCGGCGCAGTCCCCGGACTGCACCACCAGGGCCCGGCCGTGGGCCACGGTGCCGAGCAGGGTGCGCAGGGTGGCCACGTCGTCGGGCTGTACGAGGGCGGGGCGTGCGGTGAGTGTCTCGCCGACCCGGCTCAGCTGGAGCAGGTCGCTCCATTGCGGCTGCTGCAGCGCCCCGCGGACGCGTATGTCGCGGATGACGTCCTTCATGGCGTACTCCGATCCAGCGGTGGCGTCGTGCGGGTGGGGGGCCGGGTCAGGTGGGGATTCCCGTGCGCTTGATCTCGGGGACGGGGATGCCCAGGGCCCGCAGCTGCTGGAAGGGGTTCATGAACTCGCGCTGGCGTTTGATCTTGCCGTTCTCGAACTCGAAGGAGTGCAGGAAGTGGTTTTCGTAGTAGCCCTCGGGATAGTCCCCGAAGCGGATCTTCCCGCGGCCGTCGCACTCGACCCAGAAGTGGTCGGGGTCGTCGGTGGCGAAGATCGTGACGTTGTACCACTCCCAGTCCGGGAAGCACTTCAGGGACCAGACGGCGTGCTCGGCGAGCCGGTCGCGGCCGTGGGTGGCGACGGGAGCGCCGGTGTCGGTGGTCCACAGGCCGCCGACGCCGTCCTCGGTGAACAGTTCGTGCCGGCGCAGCCGGTCCTGGCCCCTGGTGTTCATGTACTGCTCGACGACGGCGCGGTTGCTGCGGCGGCGCAGTTCCCGCTCGTCGGCGGATGCGCGGGTGTCCACGGATTCGGACACGATGACCCCCTGGGAGTGTGCTCGAGGAAACGGACGTGGGAACGCGGAACGCGGAAGCTGTGCGGGCGGCCGGTGGCGCAGCGTCCGGGCGGCTCCCGGCGGTGTGCCCTGCCGGCCGGCTCGCGGCGCCGGGACGCCGGCCGGATCCGGGGCGTGCGCGACGGCGGCCGCTTTACCGCCGCGGTGCGCACGCGCGGGAGTGCCGTGCCGGTCGGCGTCGGCGTCGTTGCCGGTCGCGATCACCGGCGGCGGCCCCTCCCGGGCGCGGACGTCCCCCGCTCCCGGGCGCGGATACGGCACTGCCGGGACGCCGGGACGCGGGTGCGGGGGTGCCGGTCGCGGGAAGGGGCGGCGCGGCGGGCCGGTGCGGGCCGGCGGACAGGACGTCGTCTCACTGCCGCACACATGGCCTCATGTGTGTTTCGGGCAGGAAATACGTGCGCTCATAGTGACACGCCGGGAAACGCACGGGCCAGAGCCCCCCGAGGTGACCTGGGTCACGCCAACTCCCGTATCTGGTAAGGGAGTTGGGCACGGGCGCCACGGCGGTGACGCCGTTCACGCCGACCGCTGGGTGGCCCGGAC
>NZ_JAVDVA010000046.1:0-35110 GCF_031456635.1 Streptomyces sp. 3330
CGGCCGAGGTCCGGAGACGGGAGGGGACGGCCGAGGTCCGGAGACGGGAGGGGACGGCCGAGGTCCGGAGACGGGAGGGGACGGCCGAGGTCCGGAGACGGGAGGGGACGGCCGAGGTCCGGGAGCGGGACGGGGCGGCGGAGGTCCGGGGGCGGGACGGGGCGGCGGCGTGGGAGGTCGCGCGGGGCCGGACGGCTCGGGACCGGGACCGGGAGCGGTGGCTCGCGGGCGGACTGTGGGGGCTGCTCGGCCTGGCCACCGCGGCCTTCTGGACGGCGCTGCGCGATCTGCCGTGGCTCGACGGCCCGTCCGGGAACGTCCTGACCGGACGTCGGATGCTGGCGGCGCTGCCGCTCACGGCGCTGGTCGCCGGGGGACTGCTGCTCGTGGTGTTCGTCGGCGCGGTGACGCTGCGTTCGGCGCGCGGAGCCCTGTTGCCGGGGGCGGCGCTGGGTTCGGTGCTGCTCGCCCTGTACGCCGTGCCGTCCGCCTTCGGCCGGGAGCCGTCACCGGTCGGCGGGGAGACCTGCGCGCGGGCGGCCCGCTTCCTGGCGGAGGGGATGGGGATCGACGGGCCCGAGCCGCTGCTGCGCTGGGCACCGACGGCCGCGCAGCTGCTGTGTCTCGTGCCGCTCTGGCTGCTGCTCGTCGGCCTCGACCGCGCCTACCGGTGGGCGCCGTGGCCGGGGCGCTGGGGCGTCCTGTATCTCGTCGCGGTGGGCGGCTGGGTCTGGCGGCAGGAGCTCGCGCCGATGGCCCTGCCGCTGTGCGGGGTTCTCGTCCTCGCCGCCGCCAGCCTGCCGCTCGTCGCCCGTGGCCGTGGGAATGGCCGTTGGGCACCGGGCAGGGTCAGCGGGACGGGACGGGCTGGTGGAAGTAACCGTTCCTGCCCGCCTCCCGGTAGCCGTCGAGGCCCGGGCCCTCGTTGACGGTCAGATCGCACTCGGGTTTCGCGGAGGTCGGCCGGTTCCAGTGGACCAGTGCCTTCACCGCCGGGAGCTTCTTCACGGCGGCCGGGATCTGGGTGTACCAGTCACGTTGCCGTCGCGGGGCGTCGGCGTCGGGAGCGGTGGCGAACTCCGCGAGCATCACGGGCTTTTCGGCGCTGATGTTCTCGCGCAGCCACGCGTAGCCGGGCTGTTGGCTGCGCAGGAAGTCCTTCCAGTCCGTGGTGCCGTGGCACGCGTAGTAGTTGTACTGGTCCATGGCGATCCAGTCGACGTACTCGTCCCCGGGGTAGAGCGCCTTCATGTCGGCCGCGCTGCCGAGGTAGCCGGAGACGGTCCACACCCACACCACGTTGTCGGCGCCCAGTGCACGGAACCGGTCGCGGACATGGCGGTACGCGGCGACGAACTCCTCCGGCGTGCCCGCGCCTTCCTTGATGCGGGCGTCGGTCTCCTGGTCGAAGGAGAGGAAGACGCGTTTGCCGTAGGCCTTGATGCGCCGGATCTGCGGATCGAGGATTTCCCCGTCGAGCCTGCCGGAGGCGATGTTCCGCCAGCCGAGCTGGGTCTCCGTCCAGTTCTCGTGGTGCGGCTCGGTCCAGACGGTGGACTCCCAGGCCAGCATGAGCAGCCTGTCCTCGCCGAGTTCCTGTTCGTCCGGGGTGAGCAGTTCGCCGTCGAGCTCGGTGCCCGACATGTCGTGGTAGTTGTAGACGAGGTCCAGCTTGCGGCCGATCCTCTTCTCGAAGCCGTGCACGGCGTCCTTGAGCGAGCCGTTCCCGGCGTACGGCACGGCGGCGCCCCACCAGGCGCCGCAGGGCGGGACCAGCGTGCCGGTGGGGGCGCAGGGGCCGCTGGGCAGGGCACCCGAGGCCGCGTTGCCGGGCAGGGCGTCCGCGGTGGAATCCGGGTCCTCGGAGCGGTCGGCCCAGATCCCGAGCCCGGCGAGCAGCGCGGCCACCGCCACCAGCGCGACAGCCGTGTAGGCACGCCTCGCGCTGCGGGGGCCGCCCGCCGGGGTGCCCGCCGGGGTGCCCGCCGGGGCGCCCGCCGGGGCGCCCGTCGAGACGCTTGCTCGTGCGTCGGCCGGGGCGGCCGGGGTGCCTACCGGTGCGCCGGCCAGGCCACTTGCCGGTGCGTCGGCCGGGTCGTTCGCCGCGTCGCCCGTCGGGCCGCTCTCGGACGAGCCCGCCGGGCCGCTCCCCGAACTGTCCCGTGACGCGTGCCCCGATCCGTCCCTCCTCCCGCGTCCCGACCCGCCCTCCCTCCCGCGTCCCGATCCGTCCCTCTTCCCGCGTCCCGACCCGCCCTCCCTCCCGCGTCCCGATCCGTCCCTCAAGGCGTCCCCCATGTGGTTCTCCGCGTCCCTCGCCCCGTGTGGTTCGGCCGCCGGCTCGCGCGGCCCGTGCTGTTCGTGCCGCCCCGTCATAGGGCGCCGCCGGGATGCCTGCGCCTGACCCTGGCGCGTTCGACCGCGCCGCGCCGGGCGGCGGGCAGCGGCAACCCCGGCAGGGTCGCGGTGACCGTGGTGAAGCAGGCGAGCGAGACCAGGAAGGCGGTCGTCGAGAAGGCCTTCACCAGGAACAGCGACGTGGCGGTGAGCACACCGAGCGAGAGGCTGACGGGCGCGGCCAGCGCGACCGCCTCCAGCCTGGCGCCCGAGGCCAGGCGACCCGGCTGCGGATACAGCGCCGCGCAGCCCGGACCGAACAGGACGAACAGCAGCACCGGGATCCAGCGCAGCGGAGCGGGACCGGGTACGGCGGTGGCGGCCAGCGCCGTCCAGCCCGAAGCCGCGACGAGGATGCGCAGATGCGTCGAGGTGAACCTGACGCCCCAGGCCTCTTCGGCCTCGTCCACGCTCCCGGCGCCCATGCTCCCGGCACCCACGCTCCCGGCCCCCGTGCTCCCGGCACCCACGCTCCCGGCGCCCATGCTCCCGGCACCCATGCTCCCGGCGCCCGTGCTCCCGGCGCCCGTGCTCCCGGCGCCCGTGCTCCCGGCGCCCGTGCTCCCGGCGCCCATGCTTTCGGCCCCCACGCTCCCGGCCCCCACGCTCCCGGCGCCCACGCCCCTGGCGCTGCCGTCCTCGATGCCCGGACCCTCCGCGCGCCCGCCCCCCATGCTCAGGTCCTCGGCTCTCCCGCCCCCGATACCCCCGCCCCCGATACCCCCGCCCTCGATACCCCCGCCCTCCATGGGGCCGCCCTCCATACCCCCGCCCCCGGCGGGGTTCTCGTCGGCCATGTCCTCGGAGCCTGTGGTCGTCACTTCGATCACCTTGGGTCATTCATCGGGTGGCCGGGCGGTACTCCAGGACAACGCCGTACGGATGGCTCTCGACGGTCCTGAAGAGGGGCGAGGCGGACAGCTTCGAACGCAGGGTCTCGAAGCCGTCGGGCGGCAGCAGACCCTCGCCCGCGGCGTAGACGTCCTGGGTGCGGGTGAGGACGACGTACGCCTTCGTGCCCGGTGGGATCCCGTCCGCGAGATAGCCGGCCGGGTCCTCGAGCATCTTCTCGTTCTCGGGCAGCGCCTGTTCGGCGAAGAACCAGTGTTCGAGACGGTCGTAGCGGTGGAGCGCCTGCGGGAAGGATCCGCTGGTGGCGAGGATCAGCGAACCGTCGGGCGCGTTGTCGAGGGCCCTGGTGACCAGCGCGGTCTCCTCCGGCGGCGTGTAGAACATCTTCTCCTTGCCGTAGTACGACGGCAGGAAGCCGGCCAGCAGCACCAGCAGGACCGCGGGCAGGGCGAAGGCCGCCGCTCTGCGCCGGAGCGCCTTCGCCCTGCTGCGGTGGGTCCCCGCGACGGCCGGCACGAGCGTGGCGGCGGCGAAGAAGGCCGCGCCGGGCAGGGCGAACAGATAGACACGGAAGAGCATCTCGCCGCCGTAGTCGTTGACGGCGAACAGCGGTACCGGGGCGACGGACATCAGCAGCAGGGGCAGCGCGCTGCGGGTCAGCCGGCGCCGCAGGACGACGGCCGTCCCGGCGAGGACGGCGACCGCGAGCACCATCGCCACGTTGGCGGTGCCCGCGAGTTCGGGGCCGGCCCCGGTGAGCCGGCCGGCGTAGCCCGCGCGGGAGTTCTCCGTCAGCTCGCCGATCGACTTCCTGACGGTGGCGAGCGTCTCGACGAACAGCGGCCGCCCCATGGTCAGGTCCCAGGTGAGCATCAGCAGCGCGGCGACGACGAGCAGCCCGTAGTTGCGGTAGCGGCGGGTGAGGCTCAGCGCGACCAGACAGACGGTGAGCATCACGGGGGTGAGCTGGTGCGTGGCGTTCACGGCGGCGATCAGCGGGGCCAGGATCACCACGCACACCGCGCGCTGTGTCCTCCCGGTGGGCGGCGGGACGGGCGCGGCCACCGGGTCGAGGAACGTGCGGTCGCGCAGCCGTCCGGCGGACCCGGGCCGCACGAAGTGCCGCAGCACCACCGCGAGGACCGTCAGATGCAGCAGATACGCGAGCGCCTGCGGGGCGAAGTAGTCCTGGCCCACCCAGTTGGCGAGCTGGAAGATCCACACGGCGGTCCAGATCAGCCGCCAGTCCTCGCAGAAGGTGCGGTAGATCAGGACCAGCACCGGCATCATGAGCAGGCCGACGACGATCGGCGCCCAGTTGGCGTAGACGGCGGCGTCCTCGACGCCGAAGGCGCGCACCAGGCCCGCGTTGAGGGTGAAGAAGCCCGGCCACTGGTCGTACGCCGACATGTTGCCCGACAGCGCCGCGCCCGGTCGCAGCTCACCGTTGGCGAGCAGCGTGTCGACGACGGCGTCGTGCTTGGAGGCCCACGGGTAGCGCACCGCGTCGTACAGCACCGCGGGCGGCGCCTTCAGCGCGAGGAGCAGCGCGGCGCAGTGCGCGGCCGGCCACCAGGGCGCGGTGCCCGCGCGCCGCAGACTGAGGACGAAACCCGCGGTGAGGACCAGCAGGGAGAGGTAGTAGGCGACCGGCAGCCGGTCCAGCAGGCCGTAGTCGCCCATCCCGCGGAAGCCGATGCGGGGGAGCGCGTACACCCACAGCCCGGCGGCGAGCAGCAGCGTCAGCAGGGCCGCGTCCGGCGGACGGCGCGGGACCCGCCGGGGGCCGCGGTCCCGGCCGGCAGCGGGGCCAGGACCGCCCGGGCCGCCGTGACTGCCGGGGCCGCCGTGACCGTCCTGACTGCCGGGACCGTCCGGGCCACCGGGTCCGGCGGAGAGGTCAGGGGTGGGCAGCTCGCTGCTCTCGGTGCTCGGCACGGGCACGTGGTGATGCACGTCGAGGCCCCCCTCCCTCAAGCCGACTATAGGAATTTTCTCTTCTTTTCACACCAAAATCGTCGAACTCGGCCCGGCTCAACCCGCGAACACCGGCCCCCGCGCGACGGCGCGGGCGCGGCGGTACCAGCGCCAGCCGACCGTCCTCGGCCCGTCGCGGTACGGGGCGACGCGCGCGCCGGACCCCGCCAGCCAGCAGCGGACGTCGTCGACGGTGTGACCGCGGCGCACGATGAGCCGGGCGATGCGGTAGTGCTCGTCGCGATCCGAACTGAGCGCGTGCCGCACGGCGGTGGCCGTCTCGTAGCCCGCGGCCGCAGCCGTGCGCCGCACCCGTCCGCTGTTGTAGCCGTGCGGGTAGGCGAGATGACGGACCTCGTGGCCGAGGGCGTCCTCCAACACCGAGCGCGAAAACCGCAGTTCGTGCGCGAGTGCCCGGGGGGCGAGGGTGTCCAGCTGGGCGTGGGTGACGGTGTGGCTGCCGACCTCCATGCCGTACCGCTCGAGCTGGGCCGCCTGCTCCAGCGTCATCATCGGCGCGGGCGGCAGCAGGCTGCGTCCGCCGCGGGTGATCGCTCCGGTGGTCAGGTAGGCGGTCGCCGGCAGCCCGCGTCCGGCCAGCGCCTCGGCGGTCGCACCGGGCAGATCGGCGAAGCCGTCGTCGAAGGTGAGCAGCACCGGCCGGGGCGGCAGCGGCGCCCGCCCCGCGAGGTGGTCGGCGAGCGCGCTGATCGTGACGGGCGTACGGCCGCTGTCCACGACGGCGTCGAGATGCTCGCCGAACTGCCGGGGCGTGACCGTGAACTCGGCGATCCAGCCCGGCGGTTCCTCCATCACGGCGTGATACAGCAATACCGGGATGCCGCCGTTACTGCCGTTACCGCCGTTGTCTCCGCGGGCTCTGGGGGCGGACGAGGACGCCGTCATCGCGCGGTACCTCGCAGCGCGCGCCGGGCCCGCAGATAGCCCACCGGCCCGTAGAGCATGCCGCGCCGCTGGAGCCGGGAGAGCCGGGCGGGCCAGGCGTGGGTCCGGGTGTCGTGACCGCCGGGCGCGCCGTCCGCCGCGGGCACCGCCTCCCGGCTCGCTGTCAGCGCCCGCGCGTGGGCGAGCCCCCGGGGCAGCCGGGCCAGGAACGCGGGCAGCAGGCCGGGCCGGTTGACGAGGATCGCGGTGAGGTAGGCGGTGAGCCCGGCCCCGTAGCCGTACGCCTGGGTCTCCAGGTCCCGCCAGGTCTCCCGGTGGTGGTGCCAGACCAGGGCCAGCGGGGTGTAGTGCAGCCGGTGGCCCCCGGCGAGGACCCGGACGAACCCGTAGAGGTCGTCGCCGCCCCGCGCGAGCGTCCCCGCCCCGGTCGCCGGGTCGAAGCCGCCGGCCGCCCGCAGCGCCTCCGCGCGGAAGGCCATGTTGGCGCCGGAGCCGAAACGGCCCGCGGCGAACGGGAACAGCGGCTCGTCGGCGGGCGGGTCGTGCGGGTCGTACGTGCGGGCCGTGAAGCCCTTGGCGAAGCCGCCGTGGCTCTCCAGGAGGACCTGGGCGGGAGTCCGCAGCCGGGCCGGCAGGATCAGGCCGGTGGCGCAGCCGAGGCCCGGGTCGGCGGTGAAGGGCGCGGTGAGTTCCGTGAGCCAGCGGGGGTCGGCCACGACGTCGTCGTCGGTGAAGGCGATCACCTCGCCGTGAGCCACCTCGACGCCCTTGTTGTGCGCGACGGCGAGACCGGGCGCAGGTTCGGTGACGTACCGCACGCGCTCGGCGTACCTGCGTGCGACCAGATCCCGGGTCGCCCCCGTCACCGGCGCGTTGTCGACGACGACGATCTCGAAGTCCGGGTGATCCTGGGAGAGCAGTGAGTCGAGGGCGTGCGCGAGCTTCTCGACGCGCTCACGGGTGGCGACGACGACGGTGGTGAACGGCACGGCCCGGCCCGGGACGACGGCGACGACCCCGGCCGGGACCGGGACCGGGGCAGTGACCGGGGCCGTGACGGCGGCCGAGGCCACCCCGGCACCAGGTTCCGCAAGTACCGCAGGCCCTGCGGGCTCCGCGGGCTCCGCAAGTACCGCAGGCGCTGCGGCTTCCGCGAACTTCACGGATTCCGCAGACTCCGCAGGTCCTGCGGGTTCCGCAAGCTCCGCGGGTTCCGCGACCGGCTGTCCGGGGGGTGGCTGTTCGCGGGTGGCCAGGCTCAGGAGGACGGTCTTCGGGTCCGCCCCCTGCGGTATCGACCCCAGCAGCGTCCCGACCGGTCGACCACCCCTTCTGACCAGCACGAACACCTCGCCGTGCGTGACGGGCGGGCTTCCCGGCCCGGGCCTGAGGACGCCCCCGTCGTCCAGTTCCAGCTCGGCGACCTGCACCGGCTCGATGTCCAGAAACCTCTCTATCTCCCGCTGTGCACGCGCGGCGCGGTACATGAACCCCCCTTGTCTCCCGTGTCTCACGCCCCTCACACCGGTCGGCCGGCGCCGCTCCTCACGGTCGGCGCAGTCGGCCCGCGGCCTTCAAGGTCCGTGCGGCCGCCGCGGCGAGCCTCGGCCGGTTGCGCACGAAGTGGTGCGCCCGGCGGGACGGCTCACGGCTGAGCCGGTGGAGCGCGGCCCCCACCCCCGGACGCGACCACGCCCCCTCGTACACGGGGAGCTCCCCGGTCTTCAGCGCGTCCTTGTACTCGGCCGCGCCCCGCCCCAGGTCGAGCAGGCCTATCCCCTCGGCGGCGGCCGACTCGGCCATCCGCAGATGCAGCACCAGGCCCGGCGAGAACTTCGCGAACTCCGTTTCGTACGCAGGGAACCAGCAGGCCAGGACGGTCGACGAGCGCAGTCCGAAGTGCGCGGCGATCGGCCGGTCACCGGCGTAGAGGACGGAGAGCGTGCCCGAGCACTCGGGCGCGCGCGTCTCGGAGAGGACGCGCACGAGCCGGGTGATCCACTCCTGTGCGAACCGGTCCCGGCGGCCGGTCCTGCGGTACTGCGCGGACTTCCACGCCATGAGCGTGCGCAGTGCGGCCGGTTCGCGTTCGTCGAACACGAACCGCAGCTCCCCGACCTGGCGGCCGAGCCTGCGCTGCTTGGCCAGCGTCGTCTTCAGGAACTTCGGCGACTGGGCGCGCAGCACGGACTCATAGGTCTCGTAACCCTTTTCGACGTCGATGACATAGGCGGCGTACTCCTCGGCCGCGTGCGGGGTGAACAGCCCTTGCTCCGCCTCCAGGTTGTCGAAGGCGAAACTCGACAGGCCGCACGCCCGCATCAGTTGGCCGGCGTCCAGTCCGATACCCGGGGCCAGCACCGCGCCCTGCGCGTCCGAGACGCCGTACGCGAGGGCCCGGCCCTGTCCGAGCCGGCCCCGCTCGTGGGGCAGGAAGCCGACCGGCTCGCGTCCCTCGTACACCACCGCCACCCGCGAGCGTGGCCGGACCAGGCCCGCGGCGTCGGTGAACTCCGGTTCCATGAACGGGTTCCGGGGAAGCGCCGACGCGGCGCGCAGCGCCCGCCACCGCTCCCTCTCCCCCTCGCCGAGATCCTGCGGCCTCAGCACGCGAATGCGCCCACTGCTCAAACCTGACCCCCCGATCAAGTCCCCCCTGGACACCTGGACGGTACCGCTCCATCCGGGCGTCGCGGTAGGTAGCGTCCCATGTTGCTGCCAACCGGTACAGAGGCCTTCAACCGTCCGCTACCCGGCGATGTGCCAGAAAGCTGTTCCATTGAGACGGTCGGCGGCCAGTCGTGCGCCAGGCAAACAAGGGGAGTTGGCAGAACAGGACAGGACATGGACGTCGTCCGGTTCGCGTCGAACCGGGGAGGCCCGGGATCCGTATTCTCTGATCATGGCCGCACCCACCGCATATGCCGCGCGCACCGCGTACTCCCTCATCGCCACCGACCTGGACGGGACGCTGCTCCGCGGCGACGACACCTTCTCCGACCGGTCGCTCGACGCGCTCGCGCGGGTGGCGGCCGCCGGCGCACGCCATCTGGTGGTGACGGGACGGCCCGCGCCCCGGGTGCGACCGCTGCTCGACCGGCTGCACAGCAGGGGGCTCGCGGTGTGCGGGCAGGGCGCGCAGTTGTACGACGCGGCCGCGGACCGGCTGCTGTGGTCGGTCACCCTGGACCGGGAGCTGGCCGAGACAGCGCTCGGCAAGATCGAGGCGGAGGTCGGGCAGGTGTACGCGGCTGTCGACCAGGACGGCGTCGACGGGCTGACGCTCATCGAGCCGGGCTACCGGATGCCGCACCCGACGTTGCCCGCCCTGCGCGTCGGGCGGCGCGACGACCTGTGGTGCGAGCCGATCAGCAAGGTGCTGCTGCGGCATCCCACGCTGTCCGACGACGAGTTGGCGTCGACGGCCCGCTCGGTGGTCGGTTCGCTGGCCACGGTCACCATGTCGGGGCCGGGCACCGTCGAACTCCAGCCCTGCGGGATCACCAAGGCGACGGGGCTGGCCCTGGCCGCCGAGCACCTGGGGCTGCGGCCCGAGGACACCGTCGCCTTCGGGGACATGCCCAACGACATCCCGATGTTCGACTGGGCGGCCCGGGGTGTCGCCATGGCCAACGCGCATCCCGAGCTCAAGGCGGTGGCCGACGAGGTGACGACGTCGAACGAGGACGACGGCGTGGCCGTCGTCCTCGAACAAATGTTTCCGTAACCGGTTACCCGCGGCGACCACCGAAGATCCTGCCGACTACGGGTTACCGAGGCCGACCGCCGGAACGGGCGGCAACCGGTTACCGAGGTCGATCGCAGACACGGTGGTAACCGGTTACCAAGTACTGGCAACCGGTTACCGACTGCCGACTACCGACTACCGACTGTCGGCTCCCGGCTCCCGGCCGCCGACACCGGCGGCCGGTCCGCGGGACGCTCAGTACGCGCCGAACACGTTGTCGATCGAGCCGTAGCGCGCGGCCGCGTAGTTGCAGGCGGCGGTGATGTTGGCGACCGGGTCGTACGAATCCCAGGACGTGCCGCTGACGTGGTAGGCGCGGAAGGTCGGGTCGATGACCTGGAGCAGGCCCTTGGACGGGATGCCCGCGGCCGCGTTGGAGTCCCAGAGGTTGATGGCGTTGGGGTTGCCGGAGGACTCGCGGATGACGTTGCGGTAGATGCCGTTGTACGTCCCCGGGATGCCGTGCTGCCCCATGACCTGGAGGGAGGCGCGGATCCAGCCGTCGAGGTTGTTGGCGTAGCCGAGGCTGGTGGCCGTGGAGACGGCCGGGGTCGCCGCGGAGGCGGTGGTCGCCCCGAGGACGGGGAGAGCGAGCACGGCCGCGCCGGTGGCGGCGACGGCGAGCGTGCGGATGAAACGGTTGCGGCGCGGCTGAGCGGCAGCGGGCATGTCGAATTTTCCTCTCCGGCGCCTGCGAGGTGAGCTGTCGGGTTCGGGCGGGAGATGCCCGGTCGCGACCTGGCGGTCGCGGCTTTACCCCAAGCCGTACGGCCTGTCCGGAACGTCCTGTACTTCCAAGACGTCCGGAAATCCGTTCCGGCGACTTACCTGGTTCCCCCGCTCCTGCCGAGCGGTGTCGATGGGTGTGCGGACGGCGGCAGGATTCGGCGTTCCGCCCGACAGGCCGGGAACGTATGCGAGGGCACATGTCCGGAACAAGTAGCGGATTCACAGATCACCCCTATTGACCTTGGTCTGTGGCCTATGGGGCACTTGATCCTTTGTGGGTGCAAAGCATCAACTTGCTTGAGGGGTGCGGAGAATCGGTGAAGAGGGGCTCTGGACCGGATCTTCACGCCGAGTGAGCCAACTCACCAGCTTCCACAAGTGCGGCGAATCGGGCATTAGCCCCAACTTGGTTTTAAAGCACCGGTGATGAGTGAGGGAGGGGAATCGCCTTCCGTCGCGCTCGCCCCGTCGCGGGGAAAGGCGGCGGGAATGCGTGATCGTCGTCACGCGGAGAGGGGGTGGGCGGACTCGTCGGCCCGACGCCGGCACCGGTCCGGGACATGAATCCCGGCTACCCGGTAACTCTCTTCATGTCCGCTCATATGAGCTGATCAAAAACATATCGGGCGTGATCCGATAGTGCCTGGCCTGCGGGTCGCCTCCCGGGCGAGTCCATTCGAGCCCGCGGGACGTGGGGGCTATCGGTGATCGAAACGTGACCGGATACGCTGACTTGAGTGATGGCAGAGACCTATCGACAAACCGCGTAATCGCCAGTAGACACCAGCAGACAGGAGACCCCTCGTGACCGTCGTCGGGCCGTTCGGGCTGAGCGTGCGGGACCAGGCTCTGGAAGCCGATGTCCAGGCCGGATTGGCGGCTGTCGAGGAAGGCTTGCTCGAGGCCACCAAGAGTGCGGTCCCGTTCATCACGGAGGCCGCCCAGCACCTCGTACGCGCGGGCGGGAAGCGGTTCCGGCCGCTGCTCGTGGTGCTCGCGTCCCAGTTCGGGGACCCCTACGCGCCGGGTGTCGTGCCCTCGGCCGTCGTCGTGGAGCTGACCCACCTGGCCACGCTGTACCACGACGACGTCATGGACGAGGCGGCCGTGCGGCGCGGGGTGTCCAGCGCGAACAGCCGCTGGGGGAACTCCGTCGCCGTCCTCACGGGCGACTTCCTCTTCGCGCGGGCCTCCCACATCCTGGCCGACCTCGGTCCGGAGGCCGTGCGGGTGCAGGCGGAGGCGTTCGAGCGCCTGGTCACCGGACAGATCCTGGAGACCGCGGGGCCCACGGACGGACGGGACCCGGTCGATCACTACCTCGACGTGCTCGGCGGCAAGACGGGCTCGCTGGTGGCCGTGGCCTGCCGGTTCGGCGCGATGATGTCCGGCGCCGACGAGACGGTCGTCGACGTGCTCACGCAGTACGGAGAGCGGCTCGGAGTCGCCTTCCAGCTGGCGGACGACGTCCTGGACATCGCCTCGGACTCGCACGAGTCGGGCAAGACGCCGGGGACGGACCTGCGCGAGGGCGTTCCCACGCTGCCCGTGCTGCGGCTGCGCGAGCGGGCGGCGCGGCTGTCGCTGCCCGAGGACATCGCCCTGTGCGAGCTGCTCGACTCCGACCTGACCGACGACGCCCGGCACACCGAGGCCCTGCAGGCGCTGCGGGCCCACCCGGCGCTGGAGCAGGCCCGCCGGGACACCGTGCGGTACGCGAAGGAAGCGCGGTCCGCGCTGGCGCCGCTGCGGGAGTGCGACGCGAAGGCGGCGCTGATGGAACTCTGCGACGCGGTGGTCCACCGGGCGGGCTGACCCGGCGACCCCTACGGGTCGGATGCCGCCTCGTCGTCTTCGTGTCATACCGCAGGCGTATGTGGAGTTGAGCCCTCGGGCTGACGCTTACCCATGGCCGATTTGGTCAGATGGGAACCACGGAAAACACCACTCCTCACCGATTCGGGTGAGAATGGCGGCTTGGGGTGGGGACGTTCAAGCGGGAGACCGGCCGCCGCCGACGACGGAGGTAAGGCACACATGGCACCGAAGGCATCCGACGACACCACGACCGGCGGGGAGTCGACCGGCGCGGAAGCCGAGGACCTGCGCCTCGGACGGCGCAAGGCCGCACGGTACATCGTCCCGGTCACCGTGATCGGTGTCGCGGCGGCGACGATCGGGCTGGTCCCGGCGCTCGCCGACTCCGGCGACCCCGACCTGCCGAAGATCACCGCACAGCAGCTCCTCGACAAGATCGCCGCTTCGGACGTGCAGCAGCTGTCCGGGACGGTGAAGATCAGCACCGATCTCGGGCTGCCCGACCTCGGCGGCCTGGAGAGCGGGCTCCTCTCGGGAGCCGCCGGACAGGGCGGCGACGGTTCGTCCGCCGACCCGTCCGCCAAGCTCACCGAGCTCGCCGCCGGCACGCACACCCTGCGCGTCGCGGCCGACGGCCCGGACCGGCAGAAGCTCTCGCTGCTGGAGAACGCCGCCGAGTACAGCCTCATCCACAACGGCAAGGACGTGTGGGGGTACGACAGCGCATCCAACGAGGTCTACCACTCGACCGACGAGAGCTCCGGCGAGGACTCGGGCAAGGGTTCGGGCAAGGCGGAGACGCCCGTCCCCACCACGCCCGGGGAACTCACCGAGGACGCCCTGAAGGCGGTCGACGACACGACCTCCGTGACCGTCGACGGCACCGTCCGGGTCGCCGGTCGTGACGCCTACAAGCTGCTGGTCCAGCCCAAGCAGTCCGGTTCCACGGTCGGCGCGATCAGCGTGGCCGTGGACGCGAAGACGGGCCTGCCGCTGAAGTTCACGCTGACCCCGGCGAGCGGTGGCGCCGCCGTCGTGGACGCGGGCTTCACCCAGGTCAGCTTCGCCAGGCCCGCCGCGTCCACCTTCGACTTCACCGCCCCCAAGGGCGCGAAGGTCACCGAGGGCGACGAGGCGGGGGAGACCGGCCCCGGCCACTCCGGCAAGCCCGGCGACCTGGCCGAGGACCTCGACGGCGCGGACGGCCTCGGCGGGCTCGTCGGCTCCGAAGGACCGAACGTCCTCGGGGAGGGCTGGACGTCCGTCGCCGTCTTCGGCACCGGTGGCGAGGGCCTGCCCTCGGGCACGGAGGCCGGCGGCGACCTCGGCGGCTTCCTCGGCTCCTTCGGCGACAAGGTGACGGGCAAGTTCGGCTCCGGCACCGTCTTCTCCACCCGCCTGATCAACGCCCTGATGACGGACGACGGCAAGGTCTACGTCGGCGCGGTCACCAAGGACGCCCTGGTGAAGGCGGCGAACGCGGCGAAGTAGGCCGGGAGGCCGGGAGGCCGGAAGGGGAAGCCGATGGGGGAGTCACTGCCGGAGCCCGGGGAGCCGGGGGAGTCCGGGGCGGCCGCGAGGCCCGCGCAGGGCCCCCTGGAGGCGCCTGTGGACGACGGCGCGGTCATCCGCACCCGCGGCCTCACCAAGCGCTACCGCGGCGGACAGCTCGCCGTGGACGGCCTCGACCTGACCGTCCCGGCGGGCAGCGTCTTCGGCTTCCTCGGCCCCAACGGCTCCGGCAAGACCACCACCATCCGCATGCTCATGGGGCTCATCGAGCCCACGGCCGGCTCGGCCCGCGTGCTGGGGCACCCCATGCCGCGGGCCGCGCGGGCCGTACTGCCCCACGTCGGGACCCTCATCGAGGGTCCCGCTCTGTACGGCTTCCTCTCCGGCCGCGACAACCTGCTCCGCTACGACGCCGCCGACCCGACCGCCGATCCTCGCACCCGGCGGGCGCGGGCCTCGGCGTCGCTGGAACGGGTGGGTCTGACGGCCGCCGCCGGCAAGAAGGCGAAGGCGTACTCCCTCGGCATGAAGCAGCGTCTGGGACTCGCCGCCGCCCTGCTGCAGCCCCGTCGGCTGCTCGTCCTCGACGAGCCGACCAACGGCCTGGATCCGCAGGGCATGCGGGAGATCCGCTCGCTGATCCGCGAGCTGGCCGCCGAGGGCACGACCGTCTTCCTGTCCTCGCACCTGCTCGACGAGATCGAGCAGGTGTGCACGCATGCGGCGGTGATGGCGCAGGGCCGGCTGCTCGTCCAGGGCCCGGTGGCCGACCTCGCCGCGGGGACACGCGGCCGACTGGTCGTGACGACGCCGGACCCGGTGGACGCGGCCCGGGTGCTGAAGGAGCAGGGGGCGGACGACGTGATCCTCGGCGAGGACCGGGTGAGCGCCGAGGCTCCGCCCCCGGACCGGGATCCGGCCGACCTCAACGCCGCGCTGGTGACGGCGGGCGTCCGCGTCCGCGGCTTCGCCGTCGAGCGGGCCTCTCTGGAGGACGCGTTCGTGGCTCTCACGGGAGAGGGATTCGATGTCGCGGGCTGACACGGTGGACGACCGGGACCGGGACCGCACGCCTGGACCGGCGCCGACGTCCGCGTCCACGCCGGCGCCGGCGCGGACGGTGAACTGGACCTGGACCTTCGGCCTGCTCCGCAGCGAGCTGCTGACCACTTTCCGGCGCTGGCGCACCCTCGCGCTGCTGGGCGTGCTGGCGGCCGTGCCGATCCTGGTCGGCATCGCGGTGAAGATCGAGACGGGCGACGGCTCGTCCGGCGGACCCGGCGGCGGGGGAGGGGGCGGTGGCGAGGGTCCGGCGTTCATCTCGCAGGTGACCAACAACGGCCTGTTCCTCGTCTTCACCGCGCTGGCGGTGACCCTGCCGTTCTTCCTGCCGATGGCGATCGGTGTCATCGCGGGCGACTCGATCGCCGGCGAGGCGAACGCGGGCACGCTCCGCTACCTGCTCGTCGCCCCGGCCGGCCGCACCCGTCTGCTGCTGGCCAAGTACGCGACCGTCATCATCTTCTGCCTGGTGGCGACGCTGGTGGTCGCGGTCTCGGCGCTCACGGTCGGGGCGCTGCTCTTCCCGCTGGGCGACCTGACGACGATCTCCGGCACCCGGATCGGTTTCGGCGACGGGCTGCTGCGGGCCCTGCTGATCGCGCTGGTCGTCGCCGCCTCCCTGACCGGCGTGGCCGCGCTCGGACTGTTCGTCTCCACCCTCACGGGCAGCGGCATCGCGGCGATGGCGACGACGGTGGGCCTGCTGATCACGGTCCAGATCCTCGATCAGATCCCGCAACTGCACGCCCTGCAGCCGTACTTCTTCTCGCACCACTGGCTGTCCTTCGCCGACCTGATGCGCGAGCCGGTCTACTGGGACGACCTGGAGAAGAACCTCGGCCTCCAGGCGCTGTACGCGGCCGTCTTCGGCTCGGCGGCCTGGGCGCGCTTCACGACGAAGGACATCACGGCGTAGGCGTCACGGCGCGGGACGGGACGCCCCGGGGTGTCTGCGGCCTCAGCGGGTCTCGTACAGGAAGCGCGCCGCCGGTGTCTCGCCGGAGAAGAACGTCTTGGCGCGTGCCAGCGCCTCCGTGTCCCGGAGCACGTCACCGGGCTTGCTGCCGTTGCCGAGCAGCACCCCGCCGAAGCGCATCCCCAGGTACGCGGCCGAGTTGTTCAGCGTCCCGACGAGCGGATCGGCGACCACGGGCTCGTCGTCCGCGAGCGCGGTGACGCCCCAGAGGGTGCGTCCGGCGAGCGTCGCCTTGAAGTCGATGCCGGGGGTGCGCAGCCAGCCGGACCAGTGGTCCAGGTAGCGCTTGGTCTGGGCGGAGACCGAGTACCAGTACAGCGGGGACGCGATCACGATGTCCGTCGCGGCGAGCGTGGCGTCGAGGAGCAGCGCGGTGTCGCCCTCGGTGGGGCGGACGCGGTCGCCGTCGTGCCGCTGGTCCTCGAAGTCGGGCAGCGGGTGCCGGGCCAGGCTGATCCACGTCTGCTCGACGTCCGCGGGCAACTGCTCGGCGGCCGCGCGGGCCAGCAACTCGGTGTTGCCGTCCGGACGGCTGCTGCCCAGCACGAACAGGAAACTGCGACGGGTCATGATCCATCCCCCAGGTAGTCGGCGTACGAGGATAGTCTGCATCTGCATTATATGTGTGCGCAAGTATCAATCGGGGGGTGCATACCGGCCGTGGAACCGGCGCTAGGGCGAGTCCGTGGGCGGGGCGGGTCCATGGGTGCGGGCCGGGCCGGGTCCAGGGCCAGGGCGAGCGGGATCCCGGGCGCCGGCGATCGGGGGAATGGGCATCGGGGGAACGGACATCGGGTCGCCGGGGATCGGGAGGGTGGAGGTCGGGGGCCCGGGACCGGGAGGCGTCTGGGCCTGGGCCGCTCGGGCGACCGCCAGGAGTGTGGTCTCCCCGCCGTGTGCCGCGACCATCTGCAGCCCCACGGGACAGCCGTCCGCGCCGACCCCCGCCGGGATGCTGATCGCCGGATGTCCGCTCAGGTTGAACGCCCAGGTGAGCGCGGTCGAGTAGCGGTCGCCCGGGCCTTCGTGACCGTGGGCGGCGTTCGGCGTCGTCGGGGTCAGCAGCAGGTCGGCGCGGGTGAAGAGGTCGGCCAGCAGACGGTCGTTGACGTCCCGGACGCGTTCGGCGGCGCGCAGGTCCGAGCCCGGGGTGCGCAGCGCGAGCCAGGC
This sequence comes from Streptomyces sp. 3330, assembly GCF_031456635.1. Classification (NCBI taxonomy): domain Bacteria; kingdom Bacillati; phylum Actinomycetota; class Actinomycetes; order Kitasatosporales; family Streptomycetaceae; genus Streptomyces; species Streptomyces sp. 3330. The sequence continues at coordinate 17,148 of NZ_JAVDVA010000046.1, forward strand.
CGGGGCGGGGTCCGCCAGCCGCAGGGGCGCGCCGCAGGACGGCAGCAGCCGTACGACACCCGCCTCGGCGAGGCGTCCGGCGGCGGCACGGGCCAGGGCGAGCGGCTCCGGGTCGGGGTCGGCGAAACCGAGGTCGGCGGAGAACACGGCGACAGGCGGGAGAGGCGTCGGCGAGCGGACGGGCCAGGACGTCGGAGCGAGGATCTGCCAGTACGCCTCGGCGTCCGCCACGTGGTGTGCGAGGACGCCGGGCGCCGCCAGTCCCGTCCGGTCACCGGAGGGCGAGGCCGTTCCCTGCCGGGGCGGCGGACGGCGGTTCGTGGTCTTCAGGCCGGTCACCCCGCACCACGCGGCCGGGATCCGCACCGAGCCCGCGCCGTCGCTGCCGGTCGCCAGGGGGACCAGGCCGGCGGCCACCGCCGCGGCGGACCCGGCCGAGGAGCCGCCCGGCGTGCGGTCGGCGCGCCAGGGGTTGACCGTCCGGCCGTGGGCGCCGAGGCCCCAGGTCTGCCAGGGGGTGCCCGGTCCCGGCACGGCCGTCGCCCCGACCGGCACGCACCCGGCGGCGATCAACGGGCCCGCCGCACGCAGACCGTGACGCCCCTTCACGCCGATCGGCACCCCGGCCAGCGGCAGCCGCTCGCCCGCGGCGGCGCGGGCGTCGACCTCCCGCGCCCCCGCCCGCGCCCTCTCCTCCCACACCTCGGCGAAGGCGCACAGCGAACGGTCGGCCCGCGCGATCCGGGCGAGCGCGTCGCCGACCACGTCCACGGCCGACAGCCGCCCCGCCCGCACGGCCGCGGCGATCTCCCCGGCCGGCGGCCACGCCAGGGGCCCGGCGGATCCCACTCCCGGCCTCCCGCGCCCGCTCAGCGTGCCCCGGTGAGCCGGGACAGCGGTTCCGTCTCGCGGGGTGGGGGCCCGCCCAGTTCGCCGAGACGCCAGTTCGCCACCCAGGGGACGCGGTACACGTCGACGACCGATTCGATCACCCGCACGCGCTGGACGAGCGGCCGGGGCAGCCGGCCCGGCGCGTCCGCGACGAGCACCACCGCGTCCAGGTCGAGCCCTCGCGGGGCCTCGCCGCGCCGGAAGACCTCCAGGGTGCGCAGGACCGAGTCCAGCCCGGCCGCGTGGGTGCGGGCGACCAGCAGCACGGACGGGGGATCCCCGGCGCCGGGCCACGCGCGCCCGCAGTCGTGGCCGCCGTAGACCGCGGCGAGCGTCGAGCCGCCGGCCCCGCCGTGCGTACAGACCCAGGAGAAGCGCCGGGGCGCGGCGGTGGAGGCGTACGGCATCGGTACCGGAGCCGGTGCGGCCACCGGACCGCGGATCCAGATCTCCGGCCCCCGCTGCCCGTCCGTCGTCCCCATGACCCGTGCCCCTCCCCGTCGCCGCCGACTCTCCGGGGCGCCCCTGATCAGGCTGGTCCGGGAGCCGCCCCGGAGTGGGGCGTGGGTTCCTGGAACGAGGCTGTGACGTCGCGGTGACGCGTGGACCGGGAGCGCTCGGAGAGACTCAACAGTACGTGTCCACGTACACGTGCCTGGACGACCGGATCGTGACGACGCATCCGAGTGAGGAACCGATGTCTCGACTCAGCCGCGAGAAGAAGCGGGAACAGAAGCACGCCGGCCCGACGGCCGTCGTGGTGGCACCGCTCGATGTCCACGTCCGCGGGGGTGGGACGGCGACCATAGGGGGCGTACCGGTCGTGGCGGCCGACGGCGAGGAGATCCAGCGCGCCGTCCTGAGCCATCTCCACCGCATCGCCCTCGCCACCGGACACCCGGTCCTCGCCACGGTCCACGACGAACGCATCGGTTACGTCGTCGCCCTGCGCGTGGACCCGGACGGTTCCAGCCACTTCACGGCAGACCCCCTGCGGACGGCGGCGGCCCCGTCGGCCGCTGCCCCGACGGCGGCGGCACGTGCGGAGCCGGCGCGTGCGGAGCCGGCCCCGGACGCGCGGACCACCGGGCCCACCGGCCCGCCCGCGCCGATCGCCGCCCCCGCCGACCCGCCCGCGCCCTTCGACGCGCCGGTCTCGGCCGCGGGCCCAGGGCCCGCCGACACGCCGGTGCCCGCCGTCGCCCCCGCGCCCGCCGACACGCCGGTGCCCGTCGAGGACGAGCCGTCCGACCAGCCGCGACGCGACAAGGCGACGCACCTTCTGCGCGCGGTGCCGGAGCCGGTGCGGGACGCGGCCCCGACGTTCCCGTTGCGCGCGGTGCCCGAACCGGAAGCGGGACGGGGAGACCGGTCGGCGCCCGATACGGCGTCCCCGTACACGGCGGGGGAGACCCCGGCTCCTCCCGGCACCGTCACCGCCCCGACGGGTGTGTTCGGCCCGCCCCCGACGATGGACGAGCGGCCGGACCAGGACGCGCCCCCCACCTCCGCCCCCGCCTCACCCCTGACCTCGGCCCCCGTCACGGCCCCTGTCCCGCTGCCGCTCCCGACGCCCGCCTCGGACTCCACGCCCACCACCCGGTTCGCCTCGGCGTCCGCCGCCAAGTCCGGCTCCACGCCCACCCCGTTCGTCCCCGACGGCCTCATCGCGGACTCGGCCCTCGACCCGGACCCCGGCCCCAGGCCCACCCCCGCCCGGGGCTTCGACGCCGTCGCGGAGGCGGTGCTCGGGGACGACCCCCGCACCCTCCACGGCGACGGCGGCCCCCCGGCCCTCCTCGCGGAACCGCTCGCGCGGATCAACGAGGCGGTGCGGGCGGGCCGTACGGACGCCGCGGCCGCCCTCGCGGAGCGGACCGTGCTGGAGGCGTCCGGAACGCTGGGACCGGAGCACCCCGAGGTGCTCCGGCTGCGTGAACTCACGGCGTACATCGCCTACTTGGCAGGCGATCCGGTGCGCTCCTTCCACACCTCCCTCGATCTGGCCCGCATCCACCGCCGGACCCGGGACGCGGAGGCCGCGTACGGGAACGTCCAGAGCGCGGCGGCGGCCTGGCGTGCCGTACGCGACCCCCTGCAGGGACTGAACCTGGGGACCGAACTCCTCGGCCTGTGGACGGAACTCACCACCGAGGAGGGTCCGGCCGCCGACGACCTCGAAGAGCTGGAGTCGGCCCGCGCGCGCATGCTCCGGCTGGCCGAACGCGCCCGCAGGGCGGGCGCGTAACGGCCGGTCGGCCGGTCAGGAGAAATCGAGCGGAATCAGGCGGACTCAGGAAGCCCCGGAGGCCGCGCCGGCTGACCCGCGCTGACCCGCCCGGACCCGCCCGGACCCGCCCGGACCCGCCCGGACCCGCCCGGACCAGGGCGGGCTCAGGCGGACAGGGTCCAGACCGCGTACGCCAGCGCGTCCGAGTTGCGGTCCAGGGCCGTGTCGTTGATGTTCGCCGTGGTGTCGCAGGAGGAGTGGTAGCAGCGGTCGAAGGCCCGCCCGGCCGTGCCGCCCCACTTGGCCGCCTGCGCCGTCGTCTTGAGATAGTCGGCGCCGCTGAACAGGCCGCCCACCGGCACGCCCGCGTTCTTGAAGGGGGCGTGGTCGGAGCGGCCGTCGCCCTCGGTCTCGATCTCCGTCGGGACGCCGAGGCCGGTGAAGTAGTCCTTGAAGGTCTTCTCGATGGCCGGGTCGTCGTCATAGACGAAGTAGCCGGGGTTCGGCGAGCCGATCATGTCGAAGTTCAGGTAGCCGCTGATGCGGGCCCGGTTCGCCGAGGAGAGGCTGTTGACGTAGTACCGGGAGCCGACCATGCCCAGTTCCTCCGCGCCCCACCAGGCGAACCGCAGGTGCTTGGTGGGGTGGTAGCCGGCTCTGGACACGGCCAGCGCGGTCTCCAGGACGGCCGCCGAGCCGGAACCGTTGTCGTTGATGCCGGCCCCGGCGGTCACGGAGTCCAGATGGGACCCGGCCATCAGCACCTGGCCGGTGTCGCCGCCGGGCCAGTCGGCGACGAGGTTGTAGCCGGTGCGGCCCGAGGAGGTGAACTGCTGGACGGCGGTGGTGTATCCGGCCGCGTCCAGCTTGGCCTTCACGTAGTCGAGGGACGCCTTGTAGCCGGTGCGGCCGTGCGCTCGGTTGCCGCCGTTTGCGGTGGCGATGGACTGGAGCTGGGTCAGGTGGGCCTTGACGTTGGCCACCGGGATGTCGGGAGCGGCGGCGATCGCCCCGGCCTCGGGGGCGGGTGCCGCCCCGGCTATGGATCCGGTGGCGAGCAGGGTGACGGCTGCGACGACGGAGGTGACCGTCGCCCGCCCGGAAACGAGGAGCTTCATGGTGGGGGGCTCCGAATTCCAGCGGGACACCCGTGGGCGACCGTCGAGCACCTGGACGCCCACAGGTAATCCACAGTGAATGGGGTGACTGGATGGTGAAGCCGGGGCCAACACTCCGTCAAGAGCGCTATCCGGACAGCCGGTTCACATAGCGAAGCCCGCGGCGCCCCTGTCCCTCAGTGGACGCAGAACTCGTTGCCCTCCGGGTCCGCCATGACCACCCACTGCCCGGACGGCTCCTTCACCTCCCGCAGCACGCTCGCCCCCAGGGCCGTCAGCCGCTCGACCTCCCCGGCGCGCAGCCCCTCGCCGGGGTGCAGGTCGAGGTGGAGCCGGTTCTTCACGGTCTTCGGCTCCGGGACCCGCTGGAACAGCAGCCGTCGGCCGAGCCCGGTCCCGCTGTCGGGGTCGAACGGGTCGCCCGGGTGGCGTACGGCGATCAGGTCCCGGAAGGCCGGGCGTCCGTGGAACTCCAGCGTCGCCGCCCCCGGCAGCGCGCCGAGCTCCAGCAGCCGCTCGATGAGGGCGCTGTTGTCCTCGACCTCGTAATGCAGCGCTCCGGCCCAGAAGTCGGCCTGTGCGTGCGGGTCGGCCGCGTCGACGACGAGCTTCCAGTGCACGGGCGCGGGCCCGGCCTCGGGTACTCCAGATGTCTCGGTCATGCAGCCACTTCTAGCAGGCCCCGCCCCGGGCCGACCCGCCGCGCGCCGAACCCCGTCGGCGAGGTCGGACCGGACCCCCGCGCTCCGCTCCCACCGACGCCCCCGTCCCGTCGCCGCCCTCCCGTGCCGTCGAACGGCGGTGGCGGCTGGGCTCACGGTGGCGGTGGCGGTGGCGGTCGTGGCTGGGAACGCGGGGGATCGCGGTGGGGTGGTGCCCGCGGGCTACGGCTCGGTGAGGGGGGAGACTCCCGCCTCCGGGACCGGCGCGCCGGGCACGCCGGAGGCGGCGGCCACGGCGGCGACACCGGACACGGCCGCGCCGCCGGGTGCACCGGACGCGCCGGAGACGCCGGGGGCCGCGCTGTCCGCCTCCCGAACGGTGCCGTCCGCAGCACCGTTCGCGCCGCCGGTCGCGTCGTTCGCGGCGGGCGTCCTCGTCCTGACCGTGGACCGGTCCTTGCCGTCGGCGATCGCGGGGCCGAGCGCACGGGCCGCCCGGCGGGAGGTGCGCAGCGCGTCGCCGGTGAGCAGCACCAGCGCCAGCCACACCAGGGCGAACCCGGCCCAGCGCTCGGGCGGCATGGCCTCGCCGAAGTAGAGGACGCCGAGGAGGAACTGGAAGACCGGCGCCAGGTACTGGAGCAGACCCAGCGTGGACAGCGGCACGCGGATCGCCGCCGCGCCGAAACAGACCAGCGGGAGCGCGGTGACGAGGCCGGTGGAGGCGAGCAGGGCCGCGTGTCCGGCGCCCTCGGTCGCGAAGGTGAGCCCGCCGTGCGCGGACAGCCACAGCAGATAGCCCAGCGCGGGCAGGAACTGGACGGCGGTCTCGGCGGCCAGCGACTCGACCCCGCCGAGGTTGACCTTCTTCTTGACCAGCCCGTAGGTCGCGAAGGAGAAGGCGAGGGTGAGGGAGATCCACGGCGGACGGCCGTAGCCGATGGTCAGGACCAGCACCGCGGAGAAGCCGATGCCGACCGCGGCCCACTGCGCGGGACGCAGCCGTTCCTTGAGGAGGAGGACACCCATGGCGATGGTGACCAGCGGGTTGATGAAGTAACCGAGGGACGCCTCGACGACGTGGCCGCTGTTCACGGCCCAGATGTAGACGCCCCAGTTCACGGTGATGACGGCCGCGGCTGTCACGACGAGCCCCAGCCGGCGCGGCTGCCGCAGCAGCTCACCGGCCCACGCCCAGCGCCGGACGACGAGCAGCGCGACGGCGACGAAGGCGAGGGACCACACCATGCGATGGGCGAGGATCTCGGTCGCCCCGGCCGGCTTGAGCAGGGGCCAGAAGAGGGGGACCAGTCCCCACATCCCGTAGGCCGCCAGACCGTTCAGCAGGCCTGTCCGGCCTTCACTCTTCGACGTCCGGGCCACGGGGCCCCTCCTTCTCACGTCAGGCATGCGTGGACGAAGGTAACGCCGAGCACCCCGGTCTGTCATGCCCGTATCGCCATACGGTCATGACAGGCGGGGTGGGGCGCGGCGCTGAGTGACGGCCAGGGGCCACGCGGCATGAGCGCGGCCGGGGGAGTGTCAGCCCTTGAGTGCGGCCGCGATCGCCTCGGAGAGCGGGGTCGTCGGGCGGCCCGCCAGCCGGGACAGGTCGCCGCCGGGCACGACCAGTTCGCCCTTCTCGATCGACGCGTCCACGCCGACCAGGATCGTCGCGAACGCCTCGGGCAGGCCGGCGCCGGTCAGGATGCCGGTGAGCACCTCGCCGGGCACGGAGTTGTAGACGATCTCCTTGCCGGTCTGCCGGCTCAGCTCGGCCGCGTACTCGGCGAAGCTCCACGCCTCGTCGCCGCCCAGCTCGTACGTCCTGTTCTCGTGACCCTCGCCGGTCAGCACCGCGACCGCCGCGGCCGCGTAGTCGGCGCGGGAGGCGGAGGAGACCCGGCCCGCACCGGCGGCGGCGACGACGGCGTTGTGCTCCAGCACCGGGGCGAGCTGCTCGGTGTAGTTCTCGTGGTACCAGCCGTTGCGCAGCAGCGTGTACGGCAGGCCGGATGCGATCAGCGCCTTCTCGGTGGCGCGGTGGTCGTCCGCCAGCGCCGCGCTCAGGCTCCCCGGCGCGCTGGTGTACGCGAGGAGCGCGACCCCGGCCGCCTTCGCGGCGTCGATCACCACCTGGTGCTGTGCCGGGCGGCCCTTGTCGAACTCGTTGCCCGAGATCAGCAGCACCTTGTCGCCGGAGGCGAACAGGCTGCCGAAGGTCTCGGGGGCGTTGTAGTCGGCGACCGCGATCCGTACGCCGCGGGCCGCGAGGTCGGCGGCCTTGGCCTCGTCGCGCACGACGGCCGTGATCTGCTCGGCCGGAACCTTCTCCAGCAACTGCTCCACGACGTGACGGCCGAGGTGTCCGGTGGCTCCGGTGACGACGATGCTCATGGCTGAGAACTCCTGGTGGGGGTTGCGGGGCTGTCACCGACCCTAGGCTGAGCACTAACCAAGCGAAAGTACCCACTTTGAAGTAAGGTACTGGCATGGCAGTAAGTGTGCAGGTGGGGCCGTCCGAAGCGGAGGGCATGTGTCCGCACCGTCTCGTCATCGAACATGTCACCAGCCGGTGGGGTGTCCTGGTGCTGATCGAGCTGCTCGACCGCTCGTACCGGTTCAGCGAGCTGCGCCGGGCGATCGGCGGGGTGGGCCGGCCGGTCAGCGAGAAGATGCTCACCCAGACCCTCCAGACCCTCGAACGCGACGGCCTGGTGCACCGCGACGCCAAGCCGGTCATCCCGCCGCGCGTCGACTACTCCCTGACCGAGCTCGGCCGGGAGGCGGCCGAGCAGGTGCGCGCGCTCGCCCTGTGGACGCACACCCGCATGCCGGACGTGGAGCAGGCCCGCCGGGCATACGACGAGGCCCGGGAGCCGCGCTCCCGGGCCTCGTGAACCGCTCCGACCTCAGGTCTCAGGTCTCAGGCACCGGACACCGGACCCCAGGCCTGACGCCTCAGCCGACGACCGTCCAGGTGTCGCCGCCCGCCAGCAGCGCCGCGAGGTCGCCCTTGCCGTGCTGCTCGATCGCCGCGTCCAGCTGGTCCGCCATCTGGGTGTCGTAGACCGGCCGTTCCACCGCGCGCAGCACGCCGATCGGCGTGTGGTGCAGGGTGTCCGGGTCCGCCAGCCGGGACAGCGCGAAGGCGGTGGTCGGGGACGTGGCGTGCGCGTCGTGGACCAGGACGTCCGCCTCGTTCTCCGGAGTCACCGTGACGACCCGCGGATCCCCGCTCGCCGGGTCGCGCACGACGCCCCGCGCACCGTCCGCCCCGAACCGGATCGGCTGCCCGTGCTCGAGCCGGATCACCGCCTCCTCGGCCGACTGCCGGTCCTTCAGCGCCTCGAACGCGCCGTCGTTGAAGATGTTGCAGTTCTGGTAGATCTCGACCAGCGCCGTGCCGGGGTGGGCGGCGGCCTGGCGCAGCACCTCCGTCAGGTGCTTGCGGTCGGAGTCGATGGTCCGAGCCACGAACGACGCCTCCGCGCCGAGCGCCAGCGACACCGGGTTGAAGGGCGCGTCCAGCGAGCCCATCGGCGTCGACTTGGTGATCTTTCCGATCTCCGAGGTGGGCGAGTACTGGCCCTTGGTCAGCCCGTAGATCCGGTTGTTGAACAGCAGGATCTTCAGATTGACGTTCCGCCGCAGGGCGTGGATCAGATGGTTGCCGCCGATGGACAACGCGTCGCCGTCGCCCGTGACCACCCACACGCTCAGGTCCCGGCGCGAGGAGGCGAGACCGGTCGCGATGGCCGGCGCCCGCCCGTGGATGGAGTGCATGCCGTACGTGTTCATGTAGTACGGGAAGCGTGACGAGCAGCCGATGCCCGACACGAAGACGATGTTCTCCTTGGCGAGCCCCAGCTCCGGCATGAAGCCCTGGACGGCCGCCAGGATCGCGTAGTCACCGCAGCCGGGGCACCAGCGCACTTCCTGATCGGACTTGAAGTCCTTCATGGACTGCCGGGCCACGGCCTTGGGGACGAGCGAGAGCGCTTCGATCGTGCCCGTGGCCTCCGTCGAGGTCTCAGCCATGGATGGCCTCCTTGAGCGTCGCGGCGAGCTGCTCCGCCTTGAACGGCATGCCGTTGACCTGGTTGAACGAACGGGCGTCGACCAGATACTTCGCCCGTACGAGGGTGGCGAGCTGGCCGAGGTTCATCTCGGGGACCACGACCTTGTCGTAACGCTCCAGCACGGCGCCCAGGTTGCGCGGGAACGGGTTCAGGTGCCGCAGATGGGCCTGCGCGACGGCCTCACCGGCGGTGCGCAGCCGCCGTACCGCGGCGGTGATCGGCCCGTAGGTGGAACCCCAGCCCAGCACCAGGGTGCTCGCCCCGTGCGGGTCGTCGACCTCGAGATCGGGGACCTCGATGCCGTCGATCTTGGCCTGCCGCACGCGGACCATGAACTCGTGGTTGGCCGGGGCGTAGGAGATGTTCCCCGTCCCGTCCTCCTTCTCGATCCCGCCGATGCGGTGCTCCAGACCCGGCGTGCCCGGGACCGCCCAGGGCCGGGCCAGCGTCTGCGGGTCGCGCTTGTACGGCCAGAAGACCTCGCTGCCGTCGTCCAGGGTGTGGTTGGGCCCCTGGGCGAACTGCACGGTCAGGTCCGGCAGCTCGTCCAGCTCCGGGATCCGCCAGGGCTCGGAGCCGTTGGCCAGATAGCCGTCGGACAGGAGCATCACCGGTGTGCGGTAGGTGAGCGCGATCCGGGCGGCCTCCAGGGCCGCGTCGAAACAGTCGGCGGGCGTGCGGGGCGCGACGATCGGCACCGGCGCCTCGCCGTTGCGCCCGAACATGGCCTGCAGCAGGTCGGCCTGCTCGGTCTTGGTCGGCAGACCGGTCGACGGCCCGCCCCGCTGGATGTCCACGACCAGCAGCGGCAGCTCCATCGAGACCGCGAGCCCGATGGTCTCGCTCTTCAGCGCCACGCCGGGCCCGGAGGTGGTGGTGACGGCGAGGGACCCGCCGAAGGCCGCCCCCAGCGCCGCGCCGATCCCCGCGATCTCGTCCTCGGCCTGGAACGTCCGCACGCCGAAGTTCTTGTGTCTGCTGAGCTCGTGCAGGATGTCCGAGGCCGGCGTGATCGGGTACGACCCCAGGAACAGCGGCAGGTCGGCCTGCCGGGACGCGCTGATCAGCCCGTACGCCAGAGCGAGGTTCCCGGAGATGTTCCGGTAGGTGCCGACGGGAAACGCCTTCGCGGCCGGGGCGACCTCATAACTGACGGCGAAGTCCTCGGTCGTCTCGCCGAAGTTCCATCCGGCACGGAAAGCGGTGAGGTTCGCGGCCGCGATGTCGGGCTTCTTCGCGAACTTCGACTTCAGGAACTTCTCGGTGCCCTCGGTGGGCCGGTGATACATCCACGACAAGAGGCCCAGCGCGAACATGTTCTTGCTGCGCTCGGCCTCTTTGCGGGTGAGGTCGAATTCCTTGAGGGCCTCGACGGTCAGGGTGGTCAGCGGGACCGGATGGAGCTGGTAACCGTCGAGGGATCCATCCTCCAGCGGCGAGGCCGCGTACCCCACCTTCTGCATCGCCCGCTTGGTGAACTCGTCCGTGTTGACGATGATCTCCGCGCCGCGCGGCACATCGCCGATGTTCGCCTTCAGCGCCGCCGGATTCATCGCGACCAGCACATTGGGCGCGTCACCCGGAGTCAGGATGTCGTGGTCGGCGAAGTGCAGCTGGAACGAGGAGACGCCGGGGAGGGTGCCGGCGGGCGCGCGGATCTCGGCGGGGAAGTTCGGCAGGGTGGAGAGGTCGTTGCCGAACGACGCGGTCTCCGAGGTGAAGCGGTCACCGGTGAGCTGCATGCCGTCACCCGAGTCGCCCGCGAACCTGATGATCACCCGGTCGAGACGACGGACGTCCTTCGTCCCACCCGGTTTGCGCTGTTCTCCCACGACGGTCCCGTCGGCTCCGTCGGTTCCGTCGTCCTGTTCCGCTGGGCTGCTGACCTGACTGGTCACTGAACTGGACCTCCCTCGAGGTGGCTGTCCCGGAAGGCCTTCGCAAAGGCCGTCCACGGATCAACCCTACGTCTGTAAGGGTCGCCTTACCTCGGCCATTCGTATGACGGTCGTTGTCCCGAGACGGCCCGGCACCCCCGCTCTTCATGATTTCCCGCCGCCCGGTGTGATTCCGGTAGACGCTCCGGATCACACCACGGTTCTCCACCGCCTGTGCGCCACCTCCACCGAGTTCCCCGCTCGACGAAAGGCACAGTGCCATCTCGCTACGAATTGAGATAGGTGAGAACCGCCAGTACGCGGCGGTGATCCCCGTCACTCGGCGACAGGCCCAGCTTCAGGAAGATGTTGCTGACGTGCTTCTCCACGGCCCCGTCGCTGACGACCAGCTGCCGGGCGATCGCGGAGTTCGTCCGCCCCTCGGCCATCAGCCCCAGAACCTCCCGCTCCCGCGGGGTGAGCCCGGCCAGCACGTCCTGCTTCCTGCTCCGCCCGAGCAGCTGCGCCACGACCTCCGGATCCAGGGCGGTACCGCCCTGCGCGACCCGCACCACGGCGTCCACGAACTCCCGCACCTCCGCCACGCGGTCCTTCAGCAGATACCCGACCCCGCGACTGGAACCGGCCAACAGTTCGGTGGCGTACCTCTCCTCCACGTACTGCGACAGCACCAGCACACCGAGCCCCGGATGCGCCTTGCGCAGCTGTACGGCGGCCCGCACCCCCTCGTCCGTGTGGGTCGGCGGCATCCGCACGTCCGCGACGACGACATCGGGCAACGCGCCCTCGTCGCCCAGCTCCGTGATGGTCTTGACCAGAGCGTCGGCGTCCCCGACCCCGGCCACCACCTCATGCCCCCGGTCGGTCAGCAACCGGGTCAGCCCCTCCCTCAACAGCACCGAATCCTCGGCGATGACCACCCGCACCCTGTCCTCCACGCTCCTCGGCCCCCCAGCCGTCCACCCCGTTGGTAGAACCAGTCAAGCATTCCAGCAACGGCCCCGTCTGCACCCGCCGAGAACCCCACCCCGGACGAGGACGACGCGAAGAGACCCTCGACCCAGTGCGTTTCAGCCTCGGGAGTTCGGCTGCCCGGGGGCCCGGGGGCCCGGGGGTTCGAGCGCCCAGGGGCCCGAGGGCTCGGGGGCTCGGGGGGCGGGGGTTCGGGGTATGGCGGGGAGGAGGGCCGAGGTACGCGGGTACGGGGGGAGAGTCCCCGGGACGGGACCGGACAGGACGACGGGAAGGGACAGGACGGGAAGGGACAGGACGGGCAGGGTAGGACAGGGCAGGGGGCGGCGGGGGCGAGGAGGCCCACCGCCGTCGCAGCGAGAGCGCTCGCCGCTCAGGCCCCGCCCCCGCGCCAGGGCAGCTCCGCGGTGACCCGGGTGGGTCCGCCCACCGGCGAATCGACCACCAGGATCCCGTCCACCGCGTCCAACCGCCCCGCGAGCCCGGCCAACCCCGACCCCCCGCCGGAGGCGTCCGCTCCGCCCACCCCGTCATCCACCACCTGCAGCAGCAACCGGTCCTCCACCCGCCACACATCGACCGAAGCCGACCGCGCCCCGCTGTGCTTGCTGATGTTCTGGAGCAGCTCCGAGACGGTGAAGTACGCGATCCCCTCGATCGCCGGGGCCGGCCGCTCCACCAGATCCACATCCACCCGCACCGGCACCGTGCACCGCGACGCCACCGCGGACAGCGCCGCGTCCAGCCCCCGGTCCGTCAGCACCGCCGGATGGATCCCGCGCGCCAGGTCCCGCAGTTCCTGCAACGCCGTCTTGACCTCGCCGTGCGCCTCGTCCACCATCCGCGCCGCCTCGCGCGGATCCTCCCGCAGCTTCTCCTTCGCCAGACCCAGGTCCATCGCCAGCGCCACCAGCCGGGCCTGCGCCCCGTCGTGCAGGTCGCGCTCGATGCGCCGCAGATCGGCGGAGGCGGTGTCCACCACGACCCCCCGGTCGGACTCCAGCTCCACCACCCTCGCCCCCAGCGACGACGGCCCGAGCAGCCCGTGCACCAGCAGCCGGTCCACGGTCGTCAGCGCCCGCACGATCCACGGCGTGGCGAGCGTGATCAACAGACCCACCGACGCCGTCACGGTGATCTCGAAGGGGTTGTCGAGGTAGACGCTGTGCTGTTCGTCGCCGTACAGCTGGAGCCCGCCCTGACCGCCGTACATCGGGAAGACCCAGAACCACAGCGGATACGTCAGCATCGTCCAGCCGAACGACCACACGGTCACCGCGACGCTGAACGAGAACACCGCCCACGGAAACTGCACCACCGCGTACAGCGCCTGCCGCCACGACGTCCCGCTCTTGAGAACGGCGGCCATCCAGGCCATCGCACCCTTGCCCCGCGGCCGCAGCGGCTCGGGATCGGCCACCTCGAGGCCGAGCAGCCCCCGCGCCCGGGCCCGCTCCAGCGCCCCGAAGCCCCGGCCCGCCGCCAGTCCCGCCGCCAGCACCGGAATCCCGAGGAACGTCACCAGCAGACCGGCCCCCAGCGACAGCATCGTGATCGTGAAGGTGAACAGCAGGATGCCGATCGGCAGCCCGAGCAGGACGTAGACGAGCTCCCGCCAGTGGCGCGCGGTGAGCGGCTCCCGCAGCCACGTCGGCAGCAGGTGACGGCGCTCCGCGTCCCGGTGGCCGTACTCCGGCCCGTACCGGTCCTGCCGCCCGTACTGCCCGTACTGCCCGTACTGGTCGTGCTGCCCGTACTGCCCGTACTGCGTGGCCATCGGCGTCGTCCGTTCTACTCGTCCTGCTCGTCGCGCAGCTGTCGATCCGTACCTCCCACCCTGCTCGGTGGCGTCCCCACGGACCATGGAGTCCGTCGGCGTCTTGGAAGGGGGGTTTTCCCTACCTCCCGAGGCAGCCCTCTCTCCCATCGCCGCCGTCTCCCGCGGTCGTCGCTGTCCGCGGTCGTCGCCCACCGCGCCGCCGACTCGGCCCGTCCGCTGCCCGCTGCCCGCTACTCGCTCTGTCCGCGATTCCGCCAGGGCAGCTCCGCGGTCACCGTCGTAGGACCCCCCACCGGCGACTCCACGACGAACAGCCCGTCCACGGCGTCCAGCCGCTCCGCGAGCCCCCGCATGCCCGACCCGCCGTCGAGCCGCGCACCGCCCCGGCCGTCGTCCCACACCTGGATGAGCAGCCGGTCGTCCGTCCGCCACACGTCGACCGAGGCCGACCGGGCCCCGCTGTGCTTGCTGACGTTCTGGAGCAGTTCCGAGACGGTGAAGTAGGCGATGCCCTCGATGGCCTGCGCCGGTCGGGACGTCAGGTCGGCGGTCACCTTCACCGGGACCGTGCAGCGCGAGGCCACGGAGGACAGGGCCGCGTCCAGCCCCCGGTCGGTCAGGACCGCCGGATGGATCCCGCGCGCCAGGTCCCGCAGCTCCTGGAGGGCGAGCTTCACCTCACCGTGCGCCTCCTCCACCATCGCCGCCACGACCTCGTCGGCCTGACCCTCCAGCAACTTCTCCTTCGCCAGGCCCAGCCCCATCGCCAGGTTGACCAGCCGGGCCTGCGCCCCGTCGTGCAGATCGCGCTCGATGCGCCGCAGATCGGCGGCCGCGGTGTCGACCACGACCCCCCGGTCCGACTCCAGCTCCGCGATCCGCCGCTCCAGCTCGTCCGAGGGCGACAGCAGGGCCCGCACCATCGCCCGGTCCGCGTTGGTCAGCCCGCGCGCCAGGAACGGCAGCACCGGCCACAGCACGAACAGCGCGGGCAGAACGACGCTGAACGTCAGCACTCCCCAGGGCAGCCGGATGAGGTCGTACAGCACCGTCCGCCAGGCCACCGGGTCCTTCAGCATCAGCCACAACCGCTCGAACAGACCGCCCGCCCTGCGCAACGGCAACGGGCTCGGCTCGTCGATGCGCACCCCGAGCAGCAGACGCGCCCGCCCCCGCTCGAACCGGCCCAGCAGCCGCGCCCCGGCCAGCCCGAGCGCCAGCAGCGGGAACCCGACCACGGTGACGGTCATCGCGGCGCCGGTGACGATCACCGTCATCACATAGGTGAACCCGATCAACGCCATCGGCAGGTTCGTCAGAAGGTGCGCGATCTCCTTCCACGTCTGCGGGTCGTAGGCGAGACGGACCGGAGGCAGACGGTCGTCGCCCTGCCCCACCGCGCCCGGCACCACGGTCGTGCCCGGCAAGCCGGCCGCGCCCGACCCGGTGATCGTGTCCGGCGCAGCGATCGGGCCAGGTGATGCGGTCGGGCCAGGCGATGCGGCTGTGCCTGGCGCAGGGGTCGGGCCTGGCGAGGCGGTCGTGTCCGGTCTGGCGGTCGGGCGGGGAGCGGCTCTCGGGTGGGAGCCGCCCGGTTGAAAGCCGCCCGGGCGGAAACCCTTTTCGTCGGAGGGGTTCGGGTCGGAGGCGGATCGGCTGGCGGAAGCGGTCATATGGGCTAGCCTGCCGCGCCGCGGGGCACCGCGCCATGAGGTCTGCTGCCTTCCTCGACCGGGGGAAAACCCCCGCCCCACCGGACGAGGCGTGACGGGCTGCTTACCGTCCCTTTATCAGGGCCTAGACTCCCGTGCGTACAGATCGTCGAACGGCCTGTCGTCGAAGAGACTGAGGTCAGGGAGCGAGGGACGGGCGTGCGGGAACGGACCGTCGATGTCGCGGCGGAATTCGCGGCGGACTACTTCCAGTCCTACTCCGTCGTCGGGCTGCTCGCCGTCGTCGGCGTGCTGTTCGTCGCCGTGGCCTTCGGCGCGGGGCGCCTGTTGCGCCCGGTGGTCCCCACCCCGGAGAAGCTCCTGACGTACGAGTGCGGCGTCGACCCCGTGGGCGAGGGCTGGGCCCACACCCAGGTCCGCTACTACGTCTACGCCTTCCTCTACGTGATCTTCGCCGTCGACTCGATCTTCCTCTTCCCCTGGGCGACGGTCTTCGCGGCCCCCGGCTACGGCGCGACCACGCTCGTGGAGATGTTCATCTTCCTCGGCTTCCTGGCCGTGGGCCTGCTGTACGCCTACAAGAAGGGCGTCCTGACATGGACGTGACGCCGAAAGTGAATGCACCGGAACAGCCGGAACAGCCGCCACAGCCCGGGCAGTCCGGACACCCCGAACAGGTGGTCCCGGAGCCCGTCCTGCTGCCGGAGCCGAAGCGCCTGGGCACCCTGGCCCGCGTGGCGCCGGAGCCGATGAAGGTGATCCTGAACTGGGGCCGCCGCTACTCGCTCTGGGTCTTCAACTTCGGCCTCGCCTGCTGCGCGATCGAGTTCATCGCCGCGTCGATGGCCCGCCACGACTTCATCCGCCTCGGCGTCATCCCCTTCGCGCCGGGCCCCCGCCAGGCCGACCTGATGGTCGTCTCCGGCACGGTCACCGACAAGATGGCCCCGGCCGTGAAGCGCCTCTACGAGCAGATGCCCGAGCCGAAGTACGTCATCTCCTTCGGCGCGTGCAGCAACTGCGGCGGCCCCTACTGGGACTCGTACTCGGTGACGAAGGGCGTCGACCAGATCATCCCCGTGGACGTGTACGTGCCGGGCTGCCCGCCGCGCCCGGAGGCGCTTCTCCAGGGCATCCTCAAGCTCCAGGAGAAGATCGCCCGGGAGTCCCTGCCCGAGCGCTACGGCCCGACGCCGTCCCGCCCGGCCGTCTCCCGCCCCTCGACGGCGGCCCTCCAGAGCGGCCTGGTGCGGCCCCCGGCCGCCGGAACTCCCGCAGCACCCGATCCGGGGGAGGGCCGATGACCACGATCGGCTGGCTCCCCGCCCCCGCCGACGAACTGTTCGGCCCGCAGGCCACGGCCGAGGAGTCGTACGACGTCCTGACGGTCGACGTCCCGCCCACGTCCTGGACCGACGCCCTGCGCGTGGCCCGCGACCGCCTGACCTGCACCTACTTCGACTGGCTGAGCGCGGTCGACGAACCGGGCACGGGCTTCCGCGTCTCGGCGCACGTCGTCGCCCTCTCCCCGGTGCGTCGCCTGCTGCTGCGTACGACGATCCCGCACGAGGCGCCGACCCTCGCCTCCGCCGTCGACGTCTACGCCGGCGCGGCCTGGCACGAACGCGAGACGCACGAGATGTTCGGCGTCACCTTCACGGGCCACCCCGCCCTGAACCACCTCCTCCTCCCGGAGACCTTCGAGGGCCACCCCCTGCGCAAGGACTTCGTCCTCGCCGCGCGCGTGGCCAAGGCCTGGCCCGGCGCGAAGGAGCCCGGAGAGTCCGAGCACGGCGGCCCCAAGCGCCGCCAGATGCTCCCGCCGGGCGTCCCCGACCCCAACGAATGGGGACCCCTGAAGGGCCAGCTCCCGCCCGCCCCGGCCCGCCCGGCCCGAGCGGCGGCAGGACGCGCGGCAGGCGAACGCCCGGTCCGCCGCGCCCGCACGGCCTCGGAGGGCTCAGCAAGCCAACCGAACCCCCCGACCCCGGAAACCGCACCCACCCCAACCCCGCCAACCCCTCCCGCTTCCCCTTCTTCGGCGTCCTCGCCGTCTTCACCGGTTTCCTCGACTCCGGCGGGCCAGGCGGGCCAGGCGAGTCCGGGCACATCGGCGGCTCCGACGGCTCCCTCGGCTCCGGCGGCGCCTGCCGGGCCCCGCCGTGCCCGCAGCGCGAGCGCGGGCTCGGCCTCGCAACGAGCGGCTGCCACGGAGTCCTCGGGCACCGCGGGATCCGCGCCCGCCGCGCCGACGGAACCGACGGGCCCCGGGTCGACCCCGCAACCCCCGGCAGGACCGCGCCGCGCGCGCAGCGCCTCCCAGGGCTCGGCCTCGCAGCGCACCCAGCCCCCGGCGACGCCCGACGACACCCCCGCACGCCGCTCCACGGCCCCCCGCAGCTCCGACGCCCCGTGGCACCACGCCCGCCCGGCGTTCGACGAGCCGCAGCAGACCCCGGAGCCCAGCGAACAAGGGCAAGCGAAGGACGCGCCAACCCCGAAGCCGACCCAGGCACCGGAGCCGGTCCAGGCACCGGAGCCGGTCCAGAAGCCGGAACCGGCCCAGGCACCCGCCTCGGCCCAGAAGCCGGGTTCGACTCCGGAACCGGACGCAGTCCCGGAGTCCAGGCCGGACCACGAGCCGAAGCCGGAGTCGG
>NZ_JAVDVA010000047.1:0-33753 GCF_031456635.1 Streptomyces sp. 3330
GATCCCACTCCGCATTCGTCAGGTCTCCGCGTCCCATGGAGCCAGCCTGCCCTCAACACCCCACCCAAGGAGGGAGATCCGAGAAACAGCGCCTAGAGCCATTGTTGTTGGAAGGCGCGATGGCTCAGGGCTGGACGGACGAGCGGTGGACGGCAGTCGCCCATGAGGCCAGAGGGGCACTGAGTCAACGCATCAGTGCCCTGGTGATCAACAAAGAGGCCGCCATCAATGACCGGTCGTGGCCTTCCCGGATCGCACGGCAGCGCTGCTGCTGTGAGCTGTTCGCGGGGACCTGGAGCTCCTGGAGGCGTGTCGGGTGCGTGGGTCATGGCCGTCATGAGGCGTCCCCTCGAGGGACAGCGCAGGCTTGGGGCAGCCCTCTCAGGGAACTTGGGAGCCATGCAGATTCTCGCTGGAATTCTGTTCGCTGTGTGTGGAGTTGGCATGTTGCTCATAGCCAAGCCGCTGGCCACGTGGGATGCCGACAAGGTGGAGGTATGGAGCGGCCTTCGCCATCTGCACGGGGTGAACTACAACCGGGTCAGCTTCCTCCTGGGTGGTCTGGGCGCAGTGTTCGCCGGCGGGTACCTGATCGTCACCGGTTGAAAGCCATGGGTGCCGACGGTCGGGTAGAGGTGATGATGGGGCGCGCCGAAGGCTGATGGCTGCACGGCATACGAGGAGGGCCTGCACCATCGTGGTGGGGGCCCTCCCGCACGGCCGGTCAGGTGCGTGCACGGTGCGACGCCATCGAGATGGCAGCTTCGTCCTCGAAGACCAGCCATGCCCCGAGCGCCGCCGCGGTGGCTTTGCCCGGGGCCAGGTCTCCTTCACCCAGCCGGCCGACCGCAGCCTCGTCCCGTTCGACTGTCCGTCGGGCACGCTGCTGAGACGAACAGCCGTGGTCCAGGTCGAAAGAGACCTCATTGAGGGCCCGCAGCACGGTGCGCTGCAGCTCGCCGCCCAGTTCGCGCAGCCGAGTGCTACGTCACAGGCCCAGTCGCCGTCGGCGACGCAGATCGACACCTGCACGTCGAACTCGCACAGACATGTCGCCCCATTGGTCGACTGCTCCGTCGTCGCCGCCCTCTGATAGTTGTCCATCTCCCGAGTACCGCCGTCGATCGGGTGCGCGAGAACGGGATGAGCTCAGGACAGCGGCAAGGTCGTGTTGCGTGCTGTATGGGACCGTGAGCCCGGTGGTGCTGTGACCGGACGGTTGCTGATTCCGTCCGGCGGTAAGGACACGGCACAGCCAGCTGCGGTGCCACCCGGCGAACCTATGCGGTCAGGGCGTCCTGGATGGTGGCGCGGGTGTCGAGGACGGTGTCGGCGCCGGTGATCTCCAGGACGTGCCGTAGCCGGCGTGGCGGGCCCGCCACGAGCCAAGGACGCCCAGGAGACGGCCGGCCTCCAGCCCGGGAGGTGGTTGGGACGCGCCTGGACGCGCTCAGGCTCATCGAGGGCGCGGTGGTGTCCGAGCGGCAGATGGAGCTCGTCTTCGGGCAGGGCCGGCACCCGGACGCCGACCGCATCGAGCATGACCTTTTGGACGACGGCGCCGACCCGGCCGCGGCACGACTGACCACCGTGCTCGGGCGACCGATCGAAGAGATCGAGGTGCGCAAGCAGACGCCGCTGCTCGCCCTCGACTTCACCTTCCGGCCGCAGGCGTCCCTGATCGTGCTATGGGCTCTGGAAGACGCCAAGACGCCAAGACGCCAAGACGCCAAGACGCCAAGACGCCAAGACGCCAAGACGCCAAGACGCCAAGACGCCAAGACGCGCCGGATCATCGAGCGGGCGCACGAGCGGGCCATCGCCGAGGCGCTGCGCCGGCTCGAGGACGAGGTTGCGGCGACCCGGTGGTCCTCGGGCCGCGGCCGCGCGAAGACGCCCGCTCTCGTGGTCGCGGCGTTCCGGCATTTCGACAACCGTGACGCCTTCCCGCTCTTGCTTGCATACCGGCATCGAGTGGGAGTGCCTGCCGCACGAGCTGGGCTTCGGCTCCGGCATGACCCGCTGGCGGCGGCTCGCGGTCTGAAATGAGGCCGGCGGCCGGCCAAGGGTGCCGGACAGGCAGGCGTCGTGCGAGATCCTGTTCGTGCTGGGGACCTTGCGCGGCCAGGAGTTCACGCGCTGCCTGGACGACCACATCGCAGACCGTGCCCTGTCCGCCCACAGCCTTCTGTCCACCGCTCCGAAGCCCGGCCGCCGGACCCCGATTGCCGACCAGCTTTTCTGAACCGCCGACTCACCGAGCCTGATCACCAGATTCGGATGGTCATCCGGGCCTGAGGTCGGGCCCTGCTTCAGCGAGGCAGCAGGACGTCGACCTGCCTGTGGATGTCCTGCATGATCTCCTCGACGCTCAAGGCGATGTTCACGCTCGCCGCCATGCTGAGGAACATCACGGCAGACACGATGTGTGCCAGCGTCGCGGCGTCGCCCTCTGCGACCCGGTCGTCTCGGCGCAGCACGGCGGCGACGGCTTCCTCGGTCTGCGCGACGATGGCGAGTGCTGCGCCGTGCCGGGGCTCCTCGGGGTCGCCGAAGACCATCTCTCGCAGGTAAGTGCGTCCGTTGTCGATCTGGACGCGGTTGCACTCGACGATCGGCCGGACGATCGCCAGCACCGCGTCCAGCGCGCCCGGGATGGCTTCGGCGTCCGCCCGGCCCTGCTCAAGTGCTTCGAGGTACTTGGTGTTCTGGACAAGGAGGAGGAGTTCGCCCTTGGTCTTGGCATAAAGGAACAGGGTGCCGGTGCCGATGTCGGCCTGATCAGCGATCTGCTGGGTCGTGACCTCATCGACGCCGTGTTCGGCGAACAGTTCACTGGCGGCAGCGACGATGCGGTCGAGTTTCTCCTGCTTGTTCCGCTCGCGCCGTCCGACAGGCATGGCGGTGTCCTCCAGGATTGGATTCTGACTGCAATCAGTTCCGATTGTAATCGGTGCGGTGCGATGCGGTGCGATGCGGTGCGATGCGATGCGATGCGATGCGGTGCGGTGCGGTGCGATGTGGTGCGGTGCGAGCTCGACTGCGGCTCTGCTCACCCCCCCCATCGCGGGGTGGCGTGTCGTCGCTCATTGCTCGGCCCGTGCGCAGCCGCGATCCTCACGTCCCCCTTGGAGAAGGAACCCGCGCCCTCCCTCGATGGGGCAGTCGTCTTCCTCACCTGCGCCAATGGCGGTATCAGCACCCGCTTCATCCACGAAGCCCTGGCTTGCGGCACCGTCAGGGTCTATGCCACCGCCCGCTCCCCCCGCGCCTGGGACGATGACCGCATCGTTCCCTGACGCTTGGCGTCACCGACCGCGCGCCGATCGCCGCGGCTGATCGGTGTGCACCGACAGCAGGATCGAGGAGATGAGGGGCTTCTTCACTTCCAGGGGCGCCATGGCCGGTGACGTGCTCATGGTGTTGCCCTCTTTTCCAGGTCAGGTGGTGGTCATCGGGCCAGGAACTCGACCGCTACGGGGGCGAATTCCTGGTGGTACTGGAAGATGCCGCCGTGCCCGGAGTCGGGGTAGATGATCAGCTCGCTGCCCTTGATGCGCCGGTGCAGGTCCTCCGACAGGACCGAAGGCACCATGCGGTCGTTGTCGCCGTTGGCGATCAGGGTGGGCTGCGTGATCGACGACAGGTCGTCGGGGGCGGAGCGCCCCCACTTCTTGATCGCCTTCAGCTGCGTCCGGAACGCCTTGGTCTTGATCTCTGCGTCGCGGTCGACAGTGCGCTCCTTGAGCCGGTTGACGAACGCGCGCCCGGAGGCCTTGCCGGTGGCATTGCGGTTGAAGAACAGGAACTCCTTGGGGTCCGAACGGGTCAAGGTGGCGCGCAGGATGTCCCAGTAGGTGATTCTGGCGATCTTGTCCATGTCCTTGCCGCCCTTGGGTCCGGTGCCGGTGAGGACCAGCTTGCGGACGAGCTCGGGGTGTTTCACCACCAGCGCCTGGGCGACCATGCCGCCGAGGGAGAAGGAGAAGACGTCGATCTTGTCGTACCCGAGCGCCTTGATGAAGATGTAGGCGTCGTCGGCCATCGCCTCGACACCGTCCGGCACCTGACCGGTGGACGCCCCGACACCGCGGTTGTCGAAGGCGATGATGTGACGGCCCTTCGCGACGGGGTCGATGATGCGGGGGTCCCAGTTGTCCAGGGTCGCGGCGAGGTGGACGAAGAAGACGACGGGGATACCGCCCTTCGGTCCCAATTCGCGGTAGGCGTAGGTGACGCCACCGGCGCTGACCGTGCGGGCCGGGGCCTTCGCATAGGACGTGATGACGGCTTCGTTCGGGATGTCGGTGCTGCTCATGACTTCTCCTCGTGCGTTCTGTGTCGCTGTGCGTCCTGGGTCGCCCGTCGCGGTTGCGGTGGGTCAGCTGCTGCCGATGACGGTCTTGCCGCGGATGCCACCCTGGGCCAGGGACTGCAGTGCCTGCGGGGTCTGGTCGAAGCCGATCACCTTTCCCACGACCGGGCGCACTACGCCCTGGTCGATGAGAGTGGTGATCTGGCGGAGCTGGTCGCCGCTGGCACGCATGAACAGGAACTCATACGTCACGCCGAGCTTCTTGGCCTGCCTGCGGATCTTGCCGCTCAGGCCTGCGACCGCCAGGCGCAGCAGCGGGTTCAGGCCGGCCTGGCGGGCGAACGCGGGGTCCGGGGGACCGGCGATCCCGATGGCCTTGCCGCCAGGCTTGAGCACCCGCAGGGACTTCTCGAGAGTCTCCCCACCGATACTGTCCAACACCAGGTCGTAGCCGGTCAGGAGCTGCTCGAAGTCCTGGGTGCGGTAATCGATCACGGTGTCCGCGCCGAGCGCGCGCACGAAGTCCGCGTTGGAACCGCTGGCGGTCGTGGCGACGCTCGCACCGAGGTGCGCGGCGAGTTGGATCGCGATCGAACCGACCCCTCCGGCCCCGGCGTGGATGAGAACCTTCTGCCCGGGCCGCACCTTCCCGCGCTCCATCAGCGCCTGCCACGCCGTGAGCGCCGCCAGCGGCAGCGAGCCCGCCTCTTCCATGCTGATCGAGGCGGGTTTGAGCGCCAGGTCGCCCTCCGCGACGGCGATGCGCTCGGCGAAGGTGCCGATGCGGTTCTGGTCGGGCCGGGCGTAGACCTCGTCTCCGGGCTTGAAGCCGCGAACCGCTGTCCCGATGCCGATGACGGTGCCCGCGACGTCGTTGCCCAGGATCAGTGGCAGCTTGTAGGGCAGGATCTGCTTGAACTCACCGGCGCGGATCTTCTCATCCAGCGGGTTCAGCCCGGCGGCCTCCACCCGCACAAGCACGTCGTGCTCTCCCACGGCGGGTTCGGGGACGTCCGCCTCCTGCAGCGGCTCCTTGTACTTGGTGACGACGAACGCTCGCATGGGACGTCTCTCCTCGTCTTCGTCCTGTATATCGAGATTTGCGGCTAGATCGGCCAATTCGGCGTGACTTCCGGAGTCCGCCCCACTCCCTCAATCTGAATATACTCAATCATGAGTCCGCTCAGAATTATTGTCAAGGGAGGTTCCATGGGACGCGGCCGCATGCCGATCGGGCGCCGCGACCGGGCCAAACAGGACAAGCGCGAGCGCATCATGACGGCAGCCCGCGAACGCCGCGCACGCCACCGCGGATCCCACGCCGTCCGGGCCGCCGCCGAGCGTCCCGCCCATCTGGTCCTCTTCGACGTCCTGGAAGTCGCGGCCACTGAACTGCAGCTCGCCGAAGTCCCTTGGTTGACCTTCACCTCGGGGGAGGCCACAGCATGAGTGGGGCCGGGTGATGCGCTCGGCATGAGGAGGAGCGAGCATGGGGTTGCTGACCATCGGGGCGTTCGCGAAGGCGTCCCGGCTGTCGCCGAAGGCGCTGCGTCTTTACGACGAGCTCGGCCTGCTGACCCCTGCACGCGTCGACCCGGTGACCGGCTACCGCCTCTACGCTCCGGACCAGTTGAACCAAGCCCGCATGGTCGCCTGGCTCCGGCGCTTGGGCATGCCGCTGGCCCGCATTCAACATGTCTGCGCGCTGGATGCGGGCCCGGCGGGCCAAGAGGTCCGCGCGTTCTGGGCTCAGGCCGAGGCCGACACCGCCGCACGGCGGGACCTGGCCACCTTCCTCATCGACCACCTGTCACGGAAGGACCCCGCCATGTCCCCGACCGCCAAGTCCCTCGGAATCCGTTACGCCGCTCTTTCCGACAAGGGTCTCGTCCGCGAGAGCAACCAGGACACCGCGTACGCGGGATCCCGGCTCCTCGCTGTCGCCGACGGCTGCGGAAGCCAAGGAGCCCCCGCCGGCGCAGCCGCCATCGACGCGCTCAAGCGCCTCGAAACCGACGGCATCCCAGCCGGCAGCCTCCTCAACGTCCTCGAAGACGTCATCGAACGGGCCAAGCAGGCCGTGTACGACGTCGCCGGGACGGGCTCTGCATCCGAAGGCACCGGCACGACACTCACCGCGATGCTCTGGACCGGATCACAGCTTGCCCTCGTCCACATCGGCGACTCCCGCGTCTACCTACTGCGCGGCGGAGAGCTGTTCCAGATCACCCACGACCACACCATGGTCCAGTCGATGGTCGACGAAGGACGCCTCAGCCCGGAAGAAGCCGCCGCCCACCCCCAACGGTCGCTCTTGGTGAGGGCCCTGGGCCCAGGAGCCGACACCAACCCCGACATGCGCCTGCACGATGCCCAGGGGGAAGACCGATATCTGCTGTGCTCCGACGGCCTGTCGACCGTCGTGCCGACCCAAGAGATCCACCGAGCACTCTCCGAGATCAGTGAGCCCGAGCGGGCCGTCCGCGAACTCGTCGCCCTCGCCAACGCCTCCGGCGGCCCCGATAACGTCAGTTGCGTAGTCGCGGACGTCATGGAGCTCCAGCAGTAGGAGCGAGCGGCATGCACGTCGACTTGCACCAGATCCGCTCTCAGGCACTCATCCGCGAAGCTGACGCGTACCGACTCGCCCGACAAGCCAGGAGCGTCAAGCTGGCTCCCCGGACCAGGGCAACCAGAACATGGCGACCTGCCCCCGGTGCCTGCTGTCGCGGCTTTCCCTGTGGCCGACTTCGTCACCCGGCCCGGTGCCCGGGTTCTGATCCGTCACCTTCCGCCGCCACGGCCGCCCGCACCCGCTGCTCCTCCCGAGCCGAGTCGACGTCCCGTTCCAGGGTCGTGCGGCTCACGGCCGTCGCGAGCTCTTCCAAGGCCCGTTTTTGCAGTCCCGCCTCGCGCCGCACGACCGGGCTCGGGTCCCCGGCGGCGCCCTCCCACGCGCGGAACGCCTTGTCCAGGTGCCCCCAGTCCGGATTTCTGTGCTCGCGCACGTCGACTGCCGCCTGCTCGGTGTCGGCCTCCAGGGCCTCGGCGAACCGCTCCGCCTCGGGGACGGGACGGCCGTCCGCCCGCGGGACGTGGCTCTCCATGAGCATCGCCGCCCGGCCGAACCGCTTGAGCGCCTCCTCTGCCTCCTGTGCCTCGCGCGATGTCAGACCCCTGGGGCGGACCGGCTCCTGCCTTGCCCGGTCGTATGCCTCCTGCCAGGCGGCACGTGCCTCCCTGCTCGCCAGCAGTGCCCTGCGCATGTCGGCGTGATGCTCCCTGGTCGGTTCGGCCTGGTTGCGGAGCACCGCTGCCGCGTAGCGGCCGTTGGCGGCGAGCCAGTCCGCAAGCCGGCCCACCAGCTTGGGCGTCTCCCATGCGGGGAACACCACGTACGCCACCATCGCCAGGACCCCGCCGAGCAGGGTGAGCACCACGCGCTCCGTGACTGTCTGCTCCCACGCCTGGCCGCCCATGCCGAGCAGGAAGACGACGTACGCGGCAGTGAAGCACTGGGAGTAGGCGTACCCGGTACGGATCAGCGCGTACGACAGACCGGCCGAGACCACCGCCAGCGCGCCGAACACATATGCGTCCGGGCCCAGGGCCCGCACCATCCCCGTGGCGAGCGCGACCCCGGCAAGGGTCCCGGCGAGACGGGCCACCGCGCGCGCGTACGTCCGGTGGAAGTCCGGCCGCATCACCATCACCGAGGCGATGGGCGCCCAGTAGCCGTGGCCCAGGGGGAGCCGGGCGGCGATCAGATAGCCGAGCGTGGCGACCGCCGCCAAGCGGATGGCGTGCCGCAATACGGGTGAGTCCCGCCGGAGCTCTCGGCGGACCGCCCGGACGACCACCGGGATCAGCCGGAGCATGGTCGGGCGCACCAGGTACTGGGTGCCCACGGGGCCGGGCGTGGGCGTCCCCCCGCGCGCGCCGCCGCAGTCGGCGATCTCCGACGCCTCGCCCACCAGTTCCACGAGCCGCTCGGCGGCCTGCCGCGCGGGCCCCTCCAGCACCTCGTGCTCCTCGTCGACGCGCAGCACGTCCGTTGTCCGGGACCGCACCTCGGCGGCAGTGCCGCGGCGGATCGAACGGGCGGCGGCATCCAGGGCGTCGGCGGCCGCGTCGAGCAACTCCCGCGCGCGGTCCCTCCCGGGTCCCTCCGCAGGTGCGCCCACGTCCGGGTCGGCGAGCGCGGCGACGACCGGCCGAATGCGCTCGGCGAGTCCCCGGGGTCCGTGGAGGACGGAGGGACGGGTGCGGGCCTGTGACGGCGTCACGGCAGCCGCGTCCCGGGCCGTCATCAACGGTTCCGGGTCGAACGGGGCGGTCGGGTCGTGCCGCAACCGACGGGCGTAGTCCGCCACGGCGGCCAGGGCGTCGGCGAGCGCGTCACGATGCGCTCCCCAACGCCGGATCGGGAACAGCAGGATCAGCACGGCCTGCGTCACACCCCCGAGTGCGATGACCCCGGCGTGCTCCAGGGCCACCCCGACGCTCGTGGGCAGGGTGATGGTCACCAGCATGCTGCCCACGGTCGTCGCTGCGACGATCCCGGCGGTCGATCCGGCGGCCCACGCCATTCCCGCGGCAAAGGCCCATACGGCCAGCAGCGGGAGGAACGTCACGAGCCGCCCCGCCGCCAGATAGCCCACGAAGGTGCTGAGCGCCAGGCCCGCGCCCGCGCCGAGCGCGATCACCTTGCGTGGACGCCAGGTTCGCTGGAAGGTGGCCCCACCCGCGGAATAGGCGCCGAGGGCGGCAGAGGCGGCATATTCAGGGGAGACCAGCCACAGCGCCGGTCCGACGACGATCGCGACCCCAGCGGCCGTGCGCAACGCGAGCAGGGGCTCCAGCCGCGTCTCCTCGATCGTGAGCCCGGATCGCACGACCTCCCCGAGGGCCCGCAGCCACGGCAGGTGTGGGCCCGGCCGGAAGGCCCTGGCGGGTCGCGTCGGCCTGGTTGGGGTGCGGCAGTGGTCGGGCAAGGAAGCCTCCCGCACTGCCCGCGCGCCGACTGGCGGCCGCAGCCGCTGGACGGGGTGAGCCACCGCGGACACCGCTGAGCGCGCCGTTCGCCCTGACGGGCCGGAGTACGGGCTGATCGCCGTCCGTCCCCCGGGACCGGTCCGGGCGAGGCGGCCCTGGGTCTCTTACCGCTTATGGCCGTTTCCCTGTCCGTTCGGATGCAGGACCACCTTGGTCCAGCCCTCGTCGCGGGCGTCGAAGTGCTCGTAGGCGGTGGGGGCTTCGTCCAGGCTGAGTTCGTGGGAGACGACGAAGCTCGGCTTCGCCTTCTCGCCGGCGATCAGATCCCGCAGCGCCCGGTTGTACCTCTTCACCGGTGCCTGTCCGGTGCCCATGCGCTGGCCCTTGAACCACATCATGCCGAAGTCGATCGGGACCTTGCCCCGCGCCTCCAGCTCCCCCTGGGCCTCCGCGCCGCCGGGGTCCTGCGGCAGGAACACGCCCACCACGCCGATGTCGCCCGTGAACCTGACCGAGTCGATCAGTCCGTTGAGCGTGAGGCTGGCGTCCTCGTGTCCCTGGGGATCGTGCGCCTGGTAGCCGACGCACTCACAGCCGTTGTCGGCGCCCAGACCGAGGGTGGCCTCCTTGACGACCTCCGCCGGATTCTGTTCGGCGGTGTTGATCGGGATGGCCCCGATCTCCTCGGCCTTGCGCAGCCGGTCGGGCTGGTGGTCCGCCACCCAGACGCGCCCGGCGCCCTTGAGGAGGGCGGAGTAGGCCGCCATCAGTCCGACGGGACCGGCCCCGAAGACGATCGTCTGGTCACCCGGTTTGACGTTGGCCATCTCGGTGGCGTGATAGCCGGTGGGGAAGATGTCGGCGAGCATCACGTAGTCGGTCTGCCGCTCGGCGGCGTCCTCACCCAGACGCAGAGCGTTGAAGTCGCCGTAGGGCACGCGCAGCAGTTCCGCCTGGCCGCCCTGGTAGGGCCCCATGTCGGCGAATCCGTAGGCGGCTCCGGCGAGCGCCGGTTCCGGCTGCATGGTCAGGCAGTAGTTGGTCAGACCCCGCTCGCACTGCTTGCAGAAGCCACAGGCGATGTTGAAGGGCAGAACCACGTATGCGCCGACCTGGACCTTGCGGACGGCCGAGCCGACCTCCACGACCTGGCCCATGTTCTCGTGTCCCAGGGTGCGGCCGGACTCGAACGAGGTGCGGCCCTCGTACATGTGCAGGTCCGAACCGCAGATGTTGGTAGTGGTGATCTTGACGATGATGTCGCAGGGGTG
This sequence comes from Streptomyces sp. 3330, assembly GCF_031456635.1. Taxonomy (NCBI): domain Bacteria; kingdom Bacillati; phylum Actinomycetota; class Actinomycetes; order Kitasatosporales; family Streptomycetaceae; genus Streptomyces; species Streptomyces sp. 3330. Next base: position 10,582 of record NZ_JAVDVA010000047.1, read on the forward strand.
CTCGATCTTCGCGTCCGGTACGTCCTTCACCGATACCGTCCGCGGACCTTCGTAGACCGCTGCCTTCATGATGACTTCTCTCGGTGCCGTGGCATGACCGCGGCACGGCGCTGATGGAGACGGCGTGCAGAGCCCGACTCCCGAGGGAGAGGGTGCGACGGGTCCATGGCTCCCACATGCCTCTGCGGGTCGCTCACCCGATTCAGGTGAAACGGTGATGCCGTCGCCGGCCTGCCGGGTGGAGCTTCGGCACGCCGGGCGGCGTGCCGTCCGGGTCCCCGTCGGTCCCGGCGCGAAACAGCCGACACCGATCGATCAGCGAACTCGTGGTACGCGGACGCCGACCGGCCGCCGATCACCCACGAATCTCCGGCTCAGGTCGCCAGTTGGTCCCCGTCGTCGTCCTGGAGCATGCGGCGGCGTTCCTGTTCGCGCTTGGAGTAGGCGGCTGCCCGGATCGCCTCGTCGCTCTCCAGGCCTGATCCCAGCGCGCCGCCCACCGTGGCGACCGAGGCGACGAACCAGGCCAATGTCCAGTATTCGGCGGCGTCGAGCGGGGTTCCTGTCGTGGAGGCGAACACGTGGCCGTTGAGGATGAACAGGGCCCACACCAGGTTGATGACGATCAGACCCACGTAGCAGACGAGCACCCCGATACCCACGGTCATGACCGTCGACACGTTGTAGAGCCTCGCCCTCTGCCTCGCCTCGGGAGAGTGCTCCGCCGTTCGGTGCCACAGGTTCGCGTCCACGATCAGCCAACCGATCATGAGAGCGACGGACCCGACGGTGGCGATCACGAGGCGCGGCGCGCTCAGGGACTGGGCCAGGCTCCAGATGGTGGAGTTCACGGTGGCGACGGCTCCCGTGGCGAGTGCGGCCGCCAGGGCTTTCGACAAGCCCGGCACCAAGCGCCACGGCCGGTTGGCACGGACCATCCCGAGGAGCACCCTCAGGTATCCACGCGGCCCGCTGACGACGTACCGCAGATCAGCGGTCTCCTCCGCACCGACCTGGCCCGGGTGAATAGGCGCGAAACGACTGACGAAGGGGGCCAGCAGCGGCTGACTCTGCGGAGGTCCCTCCACCTCGGAGGCCCGCGGACCGGCCAAACTGAGCACGGCTACTTCCACGGCCCGCCGCGCCCTCGTCTGCAGCCGCAGGCCCCCCAGCGTAGGAAGAGACAGCAGTGCCAAGCCGTGTTCGTGACTCAGATCCACCACGAGCTTGCGCCCGTGTGAGTGCAGCGGAAGGTCGGTGAGGGCCACGACGATGTCCCAGTTCTGCGCACTTCCACGGTCCATGATCCGGTGCATCAGGGTGGGCAGGTCCTCGGTCCCCGCGGTGAAGGGCTCACTGACCACCTCGACGTCGAACCGTCGCCCCCGGCCGGACCTGTCGGCGAGCCGGGCAGGAAGTATCCGGGCCATGCGCTGCGCGATCTCCGTGGGCGCGTCCGGATCCGCCAGAATAGTCACGACCGTAACGCCCTGAGACGACATCCGCATGACTCCTTCTCGTCGGCTGCCCCGCGACGGCCCGTGCCCACAGGATGCCCCCGGGGTATCGTCGCCGTCGCGTGACACGCTGGCCCCTCCCGGCGGGTGCAGGCGTCACGGTCGGATCTCGACATCGGATCCGGGATGCTCCCGACGCGCGCGTGGACGGGCCCGGTGACGGTGCCTGTCGCGCGGTTCCCGGCGCGATCAGGTAATCAGGAACGGTGAACAAGGACGAGAACGACTCCTTCGTGCAGGTCCGGGGCGCGAGTGAGAACAACCTGCGGAACATCGATGTCGACGTTCCGCGGGACGCGATGGTCGCCTTCACGGGCGTCTCCGGTTCGGGCAAGTCCTCGCTCGCGTTCGGCACGCTCTACGCGGAGGCCCAGCGGCGCTACTTCGAGTCCGTGGCGCCGTACGCCCGGAGACTGTTGCAGCAGGTCGGCGCGCCGCATGTGCAGGAGATCACCGGACTGCCGCCTGCCGTGGCCCTGCAGCAGCGTCGCGGGTCGCCCAGCTCGCGCTCGACGGTCGGCACCCTCACCACGCTGTCCAATCTGCTGCGCATGCTGTACTCCCGGGCAGGCACCTATCCGCCCGGTGCCGCACGGCTGGAGGCCGAGTCGTTCTCACCCAACACCGCGGCCGGGGCCTGCCCGGAGTGCCACGGACTGGGCGTCGTGCACGACGTCGCCGAGGAACTGCTCGTCCCGGATCCCTCGCTGAGCATCCGCGAGGGGGCGATCGCCGCCTGGCCGGGCGCCTGGCAGGGCGCCAACCTGCGCAGCGTCGTGAACGGCCTGGGGATCGACATCGACCGACCGTGGCGCAGGCTCAGGAAGAGGGACCGGGACTGGCTGCTGTACACGGACGAGCAGCCTTCCGTGTACATCGAGCCGGAGGAGGACCGCGTCGACTACGGCTACCAGGGCAAGTTCTGGAGCGCCCGCAAGCACGTCATGCACGTCCTCGCCGACTCCAAGAGCGAGAAGATGCGCGAACGGGCGCTCCGGTTCGTCAGGAGTGTGCCCTGCCCCGCGTGTCACGGCAGCGGACTGCGGCCCGAGGCGCTCGCCGTGACCTTCGCGGGACACTCCATCGCCGAGATCAACGCGATGCCGCTCAGCGAGGTCGTGGCGCTGCTGCGGCCCGTCGCGGGGCGGTCGACGGTGGACGCCACCACGTCGACGGCCCGCTCCGGGGAGACGACCGAGGTCGCGGTGCGGATCTGCGGCGATCTGGTCGCACGGGTCGACGTACTGCTCGACCTGGGCCTCGGATATCTCGGTCTCGGGCGCCGCTCGACGACCCTGTCGCCCGGCGAGGCGCAGCGCCTGCGGATCGCCACCCAGCTGCGCTCGGGGCTGTTCGGCGTCGTCTACGTGCTGGACGAGCCCTCCGCGGGCCTGCACCCGGCTGACGCGGAACCGCTGCTGGACGTGCTGGACCGCCTCAAGGCGGCCGGCAACTCGCTGTTCGTCGTGGAGCACGACATGGACGTCGTACGGCGGGCGGACTGGGTGGTCGACATCGGCCCCGGCGCGGGCGAGGGCGGCGGGCGCGTGCTGTACAGCGGCCCGGTCGCCGGTCTTGAGCGGGTCGGCGAGTCGGCCACGAGCCAGTACCTGTTCGGGCGCGCCCGGCCGCTCGATCACCGTCCGCGCACCCCGCACGGCTGGCTGCACCTGCGCGGCGTCTCCCGCCACAATCTGCACGACGTGTCCGTCGACGTGCCGCTCTGCGTGCTGACGGCGGTGACGGGCGTGTCCGGTTCCGGAAAGTCGACGCTGGTGACGCAGGTGCTCGCCGAGGTCGTCCGAGGCCACCTCGGAGTCGAACCCGAGGAGCCCGGTGAGGCGCGGCTGGAGGTCGACGTCCAGGACGCGTCGGGGGTCGAGTCGTTCGACCGGCTGGTGCGGGTCGACCAACGGCCCATCGGCCGAACTCCCCGGTCCAACCTGGCCACGTACACGGGGTTGTTCGACGCGGTGCGCAAGCTGTACGCGGCGACGGACGAGGCCAGGGCGCGCGGCTACTCGGCCGGGCGGTTCTCCTTCAATGTGCCCGAAGGCCGGTGCGAGACCTGCCAGGGCGAGGGATTCGTCGCGGTGGAACTGCTGTTCCTGCCCGGCACCTACGCGCCGTGCCCGACCTGCGAGGGCGCCCGGTACAACGCTGAAACGCTGGAAGTCACCTACCGCGGCAAGAACATCGCGGACGTGCTGGGACTGTCCGTCGACGCCGCCGCCGAGTTCCTGTCCGCCGTCCCGGCCGCCTCCCGCAGTCTGGAGACATTGCGCGAGGTGGGGCTCGGGTACCTGCGGCTGGGCCAGCCCGCGACGGAACTCAGCGGCGGTGAGGCGCAACGCATCAAGCTGGCCACCGAACTGCAGCGAGCCCGCCGCGGGCACGCGCTCTACCTGCTCGACGAGCCGACGGCGGGGCTGCACCCCGCGGACATCGCGCTGCTGCTGCGACAGCTGCACCGGCTCGTCGACGTCGGCAACACGGTCGTCCTCGTCGAGCACGACCTGGACACGATCGCCACCGCCGACTGGGTCATCGACCTCGGGCCGGGTGGCGGCGACGCGGGCGGACGGGTGGTCGCCGCGGGCCCGCCGGCCACGGTGGCGAAAGCCCGCCGCAGCGCCACCGCGCCCTATCTCGCGGCCCGGCTCGCACGCCCCTGACGACGGCGCGAAGGCTCCCGCGCATTCTGGGACTCTGCGGCAACAGCGACTCCCTCGCCCACTGCTGCAGCGCACCGCGCGGCTGGTCGAGTTTCACGCGCTCGCCGCCGCCGGTGGCCAGAATCGCCACCCGCATCCCCCGGAGTTCCTGTGTCATGGTCGGTTCCTTGCACGAGTCGCCGGTCGTACGACGCGAGCGGCAGGGACACCCGGCACGGCTTGTCCGGATCCCTTCTATCGGACCGGGGACCGGTTCGGCGACATGCACCGACGCGCGACTGCTACAGCAGCCGGTCGAACACCGCGGTCACGCCCTCCCAGTGGCTGGTCTGCGGGTTCTTGACATCCGGATACATGATTCTGAACGTCTCGGCGAGGGCGAGGCTGAGACCGCCGATGATCTCGGGGTAGCGCTCTTCGGCTTCCTGGGTGGGTGTCCTGTCGAGGGGAGGATGCGTGGCGAGCTGTTCCAGGATCGGCTTCAGTTCGACCTCTTCGTCGAGCTGCCGGAACCGGTGGATGCTCTCCTGGAGGCCCTTGGTGATCGGTAGGTCCCACGGTTCGACGGTGTCCTTGCCGTGGGCCTTGGCCGACGCCTGGCCGACGACCAGGAGGTCGTAGAGCTTGGCGTTGACGAAGTCGCCGTACCGCTTCAGGTCGTTCTTGTCCACGTCGAGGCTTGCGGCGGCGCGGAAGAACCTCTCGAACTTCGACACACCCATCACAGTCATGCCTCTCGCCTCCTTACCGGGAACGGACGGCGTCGTTCGCTCCCGCCCGCGCCGCCGTCGTGCTGTTACACGGTCGAGATTCGCAGAGCTCCCTGCTGAGCGCCTCCGCACCCCAGGCCGAAAGACGGCGCCCCTTCTTCCCCTGGCAGAGCAGCATGAAGTGCAGGCATCCCTCGGCCGGCCGGCCGTACGCTCGTCCGTCGGCGGGAGGCTGCACGGCGTTGCAACGCCGCGAGAGCCACGAGCGGGGACACGGCATCCTGCCGACGCCGTCACAGCACGTCCAGGGGCGCGGGCCCGCTGGGCGGCGGGAACGCCTTGTCGAGGGCGTCGAGCGCCTCTGTGGGAAGGTGGAGGTCCACCGCGCCGCGGTTCTCCCGGACGTGGTCGGGTGATCCGGAACGCGGAATCGCGGCCACCCCCTGCGCCAGTACCCAGGCGAGTGCCACCTGGGCAGGCGTGGCTCCGAGGGCCCGGGCCACGGCCCCCAGAGCGTCGACCTGCAGCAGCCGCCCCTGCTCGATCGGGGAGTAGGCCTTGACCGCCACCCCGGCCTCGCGGCACCAGGGGAGCAGGTTCCACTCGATGCCGCGCCGGGAGAGGTTGTACAGCACCTGGTCGACGGCCACGGCGTCGCCGCCGGGGAGGGCGGTCAGCTCGACCATGCCAGCGACGTCCAGATTGCTCACGCCCCAGTAACGGATCTTCTCCGCCTCCATCAGGTCGGTGAATCCCGCAAGGGTCTCCTCGAGCGGCCACCGTCCCTGCCAGTGCAGCAGGTAGAGGTCCAGCCGCTCCGTACGGAGTCGCCGCAGGCTGCCCTCGCAGGCGGCGACGGTGCCCTTCCGGTCGGCGTGGCCGGGCAGCACCTTGCTGACCAGGAAGACGTCCTCGCGGCGTCCCCGGAGGGCCTCGCCGACGAGCTCCTCGGCTGCGCCGTCGCCATACATCTCCGCCGTGTCGACGACGGTCATGCCCAGGTCCACGCCCAGCCGCAGTGCGGCGATCTCCTGTTCTCGCCGGGCCGGGTCCTCACCCAGGTACCAGGTGCCCTGCCCGAGCGCCGCGATCTCCTCACCGGAGGGGAGTGCGATCGTTCTGGCCGATTCCGCGGACATCTCGTGCCTCCCGTCCGACGCGGGTCGGTGTCGCGCGCACCCGCACCGAGTGCCCAGGTCCGCGCCTGCCAGACGACCGGTGTCGTATGCGCCGCAGGGAGGTCGGGAGTGGCGAGCGGACCGCGCCGAGAGCGCGTCAGGACCGGGTGCGCGGTCGCGCAACGCGACGGCGACCGACACGACGGCGCCGAGGCGTGGACCATCGCGAGGCCGATCATCGCGGTCTGCACGGCAAAGTGGCGCAGGGCGATGCTGAACAGGACGGAGGGCATCGCAGGTACGCGACGACAACGTCCTCGTTCGCTGCTGTGGTTCGACGAACCGTGCGCCCCCCTGCAAGCCTCCCAGGCTGATTCGGCCCTGGCTCGCGCGGTCCACGGCAGGCCGAGTCACCGCACAGGCGTCAGCAAGTGTGAGCGGGGCCGGGCGTGGAAACCCGAGGAGCCCCGACTGCAGGGAGGCGCCATGGACGCCGATGTCACCGCCCGGAAAAGCTCCATCGCCACAGTCAATCCATACACCGGCGAAAGAGTTCGGGAGTTCCAGGCGCTGAGCGCGGAGGACGTGGAGCGCGCGATCGACGCGGCGCACCGTGGCTTTCCGGACTGGCGTGCCCGGTCGACGGCTGACCGTGGGGCCCTCGTGCAACGCGCCGGCCGGCTCATGAGGGAGCGCAAGGAGGAACTGGCGCGGCTGCTGACCCTCGAGGTCGGGAAGCTGATCAACTCGAGCCGTGCAGAGGTCGACCTCGCGTCCGAGATCCTCACCTACTACGGCGAGCACGGCCCCGAGCTGCTGGAAGAGCGGCCCCTGCCGGTCCCCGAGGGCACGGCCGTGCTGGTGAACGAGCCGCTCGGTGTCCTGCTCGGTGTGATGCCCTGGAACTTCCCGCTCTACCAGGTGGCCCGATTCGCGGGTCCGAACCTCGTCCTCGGCAACACGATCCTGCTCAAGCACGCGAGCAGTTGCCCCCAGTCCGCACTGGCACTCGAGCAGCTGTTCACGGATGCGGGGGTGCCGACGGGGGTCTATACCAATCTCTTCGTGCGGGGCAGGGACGTCGGAAAGATCATCGAAGACTCTCGTGTGCAGGGCGCGTCACTGACCGGAAGCGAGCGGGCGGGCGTGAGCTTGGGCGAGATCGCCGGCCGCAATGTCAAAAAGTCCGTCCTCGAGCTGGGCGGCAGTGATCCCTTCGTCGTGCTGGACGGTCACCACCTCGAGCGCACCGTGTACGCCGCGTTCCTCGGCCGGATGGGCAACACCGGGCAGTGCTGTGTGGCGGCCAAGCGCTTCATCGCCCTTGCCGACGTCTACGACGCCTTCCTCGCCGGGCTGCGTGACCGGATGAGCGAGGTGCGACCGGGAGATCCGGTCGACCCCGCCACCACGCTCGGCCCGCTGTCCTCCGAGGCCGCGGCCGAACTCCTGATGGAGCAGGTCCGTGACGCGGTGGACAAGGGAGCCACGGTGGTGCTGGGCGGCCGGCGGCCCGACCTGCCGGGCGCCTTCGTCGCGCCGACCGTCCTCACCGACGTCACACCGGACATGCGGGCCTACCGCGAAGAGCTCTTCGGCCCCGTCGCCACGGTCTACCGGGTCGAGGACGAGGACGAGGCCGTGGCATTGGCCAACACCTCCCCGTACGGCCTGGGAGGCGCGGTCTTCGCCGCCGACCCGGAACGTGCTCGCGGGGTCGCGGACCGGCTGGAGGCGGGCATGGTGTGGATCAACCACCCGACCGCGTCCCGACCGGAGCTGCCCTTCGGTGGCATCAAGCGCTCCGGCTACGGGCGCGAACTCGGCGACGTGGGCATCGTGGAATTCGCAAACCGCAAGCTCGTGCGCTATGGGGACGCCGACGCCCCGATCGAAGAGGTGCTGGGCTGACCTGCGGTCCGGTCGACCGCGCTCGGCGGATGCCGACCGTCGGATCCTGAAGCGCTCCTTGCCCCGGGAGGGTCAGCTGCTGACGCCACCCGCACGCAGGTTCTGGCGAGGCGTCAGCCGGGCCCGCCCAGCACGATCTTCCAGACCCGGGTCGCCACCTGGAGGTTCAGCCGGTCCTCGACGTTCGCGAGGTCGTTGCCGCTGATGTCGCGGATGCGCTGGAGCCGATAGCGCAGCGTGCTGCGGTGGATCGCGAGGGATTCCGCGGTCTCGTCGTAGTTGCCGCCGCAGTCGAAGTACCGGGACAGAGTCTCCACCATGGCCGTGTGGTGCCGGGAGTCGTAGTCGATGAGCTGCCCGAGCCACTCCTGGACGAACGTCTCCAGTTCCCGGTGATCGTTGCCGGGTCCCAGGATGCGGTAGAGGCCCAGCTCGTCGAAGAACGTCGTGCCGTAGCGCTCGCGGGAGTGACGGCGCACTTCCATGGCGCGCTGCGCCTCCTGGTAGTGGTGGGGTATGTCGTCGAGGGAGTCGCAAGGGGCGCTCACTCCGATCGTCCCGGACCGTGTCCCGGTCGCCCGGGCGAGCGCCTCGTAGAGCGCGCCGGCGTGCGGCCTGTCGTCGGCGACCAGGACCACGTGGTCGGCACGGCGGGTCAGCAGCGAGCGCATGCCCACGGCGGAGGCCGCCTGTCCCACGGTCTGCGCGAAGGAATCGTCTGCAGTCCGGTTCGGCCACTGCACCACGACGATGTAGTGGCTGCGGTGCAGGTCGTGTCCGATTGCCTCGGACCGGGCGTAGGCGCTCGCCTGGTCCGTCCCCGCCAGGAGGTCGTCGACCAGCTCGCGGTGCAGCCTCAGCTCCACTTCGGCCAGGTTGCGCAGGTGCGTCAGCTCCGGGGCGAGCGCCGCGGCGGCGTGTTCCAGCGCGAGCACGGTGTGCTCGTCGGCCTCGTCCCGGGCATCGACCACGGCCAGCAGGCCCAGGATCTCACCGTGCGGGCGGACCAGGGCGACCAGCCGGTCCTTCACCCGCACCGGCCCGGCCTGACGGGCGACGGCGTGCAGCATCTCGTCCTGGCGCGCGGGGTCCGGCTCGGGATAGGGGTCGGGGCGGCTGGGGCCCGTCCAGGACTTCAGCCGGCCGAAGCGGTCCTCGACGAGGGCGGGGAGTCCGGTGAGCCTGTGCAGTGCGCGGGTGATGGCTTCCTCACCGCCGCTCGAGGCGGCGACGTCGGCCATGAGCGCGTGAACGGCCCGCTGGTACCCCAGTTCCGCCACGACGGAGATCAGCTGTCGCTGGAGGGCAGTGCGTTCGTCCCTCAGCCGGTGCAGCTCCACCGCGTCATCGCGCCGGCGGTGGTGTGCGAAGGCGGCTGACAATGCGGCAGCGGTGTGCCGGACGATCGCGGCGAGCAGGGATCGCTCGGCCTCGGACGGCCAGGAGCGGGACGTCACCACGAGGTAGCCGTGGAGGCCCTCGAGCCCGCGCAGCCCCAGAGCCCAGCCCCAGGGCCATCCGGGTACCGTAACGGGGCCGTCCCGCCCGGCCAGGTCCCGCACCCTCTGGCCCACGCCCGAGGCATGCGTCTGTCCGCTCCTCGGGCTGGGGACCAGATCGCCGTCCACCTTGAGGTATCCGGCCTCGGCGCGGTACGGCCCCGCGGCGGCTATGTGGTCCATGGCCAGGCGCAGGATCTCGTCTTCGTCCGGGGTGTCGAACAGGACGCGGGAGAGCGCCAGCAGGTCGCGGAGGGGGTGGTCGGCCGGGGTGCGCACGGGTGGGCGGAGCCGGGTGCGCGCGGCAGTGGAGTGCCGACCGGCGCTGCCTCGCAGAAGGCTGCTCGCCCGATCGGAGCGGCGGTGGTAAAGGCTGTGCCTCCGACTGTCGGCCATGGGATCACTCCGTTCTCCCTGAGCCGTCAGGGAGGCGAGTGGTATGTCGCGTACCCGCATCCGGTCGGCCTACCCGAGATGTCCGAATTCTTTCTCTCGTACTCCTGGGGCGACAGGATCCGTGCATTCCTGACTCGCCAGGCGCAGGCGTGGAGCCACCCGGTTCGTCACCCTGGAGCGTGTTCAGAAGCCCCTGCGCACCGGTGGCGACCGGCGGAGGTCCCCCCTCCGCCTGGGTGATCCGGACAGTCGGCGCAGGCGCCGTACCGGGAGGAGTTCCTCATGGCCAAGGCAGTGGGCATCGACCTGGGTACCACGAACTCGGTGATCGCCGTGTGGGAGGGCGGTGAGCCGTCCGTCGTGCCCAACAGCGAGGGCAACCGCACGACGCCGTCCGTGGTGGCCTTCACCGACACCGGCGAACGTCTGGTGGGCCAGTTGGCCCGGCGCCAGGCGATCCTCAACCCCAAGGGCACGATCTACTCGGCCAAGCGGTTCATCGGCCGGCACTTCGACGAGATCTCCGACGAGGCCAGGGCGGTGGCGTACGACGTCGTCGAGGGCGACGGCGGGGCCGCCCGCTTCAAGGTGCGCGACAAGCTCTACGCGCCTGAGGAGATCAGCGCGCAGGTGCTGCGCAAGCTCGCCGACGACGCCTCCAAGCAGATGGGGGAGCGGGTCACCGAGGCGGTCATCACGGTGCCCGCCTACTTCAACGACGCTCAACGCACCGCCACCAAGGACGCCGGACGCATCGCGGGACTGGAGGTGCTGCGGATCATCAACGAGCCGACGGCGGCCGCCCTCGCGTACGGCATGGACAAGAAGGAGCACGAGACCGTACTCGTCTTCGACCTGGGCGGCGGCACCTTCGACGTGAGCATCCTCGACGTCGGCGACGGCGTGGTGGAGGTGCGCTCCACCGCCGGTGACAGCCACCTGGGGGGCGACGACTTCGACCGGCGTCTGGTGGATCACCTCGCGGACGACTTCCAGAAGGAGAACGGCATCGACCTGCGCAAGGACCCGCAGGCGCTGCAACGACTGTTCGAGGCGGCGGAGAAGGCCAAGACCGAGCTCAGTTCGGTGACGCAGACGCAGGTCAACCTGCCGTTCATCACCGCCGACGCCTCGGGCCCCAAGCACCTCACCGACTCGATCATGCGGTCCACGTTCGAGCAGATCACCGGCGACCTGGTGGAGCGCTGCCTGGGACCGGTGCAGCAAGCGATGGCCGACGCCAAGGTCGGCGAGAACGACATCGACGAGGTCATCCTCGTCGGCGGTTCCACCCGCATCCCCGCCGTCCAGACCCTGGTCCGCCGACTGACCGGCGGCAAGGACCCCAACATGAGCGTCAACCCCGACGAGGTCGTCGCCCTGGGCGCCGCGATCCAGGCCGGGGTGCTCAAGGGCGAGGTCAAGGACGTCCTGCTGCTCGACGTCACACCCTTGTCGCTGGGCGTGGAGACGCGCGGCGGAGTCATGACGAAGATCATCGAGCGGAACACCACCATCCCGGTGCGCCGCAGCGAGACCTTCTCCACCGCCGAGGACAACCAGCCGGCCGTCGATGTGGTGGTCCTCCAGGGCGAGCGCGAGCGGGCCGCCGACAACCGGGTGCTGGGCCGGTTCCAGCTCACCGACATCCGGCCGGCGCCGCGGGGCGATCCGCAGATCGAGGTCACCTTCGACATCGACGCCAACGGCATCCTGGACGTCAAGGCCCGCGACCGGGACACCGGCAAGGAACAGGGCATCACCATCAGCGAGAGCTCCAACCTGGACCGCGGTGACGTCGAACGCATGGTCCAGGAGGCCGAAAGCAACCGGGGCCAGGACCAGGCACTCCGCGAGGCCGTCGACTCCCGCAACGAACTCGACGCCGTCGCGTACCAGGTCGAGAAGCGCCTCGCCGAACTGGGCGACGCGGCGCCGGCGCACGAGAAGGCACGCGCCGAGATGCTCATGTCCGACGCCCGGGCGGCGGTCAAGGAGGAGGCGGGCGTGGAGCGCGTGCGGCCTCTGACCTCCGAACTCCAGCAGGTGCTCGCGGGACTGACGGCCCATCAGGGAACAGGCGCCCCAGGCGGCGGTCCCGGCCAGGAGGCCGCCACCGGCGGTCCCACGAGTGGCGGCGGTGACGATGATGTCATCGATGCCGAGTTCGACAAGGGCTGAGGCGCGCCATGCCCACTCACCCCCAGGAACCCGACCGGGCCGCGTCGGATCCGGTCGTACCGGGAACGGAAGACGCCGGACGCCCTCCGCGCGAGGATCTGCCCCGACCGGGCCCGCCCCGGTCCGAAGCGGCGCACGGCGAACCGGGACCCGACGCCGCCGGCCCCGCGCGTGCCGAGGACCCGCACACGACCGCGATCCAGGAACTGGAGGACCGCTGGCGGCGCGCACTCGCCGACCTCGACAACCTGCGCAAGCGTCACGCCCGGGAACTGGAGCGCGAACGCGCGGTGGAGCGGTCCCGCACGGCGGCCGCCTTCCTGCCCGTCCTCGACAACCTCGAACTCGCCCTGACCCACGCGGGCGCCGATCCGGGCGCGATCGTGGAGGGCATCCGGGCCGTACGCGACCAGGCGGTGAACGTCCTCGAACTGCTCGGCTACCCGCGGCATGCGGAGACCGGCATCGCCTTCGACCCGGCCCTGCACGAGGTGGTCGGCGTCGTCCAGGACCCCGACGCCCCCCCGGGCACCGTCGTCGAAGTGCTGCGCGCCGGCTACGGGGACGGCGAGCGGCAGCTCAGGCCCGCCGCAGTGACCGTCGCGAAGCGGGAGTGACCGGTCATGGCACGGGATTTCTACGAGGTGCTTGGCGTCTCGCGGACCGCGAGCCAGGACGAGATCCAGCAGGCGTACCGCAAACTCGCCCGCAGGCACCACCCCGACGTCAACAAGGACCCCGGGGCGGAAGAACGCTTCAAGGACCTCAACGAGGCGTACAGCGTCCTGTCCGATCCCAAGACCCGAGCCCGCTACGACCGCTTCGGCGAGGATTTCCGCAAGATCCCCGAGGACTTCGACGAACGGGTCGCGGCGGGAGCGGGCGGAGGCTTCGGCGGTCGGAGGACCACAGGCGGCGGTCCGGGTGTCCGGTACGCCACCGGCTTCGGCGACGACTTCGGCGCGGAGGGCATCGACATCGAGGACCTGCTGGGCTCCATGTTCGGGGCCGGGGCCGCGCGAGGCGGCGTCCCCGGAGCGGACCAGGAGGCCGAACTGCCGCTCACCGTCGAGGAGGCGTACCGAGGTGGCCGTCGCACCGTCACGCTCGCCGGTCCCACCGGGCAGCCGCGGCGGTACGAGGTCGACGTGCCACCGGGCGTCACCGACGGGCAGCGCATCCGGCTGGCCGGTGAGGGTGGCCGGGGCAGCAGGGACGCCGCCCCGGGTGACCTGTACCTGCGGGTGCGTGTCCAGCCCCACCCACGGTTCCGGCTGGACGGCCGTGACGTGCACGTCCAGGTTCCTGTCACCCCCTGGGAGGCGGCCCTGGGGGCGACCGTGCCGGTGCCCACGCCCGGCGGCGGCACGGCCAAGGTCACGGTGCCCGCGGGCTCGTCCAGCGGGCGGCGGCTGAGGCTGCGCGGCGAGGGCATGCCGAACCCGCGGGGCGCGAACGGCGACCTGTACGCCGAACTCCGCGTCATGGTGCCGCCCACCCTCGGCGAGCGGGAGCGCGAACTGTTCGAGGAGCTCGCCGCCACTTCCGCGTTCGACCCCAGGAGGACGTGATGAACGACCGACCCGCGGGAGCGGCAGGCATCGGCCGGGCCGGCGTCGGCGCCCGTCCCGTGCGAACGGGCGCCGAACTCACCGTCTCGACGGCTGTCCGCTACGCGCTCGTGCCCGTCCCCAGGCTCTCCCTGGCCGCCGTGGCCCTTCGCTCGGGCCTCCACCCCGATCTGATCCGTCGGTTCGTCGCCCTCGGCCTGGTCGACGCCGAACGCGACGCCGCGGGGCGCCTGGTGTTCGACCCCACGGCCCCTGCGGTCCTCGCTCGCATCCAGCGGCTGCGCACCGGACTCTGCCTCAACTACGCATCCATCGGTCTGGTGCTCGACCTGCTCGACCGCATCAGCCTGCTCGAAGCCGCCCTGCGCGGCCGCGGCACGAGGAGTGAAACACCACCATGGACATGAACCGGCTCACCCAGAAGTCCCAGCAAGCCCTCCAGGAGGCCCAGACCGCGGCCGTCGGCATGGGGCACACCGAGGTCGACGGGGAACACCTGCTGCTCGCCCTTCTCGATCAGGAGGACGGTCTGATCCCGCGGCTGCTGCAACAGGCCGGCGCCGAGCCGCAGGCACTGCGCGCTGCCGTGGGCGAGGAACTTTCCCGCCGCCCCAAGGTCACCGGCCCCGGCGCGGCGCCCGGCCAGGTCTTCGTCACCCAGCGCCTGTCCCGCCTGCTCGACGCCGCCGAACGGGAGGCCAAACGCCTCAAGGACGAGTACGTGTCCGTGGAACACCTCCTGCTCGCCCTGGCCGAGGAGAGCTCCTCGACCGCCGCCGGGCGACTGCTCAAACAGGCCGGCATCACCAGAGACTCGTTCCTGAGCGCGCTCACCCAGGTCCGCGGCAATCAGCGCGTCACCTCCGCCAACCCCGAAGTGGCCTACGAGGCACTGGAGAAGTACGGCCGCGACCTGGTCCTCGAGGCTCGGTCCGGGCGGCTGGACCCGGTCATCGGCCGGGACGCGGAGATCCGCCGTGTCACCCAGATCCTCAGCCGCAAGACCAAGAACAACCCCGTCCTCATCGGCGACCCCGGCGTCGGCAAGACCGCCATCGTCGAGGGTCTGGCCCAGCGCATCGTTCGCGGCGACGTCCCCGAGGGCCTGCGCGACAAGACGGTGTTCGCCCTAGACATGGGTTCCCTGGTCGCCGGCGCCAAGTACCGCGGCGAGTTCGAGGAACGCCTCAAGGCAGTGCTCAGCGAGGTCAAGGCCGCCGAGGGACGGATCCTGCTCTTCGTCGACGAGTTGCACACGGTCGTCGGCGCGGGCGCCGCCGAAGGGGCCATGGACGCGGGCAACATGCTCAAGCCGATGCTCGCCCGCGGCGAACTCCACATGATCGGCGCCACCACCCTCGACGAGTACCGCAAGCACATCGAGAAGGATGCCGCCCTCGAACGCCGCTTCCAGCAGGTGCTGGTCGACGAGCCGAGCGTGGAGGACACCATCTCCATCCTGCGCGGACTGCGCGAACGCCTGGAGGTCTTCCACGGCGTGAAGATCCAGGACACCTCGCTGGTCGCGGCGGCGACGCTCTCCCACCGCTACATCACCGACCGTTTCCTGCCCGACAAGGCCATCGACCTCGTCGACGAGGCCTGTGCCCGGCTGCGCACGGAGATCGACTCCATGCCCGCCGAACTCGACGAGCTCACCCGCCGGGTGACCCGCCTGGAGATCGAGGAAGCGGCCCTGTCCAAGGAGACCGATCCCGCCAGCAAGGCCCGTCTGGAGGAGCTGCGCAGGGAACTGGCCGACCTGCGCGGCGAGGCCGACGCCAAACGCGCCCAGTGGGAGGCCGAACGGCAGGCGATCCGCCGCGTACAGGAGCTGCGCCAGGAACTGGAGCAGGTCCGCCACGAGGCGGAGGAGGCCGAACGCGCCTACGACCTCAACCGCGCCGCCGAACTCCGCTACGGCCGGCTCCAGGACCTGGAGCGCCGACTCGCCGCGGAGGAGGAGCAACTGGCCGCCAAACAAGGGCAGAACCGGCTGCTGCGCGAGGTCGTCACGGAGGAGGAGATCGCCGAGATCGTCGCGGCCTGGACCGGCATCCCCGTCGCCCGCCTCCAGGAGGGCGAACGCGAGAAGCTGCTGCGCCTCGACGAGATCCTGCGCGAGCGCGTCATCGGCCAGGACGAAGCCGTCAAACTCGTCACCGACGCCATCATCCGCGCCCGCTCCGGCATCCGCGACCCTCGCCGCCCCATCGGTTCGTTCATCTTCCTCGGCCCCACCGGCGTCGGGAAGACCGAGCTGGCCAAGACCGTCGCCCGGACTCTGTTCGACTCCGAGGAGAACATGGTCCGCCTCGACATGAGCGAGTACCAGGAGCGGCACACCGTCAGCCGGCTCATGGGCGCACCGCCCGGATACGTCGGTTACGAGGAAGGCGGCCAGCTCACCGAGGCCGTACGCCGCAAGCCGTACTCGGTGGTGCTGTTCGACGAGATCGAGAAGGCGCACACCGATGTCTTCAACACCCTGCTGCAGATCCTCGACGACGGCCGCATCACCGACGCCCAGGGCCGCACCGTCGACTTCCGCAACACCGTGATCATCATGACGTCCAACATCGGCTCCGAACACCTCCTCGACGGCGCCACCGCCGAAGGCGAGATCAAGCCCGACGCCCGCGCCCTGGTGATGGGCGAGCTGCGCGGGCACTTCCGCCCGGAGTTCCTCAACCGCGTCGACGACATCGTGCTGTTCAAGCCGCTCGGCGAGCGGCAGATCGAGCGGATCGTGGAGCTGCAGTTCGACGAACTGCGGCAGCGGCTCGCCGAGCGCCGCATCACCGTCGAACTCACCCCTGCTGCACGAGAGGTGATCGCCCATCAGGGATACGACCCGGTGTACGGGGCCCGGCCGCTGCGCCGCTACATCTCCCACGAGGTCGAGACCCTGGTCGGACGTGCCCTGCTGCGCGGCGACGTCCAGGACGGCGCGACGGTCCGCGTCGACGCCGAACACGGAGAGCTGGTGGTCACCTACGACCGCATCGAGGACGTGAAGGGAGCGCGGGCGGCATGAGCACGATGCAGGCGACGACCGTCAGCTGTCCGAACTGCGGGCGCACCAATCGGGTGCCCGTGGCCGCGGAGGGCCGCCCCAAGTGCGGCCACTGCAAGCAGCCCCTGCCGTGGATGGTGGACGCGGGCGACGACGACTTCACCGAGGTCGCCGAGCGGGCCGACGTCCCCGTCGTGGTCGACCTGTGGGCCACCTGGTGCGGCCCCTGCCGCATGGTGAGCCCCGCGCTGGAGAAGGTCGCCACCGATCTCGCCGGCCGCATCAAACTCGTCAAGGTCGACGTCGACAAGAACCCGCGGCTGTCGCAGCGATTCGACGTCCAGGCGGTACCGACACTGCTCGTGCTCGACCGGGGCGAGACGGTCGCCAGGCAGGCGGGAGCGGCGCCCGCCCCCGCTCTGCGCCAGTGGGTGGAACAATCGATCACGGCCCGGGAAGGGTGATCCGGATGACCCTGCACGCAGACCCCCACCTCGCACTTGTCCGGCCGGTCCAGCCACTGACCCCGCAAGGGTGTCAGGAATGTCTGCTGCTCGGCTCGCCGTGGGTCCATTTGAGGCTCTGCCTGACCTGCGGGCACGTCGGGTGCTGTGACTCCTCGCCGAACAAGCACGCGCGCAGGCACGCAGCTGCCGACGCCCATCCGATCGTGCAGTCGTTCCAGCCCGGCGAGGACTGGCGCTGGTGCTACGTTCACGAGGCGTTCGTCTGATGTCCGGCGACCAGTCGCAGCCGGGCGCGGGACCGATGCCGGAGGAAGCGGACGAGGCCGTCTTCGGTGAGACCCCGGACGTCTACGGCGCGTACCCGCGCCTCACGGAGGACCAGACGGCACGTCTGGCGGAGCACGGGCAACGCCGGAGCGTGGCTTCGAACGACGTGCTGATCCAGGAGGGGGAGCGCTGCGAGACGTTCTTCGTCGTCCTCAGCGGTAGCGTCGCCGTCGTCGAGGACTACGGCACTCCCGAGGAACACGTGCTGCGCGTGCACGGCCCCGGTCGCTTCATCGGCGAACTCGGGCTGCTGCACGGGCAGGTGGCCTTCTACACCGCTGTCGCCAGGGAACCGGGCGAGGTCCTCGTCGTCTCCTTGGACCGGTTGCGCCACCTGGTGTCCCAGGACCCCGCCCTCGGGGACGTCGTGCTGCGCGCTTGTCTGGGTCGTCGCGCGCTGCTCGTCGGACAGGGCGCCGGCTTCCGCATCATCGGCTCGCGCTACTCGCCCGACACCAGACGGTTGCGCGAATTCGCCGTCCGCAACCGGCTGCCGCACCGCTGGATCGACCTGGAGACCGACGAGGAGGCCGAGGAGCTGCTGCGCCGCTTCGGCGTCGGCCCGGAGGAGACACCGCTCGTCATCTGGCGGGACGCCACCCTGTTGCGCAACCCCAGCAACGCGGAACTGGCCCGGCTCATCGGCCTGCCGTCACTGCCCGCCGGAAGCCGTCATGGGGACGTCCTCATCGTCGGCTCCGGACCCGCCGGCCTCGCTGCCGCGGTGTACGCCGCTTCCGAGGGACTGAGCACCACCGTGGTGGAGGCGATGGCCGCCGGCGGCCAGGCCGGCACGTCGTCCCGTATCGAGAATCTGCTGGGCTTCCCCGCAGGCATCTCCGGCGCCGAGCTGACCGAACGCGCCGTGCTCCAGGCCGGCAAGTTCGGCGCCGGGATCAGCATTCCGGTGGAGGCGACCGGTCTCCGCACCACGGACGAGGACCTCTACGTGGTGGCGTTCGCCGACGGCAGCGAGATCGCCGCCCGCGCGGTCGTCCTGGCCATGGGTGCCCGCTACCGCAGGCTCCGGGTGCCCGGTATCGAACGCCTGGAGGGAACGAGCGTCCACTACTCGGCGACCGTCTACGAGGCGCAGCAGTGCCGCACCGATCCGGTGGCAGTAGTCGGCGGAGGCAACTCGGCGGGCCAGGCCGTGCTGTTCCTCGCCGGGTACGCGCCGAAGGTGCACCTGCTGGTCCGAGGACCCAGCCTTGAGGCCAACATGTCCCGCTACCTGATCGACCAGGTCGAGCGCCATCCGCGGGTGGAGGTCATGCTGCACACCGAGGTCACCGAGGTCGTCGGCCGGGAGGTGCTGGAGGAGCTCGACGTGGTCGACAACCGCACGGGCGGGCACCGTCGGCTCGCGGTACAGGGCCTGTTCGTCTTCACCGGCGCCGACCCCCATACCGAGTGGCTCGCCGGCACCATCGCCCTCGACTCCCGCAACTTCGTCCTCACCGGACCGGAGGCCCAGGAAGCCTGCGCCGACCCCGAGGTGTGGCACGGCCGCGGGCGCTCGTGCATGACCCTGGAGACCAGCCTGCCCGGGGTCTTCGCGGTAGGGGACGTCCGCAGCGGCTCGGTGAAGCGGGTGGCCTCGGCGGCCGGTGAGGGCGCGATGGCCATCCACTTCGTGCACCGGCACCTGGGGCACTCGGCCGCACCCGGCACCACGGGCACGTCCGCTTCCGCGGGCGGCTCGGACGTCTCCGCACGCCTACGACACAAGGAGTCCGCCTGGCTCGGATGACGACTGCCGGACGATGAGATCACGAGAATTCTCGCGGAGATCACGCGAATTCTCGCGCGGCATCAGAAAAGTGTGCGCGCACGCCTCGTGGGAGTCCTCGAAGAAGGCGATGTCGACCAGACCGAAGTCGTCCTCAAGCGTGGTCAAGATGACCCGCTTGCCGGACGGGACGGGCGGGGTCTGCGTGGACGCCCGCACGCCTACGACGAGCACCTTCTGCCCGGGCAGCATGCGGCGCAGGTGGGCGGCGTCGGTCGCGCCGAGCTCGCGCAGCAGCCGGTGGTGGTGCTCCATGAGATGTGGCTGTGCGGGGTCCGTCCGCTCGTGCGCGGAAAGGACGGACGCTGCGGCCGGACGGGGTCCGCCCCGCGACGGAACTCCTCTGGAACTCCTCTGCTCGCGCGGAGAGGACGGCACCCTGACCCGGACGTGCCGATGTCTTCCGGGACATCTCCGCCCCGGCAATCTCCGCCCCGGCACAAGATGTCCGACGGCCGCTGGTAAGTGGACGGTATGAACCGATAGACAAAATCCGGCTTCCGGCACCAAGTGATCTAGACTTTGCGGAACTTGACGATGAGCAGGCCGGACGATGGCGTTCCCTTTACCGTTTTCGCTGGGCGCCTCGGGTCCGGCCACGGAAGGAGCGCAGTGCCTCCCGTACGCCCGAATCGCCGTTCCCTGATAGCCGGTGGCCTCGCAGCAGCCGCCGCGGCTGCCGTTCCCCTGCCGGTGTCCACGCCCGCAGTGGCGGCCGGTCTCATCCCCATCCGGCTGGCCGGGCCGAACGGTCCCGCACCGGTGGGCGCCGTAGAACTGCACATGGTCGACCCGTCGCGGACCGACCCCTGGTCGGGGCAGCCGCGCGAGGTGATGGTGACCGTGACGTACCCGGCCGCCGACGTGCGTGACCGCGCGATGCTGCCCTGGTTGCCGTCCGGTGCCGAGCGGGCCCTGAAGGCCCGCTTCGGGGGCGCGGTGGACGGCTACGCGCTCCCGAAGACCCACAGCGCGGACCGCGCGCCGGTCCGGCCCGGCCGCCGGCCGGTGCTGCTCCACTCGCCGGGATATACCTCGGACCGCACGTTCAACACGCTGGTCATCGAGGAACTGGCGTCCTGGGGCTATGTCGTGGTCGCGATCGACCATCCCTACGACTCGGGCGAGGTGGAGTTCCCGGACGGCCGCGTGGTCGTCAACCGCCCTGACGACGCGAGCCACGAGGCCCGCACGGCCGCGGTCGCGGTGCGCGCCGCCGATCTGCGGTTCGTCCTCGACCAGCTGACCGTGCTGGAGCGGGGCGGCAACCCCGACGCCGAGGCGAGTCCGCTCCCGCGAGGGCTGCGAGGGACGCTGGACCTCACGCGGGTCGGCGCTTTCGGGCACTCCCGGGGCGGCGCCGCGTCGGCGGCGGTGATGTATCTGGACGAGCGGGTGCGGGCCGGCATCGATCTGGACGGCGCGCTGTACGGGCCGGTGGTTGAGCACGGTCTGGACCGGCCGTTCCTGCTGATGGACACGGCGGTTCACGACGGGCTGAACGAAGACGGGTCCTGGCCGCCGTTCTGGGCGCACCTGAGCGACTGGCACCGCTGTCTGCGGCTCGCGGACGCCGACCACAACTCCTTCACCGACATCGTGGCCATGGCCCAGCAGGTCCCCGAATCGGTGCGCAAGACGCTGCAGATCGGCACGATCCCCGCCGACCGGGCGGTGGCTGCCGTACGGGCGACCGTGCGGGCCTTCTTCGATCTCCAGCTGCGCCGCCGCCCGGACGCTGGGCATCTGCTGTGGGGGGCTTCACCGCGCTATCCCGAGGTCGAGTACATAGCCGGATAGGAACCGGCGCCGGACGCTTCTTCGAACTGCCTGGCACTTCCCGGCGGCGCAGCACCATCGCTTCCATCCCGTAGCGGGCCGCGACACGGTGGATCAATGACGCCGTGGTCTCCCGGGAACGGGGACGACCCAGAAGAGGTCGGCAGGGCTGGCTGGCTGGCTGGTTGGCTGGCCGGGCACGGCCGGGAGGCCGAGTCCCACACCCTGCGCGAGCGCTGCCGCCTACGGCCGTCCGATCAGTGTCCCGCCGCGACGCGAGGAGCGGCTCGGCGGGCTGATCTCGGCGGTCCGCCGGTAGAGCGGTTTCCGGTCCCCTGGACGTCGAGGAACCTCGTCCTGATGACGACGGAGAAGGCCACTTCCTGCCGACGACGTCGCGCGGCGGAAGCGTCCCCTGTGCTGACCAGAGCGGTGAGCCCCATCGTCGTCACCGAGGCGCTGTACAAGCACGCAGGGCATCGGCTGATCGTCCAGATCGGTCCCGTCATCGCGGCCCGGAGCCGGAAGCTGGCGAGGAAGGCAGGGGCGCCGGGATCCGACACCTACGGTGATGACTGGGCCGTGCGCGACCCGGCCGTGGCTCAGCCGGCCGCCGCCAGCCGCCGCGCGCGGTCCTGGTCAGCCGGGTCTCGCGCGACGCGGCCGCCCAAGAGGCGTTTCCCTCCAGTGACTCGCATCCGACAGTCCGGGAGGGGACGAAGTGGTGGCAGCAAGCGGGGCGGGAGGAAGCGACGTACAGGCGCGACGACGGCAACCGCCACCGCCGTGCGAGACGCACCGCCCGCGGCCCGTTCCCTTCCCCTTCGCGCTCGTGCCCGGGCTGCGGAGCCACGTGAACCCGTAGCCACCGATGCCGAGGCGCTCCACCATCCGGCGACCTGGACGCCAGAGGCGCTGTCGCCCGGCGATCGCCGCCCGGGGACCACGGCTACGCTTTCCGGGCCAATCCGGCAGCGATGAGGTGCTCCCAGACCGTGAGCTCTCGTCCCTCGCCGCTGTTCCACGGGTTGTCGTTCTCGTCAGGACGCCACAGCGACGCGGGGACGATGCCCGGGTCGAGGATTTCCAGACCGTCCAGCAGAGAGGCGATCTCCGCGTCGGTGCGCCAGCGGCCGCGGCCGAACGTCTTCTGGAGGACCTTCTCGGCTTCCACGGTCTCGGGGTTGTTGCCGGAGCGGAAGTGGCTGAGGAAGAAGTGGCTTCCGGAGGGGACCTGGTCGCGCCAGTAGCGGACGATGCCCGCCGGGTCCTCGTCGTCGTTGACGTGGTGGAGGATGGCGCTGAGTATGACCGCGACGGGCTGATCGAAGTCGATGATGTCGAGGGTGTCGGGGTGGGTGCGGATGCCTTCGGGGTGGCGCACATCGACCGCGACGACGCGGGTCCGGTCGTTGTTCTCCAGCAGCGCGCGGCCGTGGACCAGCACTTGCTGGTCGATGTCGACGTAGACGACCCGTGAATCGGGAGCGTGCCGTTGCGCGACCTGGTGCACGTTGTCCGCGGTCGGCAGCCCACTGCCCAGGTCGATGAACTGCCGGATGCCGGTGTTCTTCGCGATCTCCCTGACCGCCCGGGTCAGGGCGGCGCGGTTGGCGAAGGCGATGGCCACCGAACCGGGCAGGTCGCGCTTGAACACGTCGCCGATCTCACGGTCCACGGCGTAGTTGTCCTTGCCGCCGAGCAGGTAGTCGTAGACGCGGGCGATGCTGGGTTTGGTCGGATCGATCGAGGAGCCGTCGTACGTCATGGCGGCCATTCTTCCCCGCAACGCGGCCTGCGCACCCTCGTTTTGGGGCTCTCCCTCCGGTGCTGGGCCGCTGAAGGCCGAGGTGCCCTGACCCGCGGCGCGTCTCCCACCCGCATCCGACCCGTATCCGGCCCGCGTCCGTACGGCGTCTGGTCTGTCCGGTCGGTTCCGTCTCCGGCCCGCAATGACCGACGGAGCGGACGCGTGGCGCTGCGGACAGGCGCCGGGGCCGCTGTCGTTCGCCGCAGGCTCCGCCCGTGGTGAGTCGGCGTGTCTGCCCGCGTCTCACTTCACCGGCTGGGGTTCGGGTTCGTCCTCGGTCTGTGTCTCGCCGGCGGGGGGTTCGTCGCCGGCGGGGGTTTTGACGGATTCCAGGAGGAGCTGGGAGACGTCGACGACCTGGATGGATTCCTTGGCCTTGCCTTCGTTCTTCTTGCCGTTGACG